>JANMUI010000379.1:0-16126 GCA_031391405.1 Betaproteobacteria bacterium
GCAGCACGAGGGCGGCGTACATGAGAACCGGGATCTCGCGCTGCCCTGCCTCGGGAAAATTGAGTGCAAGGAGCGCCGCGAGCGTATTGGCCGGCGAGAAAAGGGAAAGACTGATCTGATTGGCGTTACCCACCAGCATTGCAAGCGCCATCGTTTCGCCGAGCGCACGGCCGAACCCAAGGACGAGTGCGCCGAAGATGCCGTTGCGCGCCGCGGGCAGCAACACGCGCAGGATCGCCTCCCAACGCGTCGTGCCCATTCCGTAGGCCGCTTCCTTTACTTTGTAGGGGACCTGGCGCAGCGCATCCTGCGACACGGCGGCGACGGTGGGCAGGATCATAATCGCGAGCACTAGTGCGGCGGGTAGCATGCCGGGCCCGCTGAGCGACGTACCGAAGAACGGAATGCCGCCAAGATTCTCGTGGAGCCAATCGGCGATCGGGTGTATTGCCGGCACCACCACGAAGATGCCCCACAATCCGTACACGACGCTCGGGATCGCCGCGAGCAACTCGACGATGGTGCGAAACACCTGGGCAAGATGGGGCGGGAGAAAATCCTGCGTGAGAAAGATCGCCATGACGACGCCGAACGCCCCGCCGATGAGCAAAGCGAGGAACGAGCTGTAGAGCGTGCCCCAGATGGCCGGCAAGATCCCGAACTTGCCCGCGTTGACATCCCAGGTTGAGGACATAAGGGGAGCCAAACCGTGCTCACGGATGCCGGGCATGGCTTTTCCGCCGATTTCCCAAAGAATGAGCGCCAGCAGCAACAGGATGAGCAGGGCGCCGGCAACCGCCAAGCCGCGAAACAGGCGATCGACGAAATAGTCGAGCGGGGTGGGTGGCGCCGATACCGATCCGGCCGCCGCAGGTCCGAAAAGTGTGCTCACGTCAGGACTCTGCGCGGCCCACCGCCCAGAGTCCTCTGGGCAGACGCAATTGCATAGACGATCGATGCCCTGCGTAGCCCAATTGACCGGTGCCGGCCGTTCGCTGTGTTCACGTATTCACCCCGCTTTGCGTCAGCCATCAGGAATCTGCGCGGTCCGCCGCGCAGATTCCTAGTTGATGTTCGAAGTTGCCTTGCGCACTTCGGCCACGACGTTTTGGGGCAGCGGCAGATACCCCATCTTGTCGCTCACCTTTTGTCCTTCGGTGAGGCAGTACTCGATCATCTTGTGGATCGCGGCGCT
Source organism: Betaproteobacteria bacterium (assembly GCA_031391405.1). Classification (GTDB taxonomy): domain Bacteria; phylum Pseudomonadota; class Gammaproteobacteria; order Burkholderiales; family SG8-39; genus SHXR01. Next base: position 1,196 of record JANMUI010000379.1, read on the forward strand.
CTTCTTCGGATCGTCGTACTTCTTGTAGAACATCATCCAGGTATAGGTCGCGATCGGATAGGCTTTGTCGCCCTCGGGATCGGTGAGCCATAAGCGCATGTCTGCCGGCAACTTCGCGTTCGCGAGCGCCTGGATACCGCCTTCGCCGCCCGGGGCGACGTACTTGCCGGCCTTGTTCTCGATCAGTGCGACTTCGGCCTTCGAGAGCTTCGCGAAGCTGTACTCGATGTACCCGATCGCGCCCTTGGTCTGTTTGACGGTCGCGGTCACCCCATCGTTCTTGGGGGAGGCTATGATCTTGTCGCTCTGCGGCCAGTTGACTGTGTTGCCCGCGCCGGGCCCTTGCTTCCACTCGGGGCTGATCGCGCTGAGGTGATTCGTGAACACGAATGTCGTGCCGCTGCTATCGGCGCGACGGACGATGGTGATCGGCATGTCGGGCAGCTTGGCCGACGGGTTAGCGGCGGCAATCTTCGGATCATTCCATTTCGTGATCTTGCCGAGGAACATCGAGACGTACACATCGCGCGGCAAGCGCAGATCCTTCACCCCTGGGAGGTTGTAGGCCAGGACGATTTCGCCGGCGGTCATCGGCAGCAACTGCACGCCCTGCGGGACCTTCGCGATTTGCTCGTCGGTCATGGCCGAATCGCTCGCAGCGAAATCGACGGTCTTGTTGATGAGATCCTGGATTCCCGCACCGCTCCCCTTCGATTGGTAGTCGACGGTGATGCCGTTCGAGACCTTGCTGAATTCCTTGAACCACGCGGCATAGATCGGGAACGGGAAACTCGCCCCTGAACCGATGAGGCGCACCTTGTCCTGCGCCGAGGCCATGGGAGACATGACCGAAATCAAGAGCAGTCCCGAACAGACTGCCGACAGCAGCGACCGAGCCTTCATGTGGAGCCTCCTTTTGTTTGAAGCCGGCAGGCTCTCGATGGGGCACGGAGCCAAGCAGAGAAGCGAGCCTACTTTTGAAATATGACAGTTTGATTACTGGGTGGTCGGCCGGCGCCGTCGAGCAAGGGTGCGTCCAATAGCGGAGCGTCCAATTGAGGAGCCTACGCTCGCGCAGGGGACCGACATCCAACGTCAAAGTGAATACGCGCCTCGTGATCTCGCATGAGCGCCCCTGTCATCCTCCCGTCATATGGGTGTTGCAAATACCTGTTGCGGTATTTTCCGCGAGACCTATGGGAGCAACAGATGGGCAGTATCTACGGCACGTACCCGCGCAAAGTGCGTCAGATCGCCGCGTTTTTTCTCGCCTGCGCCACGCTGTCGCCTAGTCTTGTGTTCGCCCAGCTCACCGTCTACGTCGCGCGCCACGGCCAAACCGAATGGAACCGGGAGGGCCGCATTCAAGGATCAACCGACAATCCCTTGAATACCGTCGGTCGCGAGCAGGCCGGTGCATTGGGAGCGCTGCTCGCCAATATCAAGATCGACGCGGTGTATGTCAGCACCCTTCAGCGTGCACGTCAAACTGCGACCGCCTTCGAAGGGCGTTCGCCGATTACACCAATGGACGAGTTGCGCGAGCGTCATTATGGGAAGTTCGAAGGCGCGAACGAGCGGGACCCCGCAATCCTCGCCGACTGGAACAAGCGCCGGCTCACCTTGAAGGACGACATGGATGGGGGCGAAACCCTCGAGGCGCAGGCAAGGCGTGCCGATGCCGCCTTACGCAAGATTCGTGACCGCCATAAGGAGGGTGGTGCCGTCCTGATCGTTGCACACGGCGGGATCAACCCGCTTTTAGTCGCCAAGCTGATTGACATTCCACCCGAAGAGGGCGCGAAGTCCATTGGCCAAAGCAACGATGAGGTCTATCGGATTGAAATCCCGCGCGATGGCGCAGCGTCGATCTGGAAGATGATCCCGCGCAACAAGCTGAACGAGCTGTAGCCGTTTGTTGAACTTCACTTGTCGCTCCCGCGAAGGCGGGAGCCCAGGAATTTCAATAGCAACACCGACCTGCTGGATTCCCGCCTTCGCGGGAATGACGCTTCCATGGAATGCGAGGGAGCCCCTCTCGCAACAACACCAAAAACATGTTCACGCCGCCTGGGCGCGATGGCTCGGTCGGCGCTTCCCAAGGTGCTTACGATGAATAATCACGCTGCTGCGCTACTCGTGTCTCTCACGATCGCGTCAACCTTTGCTGCATCCGCCACCGCCCAACCTCGACAATTTGCGGCGACCCTTGAAGGTCACGCATTGCTCGATGCAGCGACTTTCATCAAGCCGCCGGTCGACGCACCGCCAAACCTCGCGGTCTCGGGTCGCTATCTGCATGCCGACGGACGACGGCGCGACGCTCCGGGTGCGATTCCCGGCGTCGCTTTCCTCTCGGACCCGAAGGTGCCGCGATCGACCGGCATGAGTGCGCCGTTTCAGGGCCAACCGGTTCAAGGTTTCTCCGGCATCAAATGGCGCAAGGACGGTACTGCGTGGATTCCATCCGACAACGGCTTTGGCAGCAAGGCCAATTCGCCCGACGCGATGCTGATGTTCCACCATGTCCGACCTGATTGGAAATCCGGGCAGATCGCCATTCTCAGCACGATCTTCTTGCATGATCCGGACAGCGTTGTACCTTTCAATATCGTGAACTCGGCGACCGCGAAGCGCTATCTCACCGGTGCTGATTTCGATATCGAGTCGTTGCAGATCATCGGTGACAATTTCTGGTTCGGTGACGAGTTCGGGCCCTACTTGATCCGTGCCGACGCGAGCGGCAAAGTGACCGGCGTTTTCGAGACCCGGGTCGAGGGTCAGCTCGTTCGATCGCCAGACCACTTCACCGTGAGCGCACCGTCAGTGCCGGGCCAGTTCAACACGGCCGCTCGACGTTCGCGCGGATTCGAGGGGATGGCCGCTTCGCCGGACGGGCGGTTTCTGTACCCGATGCTTGAAGGCCCGCTTTGGAATGTCGAAGCAAAGGGTTGGGAGGCGCACGATGGTCGTGAGGTGCTGCGCATCCTCGAGTTCGATGTTCGCGAGGGCGCTTATACCGGCCGCTCGTTTCGCTATCATCTCGAAGTGAACGGCAACAACATCGGCGATCTCAACATGATCGATCGCGACACGGCGCTGGTCATCGAGCGCGACAACGGTGAGGGTGTTCCGGAACTGGCCTGCAATGGGCCGGCCCGTGCCGATTGCTTCAATGTGCCGGCGCGATTCAAGCGCGTCTACAAGATCGATATGTCGAAGCCGGACGCCAACGGCTTCGTGCGCAAGGTCGGTTATATCGATCTTCTCGACATCGCCGACCCAAAGCGCGTTGCCCGATTGGGCGGTGCGAACGGCAAATTCGCCTTTCCGCATTGGTGCATCGAGGGGATCGATATCGTCGACGCCGAGCACATCGTGGTGCTCAACGATAACAATCTACTGGTCTCGCAAGCCCGCGAGTTCGGCAAGAACGAACCGAATGAGATGATTCTGCTCAGGGTTCCGGAGCTGATCAACGCGAAGTAAGCGGCACCTCTGGAAAGGGGTCGTTGACACGTCCGAACGACCAGAAGGCGGGGAGGGTGCCGATGGTGTAATTCGCCGCCGCGCGAAATTCTGAAAGCGTTCGGGCGTCAGTCCGAATCGAATTCGAATCCGGTGTACTCGGCGTGGTGCCATCGCAGCTTCATTCTGAGCACCTGTTTCGCATCCGGCAACCCCTTGACCGAAAGCCTGCATTCCAGGCTGACGTCTCCGTCTTCGCCCCCGGTACGCGTCTTGCTGCCATCCTCGCAGGCGACCGGCATGCCGTCGAGCATCGCTGCCATCGCGGCGGTGGTGTCATCGTGACTTCCGGAGAAATGGGCCGTGAAGCGCAAGCGCTGCATGCCTTCGGAAGGATTCAGGCGGCACTCGATCTCTCGGGTCACACGACCGGGGACCGCCGTTTCGCAATCCGATTTCCCCTGCGCTTGCGCGGCATGCATTCCAACCGTCGCCGCCACACCTTGCAGAACGCAGACCATGGCAATGGCGATAGACCGCGTCACCGGCCTCCTCCAAAGAGATCATGCAAAGCTTGCGCGGCTTCCGGCCAGGAAGGCTGTAAGTCCCGCAGTTCGGCCAGCAGTGCCCGGGAGGCAGCAGCATCAATGCGTCCGAGGGCGACGGCCATCCGCAGCAGCGGGTCGTATGCGGGGCGAAAGTCCGGACTGGTGCGAAGCACCGACAGGAGGGGTTCTTGCACCTGCGCCAGCATGCGGCGCACATCAAGTGTCGGTTGCACATCGCGGCCCGCTTCGATGAAGCGATTGCGGGCCGACCAGTACGCCGACAGCCGCGATGGCCAATGGTCGTCCGGTGGCACCGCGACGATTTCGTCGGGACTGATCTTGACCTCTCGAAGCAGGGCGATGAGCCGGTCGCGCGCCCTCGCATCGGGAACATACGTGATCCGCGGCGCCCGATAGGCAACCAAAGGGTGGTCGTCGGTGTTGATGGGCGCTTCACCGGCGAAATGAACGAGGCTACGCGGACCGGCGATGAAGCTGCCCAGCAGGGCGAGGTCGTCCGTGATCCCGAACTCGGCGGGACGGCGAGGCGTCGCGATGCCGGCCAATCGCGCACGCACTTGCCCGACCTCGAAGACTTCGCCGTCCCTGCGGGTGACGAGTCCGAGGACGGGCGTCTCCAGGCTGTTGGTGGCGAGCATCGCCCAACCGCGCGGATAGACGGTAACGAACGCACGCACGATGCTGCGCAGGGTCTGGAGATCGAGCTGATGCAAGGGGAGCCATTGGCAGAACAGTCCCCCTTCGGCGAGCCGGGCGCGGACGGCCTCGAAATGCTCGACTGTGTAGAGCGCGCCCGACCCGCTACGCGCCGGGTGGAAATTGTCGGACACGATGAGATCGTAGCGCGTAGGGGTGGCGCGCACGAATCGTCGCGCGTCGGCGGTCAATAGATGCAGCCGAGGGTTCGGCCCGTTGTGCTCGAACGCGCGTCTGAAGTAGGCCGAAGCATCGATGACCTCAGGCAGCAGCTCGACGGCGTCGACCTCAAGCAGTGGGTCTTCGGCGGCCGCGGAAGCGGTGACGCCGGTGCCAAGCCCGAGGAACAGCGCACGGTGCGGCGAGGGATGCAAGAGGAGCGGCAGCAGTGCCTGCCGCGCGTCGGCGAGCAGGGTGCCGCTGCTGCCTTCCGCCTGCCGGTTGTTGATGTGCAGGAACGCGACACCGTTGGCGTCTTCCACGATGCTTACGGCGGCCATCGCGCCCTCGTGATGACTGATGATGCGGCCGCCTTGGGGAGCCTCCACGAATGTCAGCGCGGGCCCCCATATCGATAGCGCGAGCGTCGCGGCGCCCGTCATCCAGAAAGTTAGCGTCGAGCCCATACGACGCATCGCGGACATGGACAGGACGAGATAGCCCGCCGCGACGAGGAGCAGCGCCAGCCGGGGACCGAGCCCAGGAACGAGCAGCAATCCGAATACGATTGGCGCGGCCGTCGCGCCAAGCGTGTTGACGCCAAGTGCGCGTCCGAAACCAATCCCGTCTCTGCGCGCCATCGTGCAGAGATGGCTGAATAAAGCGCCCATGATGACGGTCGGCAGCAGGAACGCCGTGATGCCGAGCGCGGCCTCGGCGACCAGCGCGGCGGCGAGGCTGGGTTCCAGCGCCTGCAGCATGACCCCTTTAATTGCCTGCGCGCCCGCCAGACTCAGCGTGCCGACCAGGCAGGCGGCAGCCAGACCACGCAAGAGGCGGTCACGCAGGCGCTCAGGATCGTTCGTGTCGGACAGCCACTTCTGGTATGCGGCTGCGCCGAGTGCGGTGCCGACGAGGTACACCGCCAGTAATATCGCGAAAGTGTAGACAGTGTTCTCGGCGACCTGACTCAGCACCCGGACGACCAGCACCTCATAGCCGATCCCCAGGAGCCCCGTGGCAGCCAGTAGTGGCAGGACGTGAGGCGAAACCGATTGCGTCGACGTGGACGCGACGGTTGTCGGGCCGGCGAAGAGCTTCAGCGCCACGGCGGCGCACAGCAGGTTGAGCACCATGCAGACCGCCGCAGTGCGCACCAGGCCGAATTCCGGCACGAGCCAGAACGCGGCCGCCAGCACGCCTAGCACGGCGCCGAAGGTATTCCCTGCATACACTGCCGCGATGCTCGATCCATGGTGATGTCCCTGCGTGAGGGCGCGCTCCATCGCGGGCAGCGTTGCGCCCATCGAGGCTGTTGCGGGTAGCAGTAGGAGAAAGATGCCGCAGAACGCCACGGTCCATTGCCACGCCGGCGAAGGTTGCGCCCCGGTGAGATCGAGGAGCCATCCGGTCACCGAGGTCATGAGGAGCGCGAGCGCTGCGCTCCACAAGCCGATCACGGCCTCGCAGGTCGCATACCAGCGAGCCGGGTGGGCGCTGCGATCGATGCGCGGGCCAAGCATCAGCGCGCCAAGCGACAGACCACCGAAGAAAGCAGCCACGACGGCAAACACGGCCGCCGATTCGTGTCCGAGCCATAGCGCGCTCTGTTGCGTCCAGACGATCTGGTAGCCAAGAGCGGCGAAGCCCGAAGCCATCATCAGGCCGAGCGTGAGGTGCCGGTGCGCTCCAACGGACCGCGTCACTGGCGTCAAACCGGCAACCGATGTCGGCACCATGGCGTGTCCCTCGTCAACCGCTGAATGCGATCCGATAGCCCCAGGAGTTCAAGGCGATCGGAATGGCGTTGAAGGACATGGTGATGCGGCGCTCGCCCGGATTTGTCGGCACCGCGTGCATGAGATAGCTCGGGAACAACACGACGTCGCCCGGATGTGGTTCGGGACCGATCCATTTATCAGCGTTGTAGGGTCCAGTGACCACGTCGGCGTGATCGTTCTTGAACGAGAACTCGACGCCGCCAGGGGCCTTCATGAATACCGTCCGGGCGTCCGGATGGGTGGGCGTGAGATACACAACGCCGGAGATGAAGCTGTTGGCGTGATTGTGCATCGCCTGGCGACCGCCGGTGTCGAGCACATTGACCCACATCTCCTTCAACGACCAGCCCAGGCGCTCGCCGAACAGCGCTGCGCCAAATTCCGTCAGGAGGGGCGTGATGACCGTCGCGGCATCGACGAGAAGCGGGCTGTCGCCGGGGCGCAGCATGGCGGTGTGCGACAGATTGGGGGAGGCGTTGTTTTCTTGATCGGCAGTGGTGCTGAAGTGCTCGACCAAGCCGCTCACCAGTGCGCGACTCAAGGCGCCCGGCACGCGCATGAAAGGCGTGGGGAACAGTCCGATGATTTCAGGCGTGGCTGGCACTTTGTTCGGGTACACGACGCGTAAGAGAAACCCTGCACCTTACACAAGCAACGATGACAGTTTCGTGACCGGCTCACTTACGAGGGGCGCGCAGGTCTGCATGGCGGTGTCAAGAATTGTGTGTGTCTTCGAACGGTCATGAGCCGCTGCTAGCCTCGTTTTTGCGTTACACACGCAGCCGCCGCGGTTGCGTGTGTAACGCCCTGAGACGCCCGACAACCAGAACACCTCTCAACCGCGCTCTAGCCCGATCAAAGGATTCTCGATGAGGATAAGAATGAGCAAGACCAGGATTGCCGTGGCCGTCGCCTCGGCATTCGGCGCCTATGCAATGATCACCCCCGCCAGCACCACGAACGCCGCTGACAACAATAAAGCGCGCGGAACCTACCTCGCCGGGGACGTCCACAACCACAGCACCTGCTCCGACGGCTCGACCTCGCTGCAGAAGAAGGTCAAGAAGTCGATGGACCGCAACACCGAGACCCCCTGGGGCCTCGACTGGTTCGTGCAAGCCGGCCACGGCGGCACCGGGAACCGCAACTGCACGCTCGTCGAGGACGCGAGCCTCGCCACGCCGGCTTACCCGTTCATCACCGGCCCGACGCCCTTCAATACCGCGACGCCGCCTGCGGTGTCGCAGTACAACGGTCCGCAGACCACCTGGGCCCAGAGCATCGGCGCCGCTGCCGTCAAGGGCAACCTTTCCGGCACCGCCGCCAATCCGAATATGTGGCGCTGGCAGTCGATTCAGTCCTACCAGTACCCGGTGCTCGAATACCTCTCGGCGCTGCGCAACGAGCCGATCTTCATGGGCCTGGAGTCGGTGGTCGCCGGGCATGAGCACACCTCGATGTCGGTGATCAGCGGCCAGGTGCCGTCCGCGATCTTCAGGAGGCCCCTGCCCACTATGCCGGGCTACACCCCGCTGGGTAATGCCGACGCGCTCGCCAAGTGGACTTACTGTTTCGACCGCGCAACCAATGACACCAGCCGCGGCAACACGACAACCCAGCCCGGCAACGTCAACACCGGTGTCGGCAACAACTACGATTGCTCCGTGCCCGGCAGCCTGAACGCCGCCAGCACCGACTGGAACGCCGGCGCCGCCAAGCTCAACGGTGCGAACGGCGAGCTCGGCCATACCAAGACGGTCGAAGCAGTAAAGTGGATGGCGGCCTTGCATCCGAATGGCAGCTACTACATCCCCACCCACCTTGAGCGCGCCGGTCCGTTCAACAGCGCAGGCAACAACGGCTTCAACATCGAGCACCTGCGTAACTTGAACAACGCGGCGCCGCGGGTCGCGTTCGGCTTCGAGAGCCAGCCTGGCCACGGTGCTTCGGACCGCCGCGGCGAATACAACCTGCGCCGCAACAACTTCGGCCCCGCCCCCGCCATCAACCGCCTCGACTCCGTGGGCGGCACCACGTACGGCGGCACCGGCGTCTACGCAGCGCAGGTCGGCGGCGTGTGGGATGCGCTGCTGGGTGAAGGCCGCAACTGGTGGTTCTTTGCCAGTTCCGACTGGCATTCGCGCGGCGCGTTCGGCAGCGACGACCGCCGCAGCGACAACGACTTCTGGCCCGGCGAGTACCAGCGCAACTTTGCGATGGTACGCCACGAGGGTAAGCGCGTCACACCGCAGGCAATCGTCGACGGCCTGCGTACCGGCAACAACTGGACCGACAGCGGCCAGCTCATCGACCGGCTCGCCTTCGTCGCCTGCGTTGCCAACCCGGACCGCAGCCGTGACGACGACGAGCGCGACGACGACGACGACGGCAAGAAAGGCCGCAGCGCCGCGGCGGTGCGTGCGCTGGCGACCACCGCCGCGCGCAAAAATACCGACATCGACGTCAAGGGCTGCGCCACCATGGGCGAGAAGCTCGTCGTGCCGAGGGGCGCCGACGTGATTGTCTCGATCGTCGTGCGTGACCCGGCGGGCAAGAGCTACTCGCCGTACAGTTTCCCTAACCCCTCGCTGGCGCAGATTGGCATCGTGCAGCCGATGGACGAGCCGGTACTCGACCATGTCGATGTAATCGGAGGAATGGTCACAGGCTTCAAGAGCCCGGGCGCTTCCGACTACGCAGGCGCGTGGCCCGACGACTGGGTCGACATGAACAACCCGCAGCAATTGCGTTCGCTGGCCGCCGTGCCAGCCGCCGCGAAGAACGAGACGGCGGCGGTCATCAAGACCTTCAATAAAGCGACCTGGTCCACCGTGCCGCGCGATGCAGAGTTCAAGCGCATGACCTTTCGCATCAGCGGGTTGAGGGCGTCGCAGTATGTGCGTTTGCGTGGCACCAACATGCCGCCGTCAGTCCCCTACGAAACCGACGCCGCGGGCAACCCGCTGTCGGACCTGTGGACCAACACGGGCGAGATTTTGGCCAAGACGACAACCGCGGTCGAGTTCCCGACCAATTCGATGCTGCGCATTCCGTGCACCACCGTGGGCGCCAACGTGCCGGCCAACGGCGTGCCGTACACCGGCGTCAATCAACCCAAGATCGACGGCTGCCCCAATCACCTGCCGGTGGTGAACGGACAGCGCATGGTGGGCTTCGACGTGGCTGCGTGGGCGGACCTGTGGTTTTACTCCAACCCGATCTTCATCGAGGTGAAAGGCTCCACCGTGGTGGCCGGCGTCAAGTAATCGGCTGATTAGCCTCCACTGGGCGCCGCGCGGCAACGTGCGGCGCCCGTCCTTTTTCCGGTTTTTTTACTGAACGCCTCACCGCGATGTCCGCACTCCCTTCCGCTTTCCCCGACGCTGCCGATCCCAAGTCCTCTCGCGCCCAGGAGGCCACCCGAGCGGCATCGCGCGCCTGGCCGAGCTGGTTGCGCGAGCCGCTGTTGCACTTCATTCTGCTCGGCGGCCTGCTCTTCGGCCTCGACCACTTCGTTAGCGGCGGGGCTAACGACCTGCGCGTGATCGTCGTCGACGAAGCCGTCGACAAGGAGGCGCTCAAGGTCTTCAAGGACGCCCGCGGCCGCGAGCCGAACGCCGAGGAGCTCTACGCGATGCGCAGGGTCTGGCTCGACAACGAGGTGCTCTACCGCGAGGGCCTCGCGCTGCAGATGGACAAGGGCGACAAGGCGATCAAGGACCGCGTGATTTTCAAGGCGCTCTCGATGATCAACGCCGGCTTGAAGTTGCCGCCGGTAGACGACACAAAACTGCGCGAATGGTTCGAGAAGAACCGCGCCAAGTACGACGAGCCGGGGCGCTACGATTTTCTGGAAGCGGTCATCGCCGGCGACAGCTCCGAGAAGTCGGCGCACGTCTTCGCTGCGGCGCTGAATGCCGGCGCACCGGGCGACACGCAGGCCGGCCTGCGCGTGTTCAAAGGGCGACCGCACGCCAACATCATGCAGAGCTATGGTGCCGAGTTCAGCCAGGCGCTCGAAGTCTTGCCCGTGGGTGAGTGGCGGGCGCTACGGCATCGCGATGTCTGGCGCGTCATGCGGCTGGAGGGCACCACGCCGCCCAAGGCGGCATTGTACGAAGCGCTGCGCGGCGTCGTGATGCAGGACTGGACCGACGCCGTCATGGCCCTGCAGCGCACCGACGCGGTTCGCACCCTGGCCAAGAAGTACACCGTCAAGGTCGAGGCGGGAACGCCGTGAGGAGCCGGCGGATGTGGTCTTGGCTGATACGTCGCATGCTGCTCGCGCTCTTCGCGCTGCTGGCGGTGGCCGTGATGCCGGCGACGGCCCACGAGATGAGCATGGCCGAACTGGAGTTGCGCCAGGTGCGATCGGGCGAATTCGCCTGGCAATGGACCGCGGGCAACCGGGCCGGCGACAATGCCCTGCGGCCGCTGTGGCCCGAGAACTGCCGCGAAGATGGTGACTTCGTGCGCTGCGGCGAAGATGGCTTGCGCGGATCGCTCGGCATGCAGGGGGTAGGCAAGCGTTTCTCGGCCGTGATCGTGAAGATCCACTGGCTCGATGGCCAGACGAGGGTGTACACGTTGACGTCCGGCCAGCCGATTGTGCAACTGTTTGGCGCCGCCGACGACCCCCGTGCGATAGGCGAGATCGCCTCGGCCTACACGGTGCTTGGCATCGAGCACATCCTCTCCGGATACGACCATTTGCTGTTCGTCATCGCCCTCTTGTTCCTGGTCGGCTTCAAGCAAAGGCTGGTCTGGACCATTACCGCATTCACGCTCGCGCACAGCCTGACGCTCGCGCTGAGTGTGCTCGGTTGGCTGACCTTGCGTTCGCCCCCGGTCGAGGCGACGATCGCGCTGTCGATCATGCTGGTGGCCGGCGAAGCGCTGCGCAAGGAGACGACACTCGCGCGGCGCTGGCCGGCGCTGGTGGCCTTCCTATTCGGGCTGGTGCACGGACTCGGGTTTGCCGGAGCGCTGCAGCAGTTTGGTTTGCCGGAGAATCACCTCGCGGCCGCGCTGCTGACTTTCAACGTCGGTGTCGAGCTGGGTCAGTTGCTGGTAGTGGCCGTCGCCTACATCATTTACAAAGCGTTGGCTGGCTGGCCTAGATCCGCCATTGCACGTGCACCTACGCTCTATGCCATCGGCAGTTTCGCAGCGTTCTGGTCGATTGGCCGCATCGCCGCCATTCTTGCCTGACGTCACGGCGCGACCGACTCTTACATCCAGCGCTCGCCCGTTCGATTGACCGCTTGGTTGCAAGACGATCGCACGAAACATCCTGTCCAGTAAAACACCGCGGCTCGTTGATGGCACCCCTATTTTTTGATCAGCGCAACCGGCGTGTCATTGAACCGCAACCTCCGGTTCTCAGAATAGATCCAGCGTCATCCACGAGCGCAGTCGCCGCTGAGGTCGGCGACCCACTCCCATTGAATCCGCCATTTATGCGAACAGAGGAGAGAACCCAGTGATTTCACCGACCGAAGACACGCGTGATTCCGCCGTGTCGTTTGAGCAGGACGATTTTGACGATGCCTCGACAATTTCCCGGCGCGAGTTCCTGGCATTTGTCGGCGGCGCCGCCACGACTGTCACCGTCGGGTCGATCCTGCCTGCGGGAACCGCGTCGGCCGAGGCGGGCTCGCTCCGTCGCGCGGGTATTTCATTTACGCCCGTGCGTGTCCCGCATCCACTGAACATCTACACCGACCGCAAGAGCTTTCTCGGCACCGGGGTGGACACGGGGACGCTCGTCAACGCGAGCCCGACCGCGCAACTCGGCAACTATACCGTTGTCGACGACGTGATCGTTCCGCCTGAGTTCGAACGCTATGTGATCGTGGCGTGGGGTGACCGCCCGTTTCCGGATGCCGATGATTACGTCGGCTACAACCACGACTTCACCGCCTTCATTGCGGAATCTGGCGATCGCGATGGACTGCTGTGGGTTAACCACGAATACACCTCCTACCCCTTCTCGGTGCATGCGACGGCGGACGCGGGCCTGCAGGCGTTGGGTGACGGGTTCAAGCAGTATGTCGGCTTCGCGCTCCCCGCGTTGCCGGCAACCGGGTTCATCGGCATGTCGGCGAACGACCAGCGGCTGTTGCTTGGCGAGATCCTCTACAACGTCGGCGGTAGTGTCGTGCGCATCCGCCGCCCACGATCGCACGGACGCTTTGAGGTGGTCAAGGATCCGCGCAACCGCCGCTACCATGGGTTGTCCGGTTTGGCGCTCAATACCTCGCGCGGCCTCCCGACGGCTTGGGGAAACATGCCGCACCAGAAAGGCGACATGGGTTACCTCGAAGGCACCGGCCCGGGGGCAACCGATGTGTTCGCGGGCGTCAACGCAGATGGGCTTGGCAACCGCATCATCGGCACGTTCGCGAACTGCTCGGGTGGCCATACACCCTGGGGAACGGTCCTTTCGGCCGAAGAGAATTTCCAGATTTTCGGGAACGTCGGCGTGCAGGAGAGCGTCCTCCCGAATGGATCGCAAACGGGATTCCCGGTCGGGACGCCGGCCGCGGCGCCGACGACCGCGAGCGTGTTCGGCTTGTATGGTGAGAAGTACGGATGGCTGGTCGAGATCGACCCGAAGCGTCCGCATGTGCGCGCGAAGAAGCACACCGCACTGGGGCGCTTTCGCCATGAAAACGTCGCCATGCGCGTTCGTGAAGGTGCCCCGCTGGTGGCCTATATGGGGGACGACCGCCGTGGCGGGCACGTCTGGAAATTCGTGAGCGATGATCGCATTCGCGACGAGGACGACGCATCGAATAGCCGGTTGTTCGAGGCGGGAACGCTGTATGCAGCAAGACTCAACGCCGATGGCACCGGCACATGGATTCCGCTCAAGCTGTCCACGCCGACGAATCCGAATGTGCCCTCGGAGCTTGGATCGGCCGAGCTCGCCGCGCGCGGTGTTATCGATTGCGACGCCGGCACCCGCTTTCCGCGACGCGTCGGTGTCGCCGGGCAGACCGCTGACGGCGGTTCATTCGTCATGACCAGGACGAATGAAGCCGCATCCTTGCCAGGCTATCGCAACAAGACCCTCGCGCAGTTCTATCAAAGTCAGGGCGCGGCACTCTGCGATGCATTCCTTGCGGCAAATCTGATTGGCGCCACGCCATGCGGACGGCCGGAGGATATCGAGGTGCATCCGCGTACGAACGATGTATTCATGGCGATGACCGATGGCATCGCAGGCGGGGACGGATATCCGGATTCGCGCATCTTCCAGGTGGGCAAATACACCGCGGCGATCGATGCGAAGCAACCGCCAGGGGGCTTGTATCGTATTCGCGAAAAATCCCGCGATGGCGCCGGAACCGAATTCACCTGGTCCGTGTTCGCGGCGGGCGGCGAGGAAGGCGCGGTCGACGGCATGGGCTTCGCGGCGGTGGACAATCTCGTGTTCGATAGGAACGCGAGCGTCTGGGGTGTCATCGACATGTCGACCGAGAAGCACAACGGTTACAGCGACGGCTCCAATCCGGTTGCCCAGACGATTGATCACACGCTGACGACGCCGGCGAACGCCTCGAACTTCTTCGGCATCTACGGCAACAACTTCATGTTCTACATCCCGACCGCGAAGGGCGATCCGGATGCGGGGCGCGTGGTGCCGTTCGCGATCGGACCCACTCGCAGTGAAATGACCGGACCGACCTTCGCCGGCAATACGCTCATCGTCTCGGTGCAGCATCCGGGCGAAGACAGCCCGATCGGAGCGCAAGCCCCGCTCAGGCGCAACATCGAAATTCTTGCGCTCGACGGCAAGAGTGTCTTCAACCAGGACCGGACCATTCCGAAGGGAAGCGCGTGGCCTTCCAGTATCGCGACCCGTGATGGCGGGGCCGGTAACGCCACTGGTCTTCCCAGGCCGGCGACGATCGGCATCCGGCCAAAGAAAGGCCGTGCGCCATGGCAAGAATCGGATGAGTGACGGTGTCTGAGCGCGGTGGCGCGACAACGCGCCTCCGCATGATTCCGAACGTTCAACCAACGCATTCTGCAAACGACGGATCGCGTGGCCCGTCGCGAGGAATGCCGATGCCTTCTCACGGTTAAATGGATGGAGTGACGCGATGAGCACCAAATCGAACCTAAACGAAACGCTCGACCCGCCATCGATGCTGGCAACGAGCGAGCGCATCGTAGGCGTGACCCGACGCGACTTCTTCCGCAAGGCGGGCGCGATCGGTGCCGCGTCGTTATCGCCCGCCTTCTTGGGG
>JANMUI010000397.1:0-5764 GCA_031391405.1 Betaproteobacteria bacterium
CTGTGCGTGGGCTTCGATACGATCAGCCCGATCGACTTCGTTGATGACCGACAAGCAATCCGCGCGGTCTGCCTTGCAGATTCGTCGCAGTGTCCCGACGTACCATGCCGAATTTGCCGTCGTTCGATTGTTCTCGACCCATCGCATCAGCCGTCGCGAATCCGCGGGCGCGGCCGCGCACATTCCTTGTTACGCGTATCGCTTATCATCGCCTCTCGATTCATTTCGCTCCGGGGTACGGCGTAGTGGCCATCACCAACATCGCGCGACTGACGGCCACCCTGTCGATTGCCTTTGCTTGCGCATCACCCGAGATATCGCACGCACAAGCGTGGCCCACCCGAACGATCCGGATCGTCGCACCGTTCGCCCCGGGTGGGACCGCCGACACGCTGGGTCGCCTGGTGGCGCAACGTCTTACCGAGACCTTGAAGCAATCGGTCATCGTCGAGAATCGATCGGGCGCCGGTGGCTTCATCGGTTCAGACTTGGTCGCCAAGGCACCGCCGGATGGCTATACCCTGGTCATCTCCGGCATCGCCTCGCATGTGCTGGCGCCAGCGGTAGCGAAGGCACCGTTCGACCCGATGCGCGACTTCACCCATATTGCACTCCTCGGCGGGCCGCCGACTGCACTGATCGTCAACCCGGCTGTTCCAGCCAAGAACCTCGGCGAGCTCATCGCGCTCGCACGCGCAAAGCCCGGCGAGTTGTCGTACGGATCACCCGGCAATGGCACGCACGGCCATCTCGTCGCCGAGCTGCTGAAGCTCACGGCCCGGATCGACATGACGCATGTGCCCTACAAAGGCGCATCGATGGCGCTGGCGGACGTGATAGCCAATCACATTTCGGCCGGCGCATTCACGCTGACGACCTCGAGCACCCAGATCCGAGCAGGAAAAGTGCGGGCGCTTGCCTCCACCGCCGACAAGCGGCTTCCCGACTATCCGGATCTTCCGACATTCGCGGAGCTTGGCTATCCTGCACTCACCGCGATCACCTGGTTTTCGCTGTCCGGGCCCGCGGGATTGCCGACCGACATCGTGATGCAACTGAACGCAGAGGTGAGGAAGGCACTGGTCCACCCGGAGGTCCGCGAAAAGACGAAAATCGAGGGCATCGAGCCGAATGATCTGGATGCTCCGCATTTCGTCGAGTTCGTGCGAGGCGAGATCGCCCGCTGGACGCCGGTCATCAAGGCAGCGAATGTAAAGGGCGGCTGAATCATCGTGCAGTCCGAATCTACTCCATTGCTTCAACCGTATCGAACCATCGCTCAATACCCTTCATGGCCAAACTAAAGCTGACGTTTTCCTGCTGGAACTACGATCGCACGCGCGCGCTCGCCGATGGCTCGGTCCAACCCGACGGCATCGAGCTCAACTGCCTGTCGCTCCCCGTCGAGGAAACATTCTTCCGGATGCTCCGCTACCAGGAGTTCGATATCGCGGAAATGTCGCTGTCTTCGTACACAGTATCGCTGCAGCGGGCCGATCGGCCTTTCGTCGCCATCCCGATTTTTCCATCGCGATTTTTTCGCCATTCGTCGATCTTCGTCTCGACAGCGAGCGGCATTCGCGAACCGAGAGACCTCATCGGCAAGCGCATCGGCACCCCTGAATTCCAGATGACCGCACCGGTTTGGATTCGCGGCATCCTGCAGGACGAGTACGGTGTCGCGCCGTCCAGCGTGGAATACTGGACCGGCGGCGAGGAGGAACCCGGACGCGAAGAGAAATTGAAGCTCGATCTGCCGGCCTCGATCAAGCTCCGGCCGATCGGGCCCACCCAAACGCTCTCGCAGATGCTCGCCGCGGGAGAGATCGATGCGCTGCATACAGCGCGCTCGCCTTCGACGTTTTACACGCGACCGGCTGATGTGAAGCGCCTGTTCGAGAACTATGTGGAGGTCGAGCGTGCGTACTATCGCAAGACGCGGATCTTTCCGATCATGCACACCATCGCGATCCGCCGCGAGGTGTACGAAGCCAATCCTTGGATCGCGCAGTCCTTGTACAAGGCGTTTGTCGAATCACAGCGAAGGACGTATCAGGATCTGTCGGAAACAGCCGCGCTGAAAGGGATGCTTCCGTGGTTGACGGCCCATGTCGAAGAGGCGCGTCGCGAGATGGGTGACGACTGGTGGAGTTACGGACTTGCACCGAACCGCCACGTGCTCGATACGTTCCTTCGCTACCACCATGAGCAGGGGTTGTCGAAAAAAAGACTCACGCCCGATGACCTCTTCGCCAAGGAGACGCTGGAGGCATTCAAGATCTAGATGGAGGACACGGGAATGAACGCTCTCGCTCGCATTGCCGGAACCGTACTGCTCGGATTGCTGTGCGCTCTGCCCGGTCATGCGCAAGAACCGACCCGCAAGGACGCCTTGTCCGCGCTCACGAGTCCGGACGCCGATGCGCGCAGGCGCGCGATCATTCAATTGGCGAAAGTCGGCGAGATGTCGGATTCAGACGCGTTGGTGCGTGCACTGCGCGATGAGGACGCCATCGTCCGCAACTACGCGGAGCAGGCGCTGTGGATTGTCTGGAGCCGATCAGGCGACCCGGAAATCGACCGACAATTCGCGGATGGGCTCGCACAGATGCAGGCCGGCTCGATGCAGGCCGGCGCGGCAATATTTTCCCGCATCATCGAAGCACGCCCGGAATTCGCCGAAGGCTGGAACAAGCGGGCAACGATTTATTTTCTGATGGGCGAGCATGAACGTTCGCTTGCCGATTGCCATGAGGTGCTCAAACGCAATCCGGTGCACTTTGGCGTACTGGCCGGCTACGGCCAAATTTATGCGCAGCGCGGCGAGTATGAAAAGGCGCTCGAGTATTTTCGGCGGGCGCTTGCGGTCAACCCGAACATGGAAGGCGTGCGCAACAACGCCGCCGTGATCGAGCAGGGATTGGCCGACAAAGGTCGCAAGGGCATCTGAACGGACACTGAACCCAAACCGCTCCTAAAGGCGAATGGCGCTTACTTAAGCGAGATAGACGATTTGCCAGTCGTCCTCCCTTAGCAGATTGACCGTTCGCCCTGAGCCTGTCGAAGGGTGAACGCCGGGGAATCCGTGAGCGGCCATCGCGTGTCGTCGACAAGCCTGCGTTACCCTTCGACAGGCCTGTCCTGAGCTTGTCGAAGGGCTCAGGGCGAACGGAGGCTTGAGTACGGATAGTCGCGCATTGTCGTGCCGTCGCGTCGTCGTGGTGAAGCCTTGCTTTCCTTTCGAGTCGGCCTCTTTGGATTTTCAGACCCCCGACAGGATGTGCACCGCCCGCACCGCGACCAGCTCTCGCGTTTTGGCGCCGTAGGCAGCCATGTGGGGCGCGGCGGCGTGAGCCTTCAACGCCTCCATGCTCTCCCACTTCTCGATCACGATGAACGTGTCGGCACCAATCTTGGTTTGAAACGGCAGGGCGTTCTCCGCGTCGGTCACCGCCTGATATTCGATGCAGCCTTGTTCGGCCCTGACCGCCGGAACGTTGGCGCGAAATGCCTGCAGAATCGATTCGCGCATGCCTGGCTTGGCAGTAATCACTGCGACGACGTGGATCATCTTTCGCTCTCCTGTTCGACTACGATGAAAACCGGGGATCCCGCCATCACTCTGCCTTGATCCCCGCCTGATTGATGATGCGTGCCCACTTGGCAGACTCCTCTGCGATGAGGGACGCAAAAACTTCCGGGCCATCCTCGTGCGTATCGGCGCCCTGCTCCACGAGGCGCGCGCGGATGTCGGGCGCACGCATGACGCGAATGATCGCATCATGGAGCAATTGGAGAATTTCACGCGGAGTTCCGGCCGGCGCAAGGATGCCGTACCAGATGGACGCGTCGTAGCCTGACAGCCCACCCTCACCAATGGTTGGAATGTCCGGCGCTACACCCGATCGCGTCGCACTCGTCAGCGCAATCGCGCGCAGCTTGCCATTCTTCACATGCGGCAGCGCGGTCGTCAGCCCGCCGAAATAATAATCGACCTGGCCACCGATCAAATCCGCCATCGCTGGTCCGCCACCCTTGTACGGGATGTGCACGAAGCGGACACCGGCCATGCTTTGCAAGAGCTCGATCGCGAGGTGTGTCGGGCTGCCCGATCCGGCGGATGCGAAATTGAGCTTCCCAGGATTCGCTTTCGCGAACGTGACAATGTCACGGACGGTCTGGGCGCGCACGTTCGGATGCGCCACGAGCAGCATCGGGTTCGACGCAATACGCGCGATCGGCGCCAAATCTCTGCGCACGTCATACGACACCTTGGACAGGAGCGGCCCGATGGCCAGTGCGCCATTCGAATTGAACAGCAATGTATAGCCATCCGGAGCGGTTCGAATGACGGCTTCGGTCGCAATCACGCCGCCCGCGCCGGCGCGGTTCTCGACGATGACCGGTTGTTTGAGGTGGTCGGCGAGCTTCGGACTGATGATGCGCGCGATCAAATCATTGGGCCCACCCGGCGGGAACGCTACGATCAGCCGGACCGGCTTGACCGGATAATTTTGCGCGATGGCGATCCCATTCGTTGCGATGAGGCAAATCGCGACCAGACCGAACGCAAACCCATATGCGCAATGACGCTTACCCATCGAGTCACCCATCGAGGCCTTCCATGCAGCCGGTCACGCCATCCGCCGGATCGAATTCGAGAATCTTCATGACCGCAAGGTCTTGACGATGCCTGTCGTGAGCGCATCCATCGATGGGTAGATTGACGCACCGGCGTCGCGAAGCGCGGTGGTCTTGGAGGCAAGCGTGCCCCGCGACCCATCGACCATTGCGCCGGCATGGCCCATAGTGACACCTTCCGGTGCGCTCGCGCCCGCGAGCAATACATGCACAGGTTTCGAGAATCCCAGCGCTTTGATTTGATCTGCCAGATCCTCTTCCTCACTGCCGCCGATCTCACCCAGGACCAGGACCGCTTTCGTTCCGTCGTGTTTCGCGAAGAGCGGCAGCAGGTCGGCAAAGCGTGTTCCCTTCACAGGGTCGCCCCCCACGCCCACCCAGATCGACTGTCCGATCCTCCGCTCGGCCAGGCGCCAGCACAACTCATAGGCGAGCGTGCCGCTCTTCGACATGACCCCGAGCGGTCCGGGACGTAATGCGACATCGGGCAGGAACCCGAGCTTCATCCGCCCGGGAATCGCCAACCCAGCGGTGGATGGACCGATCCAGGTGGTGCCGGTTTCGCGCGCACGACGAACGATCGCAAGCGAATCATGGATCGGCACGCCCTCGGTCACGCAGACGATCAAGCGCACGCCCGCTTCGATCGCCTCAAGCACCGCAGCGCGTACGCCGAGCGGCGGGACCAGCACGACGCTCGCTTTCGCACCCGTCGCCGCAACCGCCGTCGCGCAATCCAGAAACACGGGAATGCCATCGACGTCGCCGACCTCTCGTCCGACGCCTGCGACCACGTTGGTTCCGTAGGCGCGCATTGCCACCGCATGCTGGCGACCGGTGCGTCCGGTAATACCTTGGACGATGACGAGCAGACGTTCCGCGAGAACAAGATCCTGCACTATGCGCAGCTCGCAACAATTTCGATCGCCCGATCGAGGTCCTGCTCGAGGATGACGCGCTCGGCGTCGTTGGCGAATACGCTACGCGCTTCGTCAAAGCCATTGCCGATCAGGCGCGCGACGATCGGAATTTTCAGACCGGGTACCGCTTCCAGGGCTTCGACGAACAGCCGCGCGAATTCACCAAGATGCGTGATGCCCGCGAACACATTGACCAGAACGAC
>JANMUI010000419.1:0-4408 GCA_031391405.1 Betaproteobacteria bacterium
ACCTTCGTCACGCGAAGATCGGGGTCGAGCCGATACAACCCGCAGATCGCAAGCTCCTCTTTGTCATCCATCCCGCCCGCATAGAAGCGGCCGCGACGATCGCACTTGCCGTCATTCAACCGGGTGCGCGGCTGGTCCTGCTCGACGAGCGCAATCAAATCGAGTTTGCTCTTCTCGAAGTCGTAGAAATAGAAACCGTCGTCCAGCGCGAGCACTGCACCGCCGCCACGGCGTAGCGCCATGGCGCCGACGTCGCGGTCGAGCGCCCAGTTCTCGGCCTTGCCGGTGCGCGGATCAAGGCGCCAGAGCGAAGGTTTGCCGACGCGCCGACCGGTGCCGTCGACCCAATAGAGGCGGCCTTCTTCGACGTCCCATACCGGGCCTTCGCCGAGATGATTCTCACATTGCAGGAGGCATTCGATGCGGAGCGACATGGCGGTTCCTATTGGTTTGCGGCGATCGAGCGGCGGGCGGACGATCGCGTGGTCTGCCCTGATTTCTCTGATTATCACGTGTGGTTGGAATTGTTGCGGGCTCGCCCCCTTGATAAAGGGGTGCCTGAGCCCAGCGTGGCGGGGGATTCATGCTTATGCAGACCCGAATGGCACTTACTTAAGCGAATCAGAGGATTTACCGTTCGCCCTGAGCTGTCGAAGGGTGAATACCGGAGCGTCCGTGAGCGGGCGATGGCCCGCCTTCGACAAGCCTGCGTTACCCTTCGACAGACTCAGGGCGAACGGAGGCTTGAGCAGTGCACGTTAAGTAAGTGCCATTCAATGCAGACCCCTTTAATCCCTCGGCACGCTTCATTCAGCCGCCCCCTTTGACAAGGGGGCGAAATGGATCGATCGCGTAGCGGGGCCTACCAACGGACCATCTCCAGAAGCAGATAAACTTGCCGTCCTTGGAGTAATCGTCCGCTCCCACACGCCCTTTCCATTTCGATGGCCCGCGCCACCCTCAAGCTTCCTTCGACCGCACCTGTCATCGCGGTGCCGGTCGTTCCCTCCGCTCCTTCGCCGCGCGCGATCCGTACGCGATCGGACAATATCCCATCGCCAGCGCCGCCCCTCGTGGATCTCCCGCGTCTTGCCAAGGTGATGAGCGAGCGCGGACTCTGCTCGCGGCGCGAAGCCGACGAATGGATCGAGCACGGTTGGGTCAGTGTGAACGGAAAAGTCGTTACCGTGCTGGGTGCGAGGATCGCCGCCGATGCGCGCATCGAGATCAATCCTGACGCCGCCAAACATCTTTCCGAGCGCGTAACGATCCTGCTGCACAAGGCTGTGGGTATCGAGGGGATGACCGAGAAGGAAGGACGCGTGCTTTCCAGAACGGTGGTGAATGCTGCGAATCAATGGGAGGAGGACACCGCCACGACCACGTTTCAGCGCGGCCATCTCACTCGAATCGTCTATGCGGGATCGCTCGATGCAAACGCCAGCGGCCTGGTCGTGTTTACGCAGGACGAGCGGGTGGCACGACGACTGGTCGCGAACGACGCGGAGGAAGAATTCGTCGTGCAGGTCGAAGGCGAGTTGTCCGGCTCCGCGGTGAAGCGGCTCGAGCAGGGGCTCATGCTGGGTCGCGTGAAACTTCCGCCTGCCCGCGCCTCCTGGCAAAGCGAAGGGAAGCTTCGATTGGTTCTGCGCGGTTCGCGACCGGGGTTGGTCGAGAGTGTTTGCGTCGCGCTCGGATTAAAGCCGATTCAGTTTCGCCGCATCCGGATCGGCAGCGTGCCGCTTGCCAAGCTGCCCGTCGGACAGTGGCGCTATTTGCAACGCGGAGAGAGACTGTAGCCACTCGATACGGGGATTCGTCCGAGGCGGCTACACGTGCGCCATCCGTGCGCATCCGGTCGATTTCGTAACGGCCGCGCGGCGAAAAAGCGAAATGACACCGAGGAAAATATGAATTATCGTCGATCGTCCAAGGCCGGCATCATCCGATTTGCATTGCTCGCGGCGTTCCTTGCGCTCGCGACATCCCGTGTTTCGCACGCCGAGTAGATCGTCGTCTCCAACTACAAGGTCACCACCAACGGCATGCCGTTCGCGGTCGCGGTGGAGAAGGGCTACTTCAAGGACTTCAAGGCGGATGTGACGGGCATTCTGTCATCGGACCGCGGCGGGACGACCATTCGCAACCTTCTTGGCGGCAAACTTGCGTACGGGGAGGCCGCGGTGTCGGCGGTCGTGTCGGCCGTTCAGAGTGGTGCGGATCTCAAGATCATCAGCGGCAATGTCCACACCGTTGCCGAAAGCACCGTGCGCAACCTGCTCGATTCGGAGAAGAAGGGCGGTGTTCCGTACTGGGGCGCGGGTGAGCTGCGCATCGACACGATGAACAACATGATCCGCGCGCAAAAGTTGGTCGGTGCGTTCAAAGGCGACGTCGACTGGTCAAAGCTGATTGACGAATCCTTTCTGCCCGACGATCTTCGCAGCAAGAAGCCTCGATGAATGCGTTATCGGCTGCTCCGGATGACCCGCATGTACGCTTGACCGGCCTCACCCGCGTTTATCCGGCGCGCGCCGGCCAGGCGGCGGTCGAGGCGCTCGGGCCGCTTGATCTGGCGATGCGCAAAGGCGAGTTGTTCGCGGTGGTGGGGCCTTCTGGCTGCGGTAAGTCCACCTTGCTTGACATCATCGCGGGCCTGGCCGCTCCCACCGCGGGCGAAGGAACGTTCGAGGGCGTGCGGCTTGCGGGGCAGGTGCCCGATGGCGTTGGCGTCGTGTTTCAAGAAGACGCTTGTTTCCCGTGGCTCAACGTGTTCGACAATATCGCGTTCGGCTTGCGGCACCTGCGCGAGCCGGAACCCGAGATGCGATCGAAAGTCGAGCACGCGATCGCTTTCATGGGCTTGCAGGATTTTTCGCGCGCATATCCGGCGCAGCTCTCGGGTGGCATGCGACAACGCGTGTGTATCGCTCGCACGCTCGTGCTTCGACCGCGGTTGATCCTTCTGGACGAGCCGTTCGGCGCGCTCGACCAGCAGACGCGTCTCTTGATGGGCGACGAGTTGTTGCGGCTCTGGCGTGAGACCGGCGCGACGGTGCTGCTGATCACCCACGCGCTCGACGAAGCCGCCATGCTTGCCGATCGCGTCGGCGTGATGTCCGCGCGGCCGGGGCGGTTCCTGGAAATCGTCGAGACCGGATCGCCGCGCGATCGCGATAGCACGATCGTATCGGACGAGCGATTCGGGCGTGTGACCGCCCGCCTCTGGACGCACTTGCGCGCGGAGTCGCTGCGTGCGATCGGCCACCCAAGCGGCCATGCGAAGAGTCACTCGAAGGTGGATGGGTGACCCGCGCCGGGAGGCTTCGTCTCATCGTGATTGTCGCTGCGATCGCGATGCTCGAGACCGCCTGTCGCACCGGACTGATCCCCACGATCACAATGATCCCGCCATTGCTGATGGTTGTCGCGCTGGTTGACTTGCTCCGCTCCGGAAAATTCGCGACTGACATCATCGCGACCTTGTCGAATGTCGCGATCGCAATCATTCTCGCGATGGTTGCGGGCGTGTTGATCGGCACGACCTTGCACAGTCGGCCCGCCGCGCGGCGCATTCTCGATCCGCTGTTCGCCACCTATTACGCAGTGCCGATGTATGCGTTCTATCCGCTGCTCATCGTGGTGCTCGGCCTTGGTGATCTGCCGCAGGTCGCGATCGGCTTCCTGCTTGCCGTCATGGCCGTCATCATCAACACATTGAACGGACTGGATCGCGTGCCGCCGGTGCTGCTCAAGGCCGCACGGGTGCATCGAATGAGCGGGATCAAGACTGCGCTTCGCATCCGCCTGCCCCATGCCGCGCCATACATCTTTACCGGCTTCAAGCTGGCGGTCGCCTATTCGTTCATCGGGGTCATTGGCGCCGAATTCATTACCTCCAGCCGCGGCATCGGTTACGAGATCTCGTTCGCCTACAACAACTTCGATAACGCGTTGATGTACGCTTTCATCCTCATGTCGTCGAGTCGCTGCTCGCCTTCGCACAGGGCTTCGCCATCGCGATTGCGGTAGGACTTCTCATTGGATTGTCGCTTGGTGCGAACCGCATGGCGGGCGAGGTGGCCGAGCCGATCCTGGTCGCGTTGTATTCGATTCCGAAGGTGACGCTCTATCCGGTAATCCTGCTTTTCTTTGGAATCGGCATGCCTGCGAAAGTCGCATTCGGTGCGATTCACGGCATCGTGCCGATATCGATCTTTGCGATGAATGCGATTCGCAACATCAATCCGATCTACCTGCGCGTTGCAAGAACCCTGAAGCGATCGCAACGTGACATCGCGAGAAAAATTCTTATCCCCGCCGCGCTGCCGGAAATCGTCACCGGTATTCGTGTCGGGTTCTCGCTGACCTTGATCGGAACGTTGATCGGCGAGATGTTCGGCGCGCA
>JANMUI010000431.1:0-1929 GCA_031391405.1 Betaproteobacteria bacterium
CGTCGTCGATTCTTACGATCGCCGTCATAGTCGCCATCGCATGCGCTCCTTGGTTTAGTTACCCGCCGACCTGCCGGAAGGGGTCCAGCGCGAGGTCGATCAGGCGCCGCTCACGGACCACGACCTCTGCCGTTGCCGCCATCCCGTATCGCAACGGGTACTTGTGGTCTGCAACGCGGTAGTGATCGCGATCGAGGGTTATGCGTCCCTCGTAGATGGGTTGTTTGGTTTGCGGCGCCGGCTTGGTGTTTGGTGAAATGTATTCAAGCGTACCTGTGATCAGGCCATGACGCTGGTACGGAAACGCATTGAATTTCAGCTTGGCTGGCAGGCCCTCGCGCAGGAACGCCCGGTCGCGCTCGGCAATCTCGATCTTGAGCACTGGACGAGCATCTGCGGGTGCGATGCCACCGAGCGGGGTGTTCGCATGAATCTTGTCGCCCGGCTGCGTGGAGACGATGTCGGTGACTACGCCCGATACCGGGGCGACGACGAGCAGAAAATTATCCTTGTCGATATTTTCGAACCGTATCCGGGCCGCGGCCTCGGCAGCGAGACGAGCCGCCTGCAGCTGCAACCGCAGCTTCTCTTCGGTGATGGCGATTTCCTTCTCCGCTGACTCGAACTGCAGCCGAAGCTTGTTGAGCTCCTGGCCGCTCGACTCCAATTGCGACTTGGCCTGGACGTGTTCCAGACTTTGTCGGGCGCTCATTTCGCTCAGCCTGGATTGGGCCACCCGTTCCGCGCTCGCGGCCGCCAGCAGGGCGTTCTTCTTGCTCTCGACCTGAACCTGCGACACGCCGCCGCCGCCCGGCAGCGCGAACAGCCGGGCGAATCTGTCTGCCTCATCCTTTGCGACGGCGCGCGTGCGACGGGTCTCGTCGACATTGGTACGTGCTTCATCGAGTTGCGCCCGCTGCGCCGACACCAGCTTGGTCGTGCCCTCCGCGGCCCGCCGGTCGTGCTGATGCTGTTCCAGTTCCGTCGCCTGCTTCAAGCTCGCCGCCCGGCGCTCCAGGAGCGCCTTCTTGTCCGGTAATTGCTTCCACTCGCGTTCCGCATCCTCCAACTTCAACTGGGCCTGGAGTGCATTTGCCGCCGCTTCGACCGCACCCCTGGCGTTCAGCCTGGCGACGACATCACCCTTCGACACCGGCTGGCCTTCAGCAATGTAGAGATTCACCAATTCGCCATCCACGGGCGCGTAGAAACGGCGCACTTCCGAATCCGGCATCAGCGCGCCCGGGCCCGTCACGATCACATCGACGCGCCCGATGAATGACCAGACCAACGCGCACAGCACCAAGGTCACCATCGTGAGGATAACGGCCTGCGTGAATCGCCAGGGCTCGGCCGTAAGGAGAGCAATGCCTTCTGCACTGTGACCGTCGAGCGCCTCGGCGAGAGGTTTAAGGCGTTTTGATTTAGTCATCGCTTTTGCCTCCGAGCAGCGCCAGTTTTGCCTTCAACAGCCCCGGCGCGAGGACGTTGCGTAATTCCAGCAGGGATGTTCGTTGCAGTTCCGCTTCCGCCTTGATCTCCTGATGGAACTTGTTCCACTGGGCAGGGTGGGCGATGCGCAACTGCGTGTAGATCCGCATGCCATTCTGCGCCAGTTCGTGTGCTTCGGACAGCAGCTGGGCTTGAGATCGAAACCGGTTCGAGATCTCTGATTCGAGCCGTTGCCTGCCTTCGATCACGCCGCTCTCGCGATATCGCTGCCACTGCCCCTGGGCCCGGTTCAGCAGTTCCTGCGCCCGCGCGATCGCGCTATCCTTATGAAGACCGACATCTGCCTCGATAGCCCGCACGAAGTAGCTGTCTTCGTCGGGATCGAGCGTGCCGTGGAACGCCAGCAGGCGCTCGTTGTAGCCGGCGGCGCCGCGCACCTTCTGCAGCGCCGAGAATTGCTCCAAAATTGTTTTCTTG
>JANMUI010000439.1:0-3001 GCA_031391405.1 Betaproteobacteria bacterium
GTGCGATCGGCAGCTCGACTTCGACGAGCATCTCGATCGCGTTGAGGGTCGTCGCCAGTGTTCCGGTGAAAAACGCTTCGGCTGCAATCGCACGCGCACCTTGGGTCGATTGCACATGGATTCGTCCGTTCAGCGCGAGCATCACTGCGGGCATCTCCGAGGCGGGATCGGCATGCGCGAGATTGCCGCCGATCGTGGTGCGATTGCGGATCTGCACATGCGCGATGTGCGGCAGGGCGTCCGTGATCAGGGGGTGTGATCGCGCGAGAAGCGGATCACGTTCAAGTGTTCGATAGCGGGTGAGTGCGCCGATCCGGGTGGTGGGCGCCGCCGCGCGTACATATGCGAGCGCCGCAATCGGATTGATATCGATGAGTACCGCCGGCGCGGCAAGCCGAAAGCCCATCGCGGGCAGCAGGCTTTGCCCACCCGCGAGGAACTTCGCTTCATCGCCGTATTCCGCCTTGAGGGCGATTGCCGCCGCGGTCGACTCGGCGATTAAATATTTGAAGGGCGCGGGTTTCATTGGCCGCTCGAAAAGAGGCAATGACGCATCAGTTTGGTGCCAAAGCGTATCAGAGCTGCACCGTGCCGGTGCGCGAGGATGCCGGCTCGCATTCAACCAGGTAACGCGTTAGTCCATGCATTCATGACGTTATCAATTGATTCAAGGCGTGGCACGGTGCTTGCACACATCGTGATCGAAGCGCTGCATTGAAGGGCGCTCATGTTCTTACAATTCCTTGAAAGGAGCACTAACGATGCAACGTCGTGCATTCATCAACGCGGCAACGCTTTCCGCGGCGATCGCAGCGATCGGGTTCGGATCTGCCGCAGCTCTCGCGCAGCAAAAAACCGTCAAGGTCGGCATTCTCCATTCGCTGTCCGGCACGATGGCGATCAGTGAGACGGTACTGAAGGATACCGCGCTGATGGCAATCGAGGAGATCAATGCCGCTGGCGGCGTGCTCGGTATGAAGATCGAGCCGGTGGTGGTTGACCCCGCTTCGAACTGGCCTTTATTCGCCGAGAAGGCGCGCCAGCTCATCACGCAAGACAAAGTCGCGGCCGTGTTCGGCTGCTGGACGTCGGTGTCCCGAAAATCGGTGCTCCCGGTGTTCGAGGAATTGAACGGCCTGCTCTTCTATCCGGTGCAGTACGTAGGCGAAGAGCTGTCGAAGAACGTGTTCTACACGGGTGCTGCGCCCAATCAGCAAGCGATTCCCGCGGTCGAATATCTGATGAGCAAGGACGGCGGCGGCGCCAAGCGATTCGTCTTGCTCGGGACCGATTACGTCTATCCGCGCACGACCAACAAGATCCTGCGCGCATTCCTCAAGTCGAAAGGCGTCGCCGAGAAAGATATCGACGAGGTCTACACGCCGTTCGGACACACCGACTATCAAACGATCGTCGCGAATGTCAAGAAATTTTCCGCCGGCGCCAAGACTGCGGTGATCTCGACCATCAATGGCGATTCGAACGTTCCGTTCTACAAAGAGCTTGGCAATCAGGGCCTGAAGGCAACCGATGTTCCGGTGGTCGCGTTCTCGGTGGGTGAAGAGGAGCTGCGTGGTGTCGACACCAAGCCGCTGGTGGGTCATCTGGCCGCATGGAACTACTTCATGTCGCTGAAGAATCCCGCGAATGACGGCTTCCGGAACAAGTGGGCCACCTACGCCAAGGCGAAGAAGCTCGCGGGTGCCGACAAGCCGCTCACCAACGACCCGATGGAAGCCACGTACATCGGCATCTATATGTGGAAGCAGGCGGTCGAGAAAGCGAAGACGTTCGACATCGATAAGGTGATCGGAGCGGTCGGCGGCCAGACCTTTGTTGCACCCTCTGGATTTACGGTCAAGATGGACGAGAAGAACCATCACCTCCACAAGCCTGTGTTCATCGGCGAAGTGAAGGCGGACGGCCAGTTCAATGTCGTCTGGAAGACCGCGGGTCCGATCAAGGCCAGTCCGTGGAGCCCATTCATCGCGGGCAATGAAACGAAGAAAGACGAGCCGGTGTTGGCGGCAGTGAAGAAGTAGGTTGTTCTACCCGAGAGGCTGCGGCGCGAAGTGAACGCGATCGCACCGCAGCCAACGTCCATGTTCCCCGAATCCATTGCTCGCCGCGTCGTACAGCTCTGCTTCGTTGCAGTTGCGCTGATTGCGCGAAACGCGGCGGCAATGGATACCGTGGCGGTCGATGCGCTCGTTTTCGGTGACGGTGATGAACGATCCGCGGCCATCGTCAAACTGGTTGAAAAGGCCGATCCGCGTGTCGTGATCGTCCTTGAGGCGCTCGTCGCGGGTGACCTTCAAACGGCCGGCAAACGCATCCTGATCGTCAAAGGCAAGGATGCTGCCGATGCAGTGACCGGCGAGCAGGTGTCGACACTCCCGAAAGAACTTGAAGAAGTTATCGCCAACAACCGGTTGCGCCGCGAAATCGCGGGGGCGCTGAGCGCACTCAAGCTCATGTCGCCGGAACGCGCCGTGCGACTTGCGGCTGCGAAGACCATCGCCGAAAGCTCGGACGAAGCGCCGCTACCCGTTGTCCGAAAAGCACTCGGCCAGGAGCTCGATGCCGACATCAAGGCGATTCTGGTTTCGATCGTCGCCAGCGCGGGCCTGAAAAGCGACGATGCAACCGAGCGCATCGCGGCGGTGCATGCGCTCGTCGACTCGAGTAATCCACAGACACGCACATTGCTCGCGGCGCTGCTCGACAAGAAAGCGGACGGCACATTCGCGGAACCCGATGAAGGCGTGCGGGCGGCGGCGAGCCTCAGCTTGCGTACAGTCGACAGTCGCCTGGCGTGGGGCGAGCGGGTCGGGCTGATCTTCACCAGTTTGAGCCTTGGCAGCGTGCTCCTCCTTGCCGCCTTGGGTCTTGCCATCACCTACGGGTTGATGGGTGTGATCAATATGGCGCATGGTGAGCTGATGATGATCGGCGCCTATGCGACCTATGTCGTCCAGAACCTCTTCAGAACGTATATGCC
>JANMUI010000443.1:0-3717 GCA_031391405.1 Betaproteobacteria bacterium
CCCATTGCAGACGTAACCCCACGCGGCTCGCCCTGCATCGATCAGGATCTTGCCGCGCTGATCTATACCAGCGGCAGTACCGGAGTGCCGAAGGGCGTCATGCTGACTCACCACAACATGACCAGCGCGTGGGCTTCCGTGCAAGCCTACTTGGCGCTGCGCGAAGACGACATCATAGGGCTCGCCCTGCCGCCGACCTTCAGCTACGGTATGTACTACGTTCTCATGGGAATCGGTATCGGCGCGACCGTGGTACTTGAGCGCTCGGCGGCCTTTCCGATCCGCCTTGCTCAGATGTTGGAGCGCGAGCGCATCAGTGTGTTCCCTGGCGTGCCGACGCTGTTCGGGGCGTTGCTGGCGCTGGAGGATTTCGCAAAATTCGACTTGCGCGCCCTGCGCCTGATAACTAACGCGGCGGCATCCCTTCCCGTAGCCCACCTCCGTCGACTTCGCTTGGTGCTGCCACACGCGCGGTTCTATTCGATGTACGGCCTCACGGAGTGCAAGCGCGTCAGCTACCTACCGCCGGACGAGATTGATACCCGCCCCGGAAGCGTTGGTCGCGGCATGCCGAACCAGGAGCACTGGCTTGTCGATGACGCCGGGCAACGGCTTCCTCACGGATCGACAGGCGAGCTCGTTGTCCGTGGCAGTCATGTCATGCGCGGATATTGGAATCGACCAGCGGAAACTGCCGCACGCCTTCGTCCTGGCTACATCACCGCGGAGAATGTGCTCTACACCGGTGACGTATTTCACACTGACGCCGACGGTTACCTGTATTTCGTTGCGCGGAGGGACGACATCATCAAGACGCGCGGCGAAAAGGTCGCCCCTCGTGAGGTCGAAAACGCGATCCACCAGATCGACTCCATAACGGGTTGCGCGGTTGTGGGCGTTCCCGATCCTGCTCTGGGCGAGGCCATCAAGGCTTTTGTCACCGTTCGATCGAGTTCGACCATCACTCCACGCGACGTGATACGGCATTGCCTTGATCGCCTGGAGAGCCACATGGCGCCGAAGTTCGTCGAGATCGTCGATGAATTGCCGCGCACTGAGTCCGGAAAGATCCGCCATGCAACACTACGAGAACAGAAATGCACCGCACTGCCGGAGCAATGAAATTGAGGGCATCAATATGGACCAAGTGAAGGCGGACCTGCGACGCTACATCGAAGACAATTTCATTATGGGAGCGCGCACCGCGGCGCTGCAAGATAGCGACTCGTTCCTCGAGCATCAGGTGCTGGACTCGACCGGCTTCCTCGAACTCATCGCGCACCTTGAAGAAACATACGGGATCAGTGTCGCCGATAATGAGATGTTGCCGGAGAACCTCGATAGCCTTGACAACGTCGCGCAGTTCCTACGTGGCAAACGCGTTGCCGTCGGAACGTGAAAGAAACGCCAGCGATGGGTGCTCTACGCGTCCGCCCCTCTGTACTTAACTTGGATTGCGCCGCCGAAGTCGAGCGCATTTCCAGCTGGATGGTCAGCACCCTCACGAATCGTCTGCACCGACGCGGACTCGTCGTCGCGATTTCAGGCGGCATCGATAGCTCGGTATGCGCCGCTCTGGCGGTACGCGCGGTCGGCCCAGCAAGGGTCTATGGGCTTCTGATGCCCGAGCGCGACTCGAGCAATCTCAGCGTCGAGCGCGGACGCCGGCTCGCCACGCACCTGGGAATTCGCCACGACGTCATTGACATCGCCCCCGCGCTCGATGCGCTGGGTTGCTATCGGCAACGTGACGATGCAATCCGCCGAGTTTTTCCAAACTACGCCGAGGGATGGAAGAACAAGATCGTCATTTCCGGTGGCATGGCTGGCGGCATCAATTTCTTCAAACTAGTCGTCGCCGATCCGCATGGGCGCACCGAAGAAGCACGATTGCCAGTACGCGAGTATCTACAGATAGTGGCTGCAACCAATTTCAAGCAGCGCGTCCGCAAGACCATGGACTACTTTCATGCGGATCGCTTGAACTACGCAGTGGTCGGCACGCCGAACCGGCTCGAATATGACCAGGGATTCTTCGTAAAGCTAGGCGACGGCGCGGCAGATCTCAAGCCCATTGCCCATCTTTATAAGACACAGGTCTACGCGATGGCACACGCGCTCGGCTTGCCTGTCGAAATTTGCAGCGCCCAACCGACCACCGATACGTATTCCCTCCCGCAGGGACAGGACGAGTTCTACTTTGCCTTGCCCTACGCGCAAATGGACCTGGCGCTATGGGCGATTGACCATGACGTGCCGGCAGCTGAGCTGGGAAGCACCCTCGGTGTTGGGGAGGTTCAAGCGGCGCGTGTATTCGACGACATTCGTACCAAGCGCCGTGCTGCCAGTTACCTTCATGCTGCAGCTGAAACGGTCGAGCCGGTTGGGGAGCTGCAAGTCGATCGGAATGTCGCGTCATGATCAAGGCTTGGTGGTCCGGTGCGCGACACTTGCGCGAATTCCTCCAGCTTCCAGCGGCCGCGCGGGACCAAAATCGGCGCGATCGTTCCGGTTTGCCCACATTCGACGCGGGCAATCAGCGGGTATTGCAGGAATTGAAGGGTTGGCTCTACCGAGCTCAAGACGAATCGAAAAGCCGCGACGGAGGAGTTGCGCGTGACTACAGTCTGATCAACGGTTGGGCCACCTCTTACCCGGAGACCGCGGGTTACATTATTCCTACACTGATTGAATTTGGAAGGCGTGACGGCGAATCCGAATCGTTGAATCGAGCTCGACGCATGGCCGATTGGCTGGTTGCCATCCAGTTACCATGCGGTGGCTTTCAGGGCGGGAAGATCGATTCGCGACCGGTAGTGCCCGTAACCTTTAACACGGGTCAGATTGTCCTCGGCCTCGCGGCGGCCGAGCAAGCGTTCGGTCACTACCGATTATCAATGCGCCGCGCAGCCGATTGGCTCGTCGAAACTCAGGACCCTGATGGCGGCTGGCGGAGACATCCGACTCCGTTCGCGGCGGCGGGCGAAAAGGCGTACGAAACGCACGTCGCATGGGGATTATTTGAAGCTGCGGGTATTGATCCCAGCCGCGGTTACGGTGAAGCAGCTATAGCGAATGTGCGCTGGGCGCTTGGCCACCAAAGTTCAAACGGTTGGATACGGGAATGTTGTCTGGATGACGCCGACAATCCTCTGACCCATACGATTGGTTATGCGCTGCGTGGCATATTGGAAGGGTATCGATTTAGTAACGACCCGACACTACTCGACGCCGCCAGAAAAACCGCGGACGGTTTGCTCGAGGCGCAAGGAGCCGACGGCTACCTTCCTGGTCGCTTGCGTTCAGACTGGTCAGCAGTGTCGGCTTGGGTATGCCTAACTGGGACCGCGCAAATAGCGCACTGTTGGTTGCTCATGCATAAATACACGCGCGAGCCGCGCTACGCAGACGCCGCTTTCCTTGGCAATCGGTTCGTTCGTCGATCAGTCCGCATTGATGGGCCACTTGAAACGCGAGGTGGCGTGAAGGGCTCGTTCCCGGTCAATGGGGACTACGGACGCTACGAATACCTCAACTGGGCCGCGAAATTTCTTGCGGACAGTTTGATGCTCGAGGAAGAGGTTCGCCAAGAGGTCGAGCATGGCTCTTTCAATGATCTTCCTCATGCGAAAAAAGTCCGGGTCCAAATACTGGCGACATGACGCGTATTGCCTCATGTCTCGCCGCCAATGGTGATGGCCTGAATCGTAGTTGGGT
>JANMUI010000445.1:0-6891 GCA_031391405.1 Betaproteobacteria bacterium
CCTGGTGCTGTCTCCGATCATCGCCAAAACGCTGGCCAACTCGGGACTCACGAAGCAGGACGTGCAGGATCGCCTCTTCGACATGGCCCGCATTCCTGCGCGCAAATTCGAGCAATACATCAGTGGTTGGACGAGCCTCGCACCGATCCGGCGTTCACTATTCGATCTGGTCGCGCTCGGCAAAGCCCCGAAAGTATTTGGTGCTTCACGAGACCCGGAGCGCCTGGTACCGCTCGTTGCGATGCCCGATCACCTCACGATCGCGGTGAGCGGTGATCCGCTTCGTACGAATTGCTGCTTCATGCCGCAAAACGGCATGCTCGGTTTCCAGACGACCCGGCGTGTCACCTTGCCGCCCGAGTGGCGGGCGAAATTGAAGCGCTCGCGTGACCAATAACGCCGGCGCGCAATCGGCGCATGCGTGACTCGCGCTGGGTGTTGGGTCCGGTCGCGCAACAGGCGAACGGCCGCTGGGTCGATGATGTCTTGCGCGATCGGGTTGCGGAAGGTGCGCTCGCCGGGCGACGAACCTTCGCGTCCGATGTTCCACGCCGGCGCGTCGAAGTATTTCGGGGCGACGATAGGGATGAAGAGATCGTCGCGCGCTTCTATGCACGCGGCTGGACCGATGGTTTGCCGATCGTCATCCCCACGATCGGGCGCGTCGAGGAAACCACGCGCTACTCGCCGCACCCCGCGCAACATGTGATCGGCGAGGTTGATCCGATGGCAGGTGTTGCGACGATCGAGAAGATCGCGATAAATGCCGTCATGGCGGGTTGCCGGCCCGAGTATTTCCCGGTGGTGCTCGCGGCGACACGCGCGCTGATTGATCCGACATTCAATCTGCGCGGGGTGCAGACCACCGATGAAAACGTGACCCCGCTTGTCATCGTAACCGGGCCCATCGCCGCGGCGCTCGAGGTCAATAGCGGTCTATGCCTGCTCGGTCCCGGCTGGCAGGCGAACGCGACGATCGGACGGGCGCTACGGCTCATCATGCAGAACGTCGGTGGCGGCTGGCCCGGGATCGTATCGCTCGCGGGAGTCGGACAGCCCGGCCGCTACACGATGTGTGTCGCGGAAAATCATGCGGCGAGCCCATGGCCCGCCTTGCATATCGAGGCGGGTCTTGCCGCCGACGACAGCGCGGTGACCTTGATGCGCGCCGAAGCGTGCGTGAACGTGACCGGCGGGCTCGATGATCTGGCGAATGTGATGGGCTCGGCGCTATCGGCCTTCAGCCTGCTCCATGGGGGACGCGTCGCGGTGCTGATTGCCCCGCACACCGCACGACAGCTCGCGGCGAGCGGACTTTGCAAAGGCGCGGTGGCTCGTTACCTGTTCGAGCATGCCCGCGTCCGCACCGAGGACTGGGAACGCCTCTGGATTCGCAATGAAATCGCCGCGTCCTACGGCGTTCCTGCGTGGGTAGAGGAAGCGATTCCGACCGGAAGCATTCCGGTGGTCGAACAGGCCGACGACATCGTCATTTTCGTTGCCGGTGGCGAAGCATCCATCGCGCAGCAGGTGTATTTCCCGACCTGGGGATTTCCGTCGTGTCGTGTTACGCAGCGCGTGGAATTGCCGGCTCATTGGGGAGCCGGCGGATGACGCGATGGATTGCGCAGCGATTTCCGCCGTCTGCATGTTCGATTCATAGCCTGATCCAATCGCACTACACTCGCGCCGTGCGCCGCATCGCGAACGATCCAAGGAAGATAAGCGCGGCCGGGATCAATCCGAAGAGCAACACCATTCCGAATTCGAGGTCGTCGGTGCCCGAAGCCGCAATCATGAAGCCGGCAAGATGAACGATGGCGCCGATTCGAAGCGCGTGCTCCCGCTTGAGTGTTTGAATCGCGGGGTGGATCGGTGCGCGCAGAAGGATCAACGCGTTCAAGAGAAAGAGCGCGACCCCGCCAAGCGTCGACCCGGGAATCGAGTCGATGAACAAACTGCCTATGCCCATGAGCAACAGCGTCGCGCCGCTGAAGAACGCGTAGAGCATCGATAGCGCGACGTAGATCCCGCTTCCTGCCTCTTTCGGCGGCCATTGCACACCCAGTGCACCCATCACCTCCGATAGCAGGTCGCGCAAATCGGCCTCCAGCCGCGAGGAACGCACATCGAGCGCGTTGAGGGTCGCAAGCCGGCGTAGATTCGCGGGCAGCTCGGATTCGCTTGGCATTGCGGCGCCATCGAGCAACACCGGAATCACCTTGGCACCTCGCTCGAGCGCCTCGGCAATCTCGGTGCGCACCCAATCGGACGGATTATCCAACCGCGAGTTGCCGGCGGCCGAGTCACCGGTCCAGCGCTTGCCGATCAGTGCGATGACGACTTTGCTCTGGGCAATCGCACGCTTGATCCGCTTCGCGAAATCGTCGCCGGCGCCGATCGAGGCCACATCCTTGAAGACGCGATCCGCTCCGAGATGTTCGGCGAGCCGATCATAGATCGCATGCGAGAACCCGGCCGCGTCGTCGCGGCGATAACTGATAAAGACTTTGGCCATGAGATTTCTCCAGGTGGTTTCCGCAACCTTCGTAACGACCAGCCTTTTGGACGCAACCGTCCGATCGATCGGTGCGTAGAAAGCTGCCATGCCCGTTGACGACACGGTCGACACGGCGCAACCTGATCCTAATGATCATAAGAAGGATCCATAATGACCGAGTCATTCGATGCCATCATCATCGGCACCGGCCAGGCGGGCCCCGCGCTCGCCGTGCGGTGCGGAAAAGAAGGCCTGCGGACCGCGATCATCGAGCGCCATCGCTTCGGCGGAACATGCGTCAACAACGGCTGCATCCCGACGAAAACCCTGATTGCCAGCGCACGCGCCGCGCAGATTGCACGGCGAGGCAGCGAGTACGGTGTCGTGATCGATGCGCCCGTTCGCGTCGACATGCAAAAAGTGAAAGCCCGCAAAGACGCGGTCGTGCAGGGCTCGCGAGACGGGGTCACGCAATGGCTGCGAAGCGCGACGAACGTGGAGGTGATCGAGGGACATGCGAGTTTTGCGGGCCCACACCTGGTGCGGGTCGGGGATCGGGAGCTGAGTGCGTCGCGGATATTCATCAACGTCGGAGGACGGGCGATCGTGCCCGACATGGCCGGCATCCGCGATGTGCCATTCCTCAATAACAACAGCATGATGAATATCGACTTCGTACCCGAGCATCTGCTCGTGATCGGTGGCAGCTATATCGGGCTCGAGTTCGCGCAGATGTATCGGCGATTCGGCTCGAAGGTCACGGTCTGCGAGATGGGACCTCGGCTGATCGCACGTGAAGACGACGATGTATCGGAGGCCATCCAGGCGATTCTCGAACGGGAAGGCGTCGATATCCGGGTGAATGCGAAGTGCCTCGCGCTGGAGCGAAGCGGCATTCACGTGCGCGTCAATCTGGATTGCACCGACGGCGCGCCGGCCGTGGAAGGCTCACATGTTCTGGTGGCGACCGGGCGCGCGCCCAACACGGATGATCTCGGATTGGCGCTTGCAGGCGTCAAGGTGGACGCGCGCGGCTATGTCATCGTCGACGATGCACTGCGCACCAACGTGAAAGGCATCTATGCGCTTGGGGACTGCCATGGTCGCGGCGCATTTACTCACACCGCCTGGAACGACTACGAAATTGTCGCCGCGAATATGTTCGACGGCGGGACCCGCAAGATTACCGATCGCATCACAACGTATGCATTGTTCATCGATCCGCCGCTCGGCCGTGTGGGCATGACCGAAACGCAGGTACGTGCATCCGGCCGGCCGGCACTCACCGCGAAGCTTTCTATGGCACGCGTCGGTCGGGCCAAGGAGGCGGGCGAGACGCAGGGGTTCATGAAGATCGCGGTGGATGCGCAATCCAGAGAAATTCTCGGCGCCGCCATTCTGGGGCTCAGCGGAGACGAGGTCATCCATTCGATACTCGAAGTCATGTATGCACGCAAGCCCTACACGGTGATCTCGAACGGTGTACACATTCATCCGACGGTGAGTGAGTTCCTGCCGACATTGCTCGAGGGGTTGAAGCCGTTGCAGTGATCTGCAAGGACGGTCAGTGCGGGACGAGGAGGCAATGTCAGCGAGTGAGACGCGCATCGACACGACCGCTGCCGAAGCCTATGAGCGGCACATGGTCCCAGGGATGTTTCTTCAGTGGGCAGAATTCATCGTGAACGTGGCGCAGCCCCGCACCGGCGAGCATGTTCTCGATGTCGCCTGCGCAACCGGAATCGCCGCACGCGTAGTGTCAAGGTACGTCGGCCCGAATGGACGCACCGTGGCGCTCGACTTCGATGCCGGAATGATCGAGGTGGGGCGGATCCTTACCAGTGCAGCCCAGATTCCGATCGAGTGGCATTGCGCCGATGCCCTCGCGATGCCGTTTCCCGATGCGAGCTTCGATCTGTGTCTTTCGCTGCAGGGCCTGCAATTCCTGCCGGATCGTGCGGCTGGATTTGCCGACGTTCGTCGGGTCCTCAAACCGGCAGGACGCCTTGTTGCGGGAATCTGGGTTCGGCGCGAACTCAACAAAGGGCAACACGAGATCGTCGCAGCGCTCGAACGGCAAGGTGTGGATGCATCCTCGGCCAAGCGCGCTTTCTCATTTCACGACCCTGCGATGCCCGAGGATGGCGAATGACCGACCAAGGTTTTCAGCTTTTCGTCGTTCCGGCTCATTGGGCTTCCGTCGAGAAATAGCGGCGTTTGGGATCCTGCGGGCCCGTGCCTATTTCGTGCACCAACCCAAGGGCAACGAGGCCGGCGAGTCGCGTGCGTGTGGCGCGCGGGGTGAGTCCGATACTGCCCGCGATCTCTCGGGTCGCGAGTCCTTCAGGCACACGGACGAGGGCAACGATGGCACGATCGGTCGCATCAAGCGACACCGACTTCACCTGCGCGGTGCGCAGGGTTACGCGGAAGCGAAGTCCGATCTCCTCGAGCACCGGGGCGGCGAGTCCTGCATCACGGCAGGCCGCGATCATTCGCTGCACACCGCTGCCCCACTGCTCCACCAAGCCAAGTTCGTGGAATACCCGTCCGATCACGCGATTGCGCAGCTTCGAGACGCCGAGGGGAAGGTCGGCAACTGTGAGGCCGAAGGGGAGGAGTCCTGGGCTCTCGACCTCTAGCCAGTCATCGAACAGGGCCACGCGAATCGGTGCCCCGCGCTGGGAATAGTCGGCGTGGGCCACCGCGTTGATCACAGCCTCGCGGACCGGCCCGACTTCGTGAGGTGGTGAGGACGCGTTGGGCTGGGGAATACCTGTACCGCAACGACGTGGGGCTTGCGGTAGGTGAGAGCCTTCCGAGCTCGGCGTGTGCTCGCATCGTTGTGCTGGGTCACTTGACCGTCTACCGGATCTTGTAAAGAAATCTGCGGAGGTACGACGCAGATTTCTAGCTACTTGATAAACCCAAACGCCCGCGGCAAATAAAGCGTGGTCTCTGGAATGAACGCGACCACGAGCAGCACCGCGATGATCGCGCAGAGGAACGGCACCAGCGGGCGCATCAGCTTTTCCATCGGCAAGCCGCTGATCGACATGCCCACGAACAGACATAACCCGACCGGCGGCGTGATGTGTCCGACTGCGGATGCGATCACGCACACCATGCCGAAATGAATCGGATGGATGCCCACCGCGACGGCACCCGGCAACAGCACCGGCACCGTAATCAGAATGATCTCCGAGGGCGTGAGGAAGGTGCCAAGCGCGATATAAAGCGCGATCACCAGCACCATGAAGAGGTACCAGGTGGGCGCGACATTGCCGATTGCTTCCG
This sequence comes from Betaproteobacteria bacterium, assembly GCA_031391405.1. Lineage (GTDB taxonomy): Bacteria > Pseudomonadota > Gammaproteobacteria > Burkholderiales > SG8-39 > SHXR01. The sequence continues at coordinate 5,798 of JANMUI010000445.1, forward strand.
CGACGAAAATTGGAAATTTCGAGTAAGTCAGCACCCAACCAAACGCGCCCACCAGTCCGATGATGAGGCCGATCACGCCGGACAGCCGCGCAGAATCCGCGAAGATCCTGGGTAGCTCACGCCACGATGGCTCCTTATAGAAGAATGGCGGCACGATCAGGGCGTACACCACGGCCACCGCAGCAGCCTCGGTGGGGGTGAACAGGCCGAGCAGGATGCCACCCATGATGATGATCGGAATCATCAGCGCCGGCAGCGCGTTCTTCAGCACCACGCCGAACTCGCGAATGGTCGGCGGCTTCTCTCTCGGGTAGTTGCGCTGGCGGGCCATGATGAATATCGGCACCGACATGCCCAGGCCGACAAGGAGTCCCGGTATGTACCCCGCGGCGAAGATCGCAGCCACCGATTCATCCGCCATCCAGGCGTAGATAACGGCAATGATCGACGGCGGAATGATCGGCGCCATAATTGCCGTACTGATCGTAAGCGCGGTCGCAAAGTCGCGGTCGTAGCCCTTTCGTTCCATCTGCGGAATCAGGAACGTGCCGAGGGCGGACACATCGGCGACCGCGGAACCTGAGATGCCGCCGAAGATCATGCTGTCCACGACATTCACATACGCCAGCCCGCCGCGGAATCGACCAACCAATGCAGTGGCGAGATCGATGATGGCGCGCGCGACCCCGCCGCGCGCCGCGAGGTTGCCGGCGAGAATGAACAACGGCGCCGACAGCAAGAGGAACGAATCCGACAGCAATCCGACGAAACGGGACGGCACGATGATCGGATTGAGCGCCGGAAAAAAGAGCGCGGCACCCAGAGCACCGACACCCAATGCGATGCCGATCGGCATGCCGATGACGACGAACAAGATAAAAATAATCAGGAGGGTCTCTGCCATAGCGCACGCAATTGGGTGAACAGGTTACGAAGCATAGGCAATATGATCAATACCGCGCCGACCGGCACCGCCGCATAGACATAGTCGAGCGTGAGATCAAGCCCTGCGCTCGTCTGGAACCGTGCGTTGGGCACCAGCACGAACGAAAGCTGGATGAACGTAACGAACATCGCGATGCCGGCGAGGTCGA
>JANMUI010000594.1:0-1604 GCA_031391405.1 Betaproteobacteria bacterium
GAGTACATCTGCAGCCTGCATCCGGCGATGAAGGGCACGCTTGAAGTAACGAAGTAGTGACCCCGCGCGGTCTTGCACCCGGCGCAACGATCGGGCGCAAGACCGTTGCATGATCAATTCGTGCGCGCTGAAATTTCGATCAGATTCAGAGCGGGATCGCGAACATAGACCGATCCGATCTCAAATGATCCCGCGTGCGCGCATCGCTTGACGCTGCTCCGGCGTAATACCGAGCGATGCGAGAATCTCATCGGTATGTTCTCCAAGCCGGGGCGCGGCCTCGCGAATCGAGCCGGGCGTCTCCGATAGCTTGGGCATGATGCCCGGTACATCGAGCGTCAACCCGTCCTTCGAGACGACGCGCTTGATCATGTCGCGCGCGCGGTATTGAGGATCCTCGGCGATGTCCTTCACCGAGTAGATCTTGCCGGCGGGAACCTTCGCATCCGCGAGTGCGGTCATGACTTCCTCCAGCGTGTAGTGGCTCGCCCACGCGCCGATCGCCGCATCGAGCTCATCCGCACGGCTCGCACGACCGTCGTTCTGGGCCAATCCTGGATCGTTGGCGAGGTCCGGTCGATGGATCAGTTGCATGAGCCGTTTGAAAATGCCATCGCCGTTGCCGGCGATCAACGCATGCCGGCCATCCTTGCAGCGATACGCGTTGGTCGGCGCGATCCCGGGCAGGGCGCTTCCCGACGGTTCACGGATCGTACCGAACACGCTGTACTCGGGCAGCAGGCTTTCCATGACGTTGAAAACGGATTCGTAAAGCGCCGTATCGATGACCTGGCCGCGTCCGTTGTTCACCTTGCGGTGGTACAACGCGAGAAGAATGCCAATCACCCCATGTAATGCCGCGATCGTATCGCCGATGGACACGCCGACCCGAACGGGAACGCGACCGGGCTCGGCGGTGAGATAGCGCAACCCCCCCATCGCCTCGGCGATCACGCCGAATCCTGGTAGATCCTTGTATGGACCGGTCTGTCCGTAACCCGAAATCCTCAGCATGACCAGGCCGGGATTGATCCTGCTCAGATCGTCCCAACCCATGCCCCACGCCTCCATCGTCCCGGGGCGAAAGTTCTCGATCAGCACATCGGCGTCCTTCACCAGCGCGCGGACGATGTCGCGGGCTTCGGGTTCACGCAGATCCAGGCTGACTGATTTCTTGTTGCGCGATTGCACCTGCCACCAGACCGACGTTCCCTCGTGCAGCATGCGCCACTTGCGCAGCGCATCGCCGGTGCCCGGCGGTTCGTTCTTGATGACCTCGGCGCCGAATTCACCGAGCATCTTGGCCGCGAACGGACCGGCGATGAGCTGCCCGAGCTCGATGATCTTGACACCAGCAAGCACTGATTGGGACATGCGAAACCCTATAAATTGTACGACGAATCCTTGGCGTCGACTTCGCGCACCAGTGCGTCGAACACGGCTTTGCAAAGGGCGGCCTCGCCAAATCCGGACTCTCGCGTGGTCTGCTCGAAGACGGTCGATGCGATCGGATTCAGTCCGCCGCATGCGGAAGCGGCGACTTGTATGTCGCAGGCACGCTGCAGCGTCCAAAGCCACATGAACGCCTCGGGGATGCTTTCGCC
>JANMUI010000470.1:0-7119 GCA_031391405.1 Betaproteobacteria bacterium
TTCCCGGTGGCTTCGTCCCAGGGCAGGACAAACAGTATCTGGTCGGCTTCGCGCAATTGCCTGACGGCGCTTCGCTCGATCGCACCGAAGCGGTGATCCGGAAGATGTCGGACATTGCACTCAGCCATCCCGGGGTGAAAGACTCTGTGGCGTTCCCCGGCCTTTCCATCAACGGCTTCACGAATTCACCGAACGCCGGGATCGTTTTTTTCACGCTCAAGGATTTCTCTCAACGCAAGGCGCCGGATCTGTCCGGATTTGCGATCGCAGGCGCGCTTACCGGTCAACTGTCCCAGATTCAGGACGCATTCATCGCCGTTTTCCCGCCGCCTGCGGTGATGGGGCTGGGTTCTATCGGTGGGTTCAAGCTCATGCTCGAGGACCGCGCCGGGCTCGGCTACGAGGCGTTGTACAAGGTCACCGGCGCGATCCAAGGACAAGCCTGGCAGACGCCTGGACTCGCGCAGGTGTTCTCGGGCTATCAGATCAACGTCCCGCAATTGAATGCGGACGTCGATCGCACCAAGGCCAAGCGCCTTGGGGTTGCGGTGACCGACGTGTTCGAGACCATGCAGATCTACCTCGGTTCGCTGTACGCCAACGACTTCAATCTGTTTGGGCGCACGTATCAGGTAATCGTGCAGGCCGATGCCGACTTCCGCTCGCAGGCGAGCGACATCGCGCAGTTGAAGACGCGCAATGCCGCGGGGGAAATGGTGCCGCTCGGCTCGGTGATGAAGGTAACGAACAGCTATGGGCCTGATCGGGTCACGCGTTACAACGCGTACCCCGCCGCCGACATCAACGGCGCACCGGCGCCGGGTGTGAGCTCCGGCCAGGCGCGTGCGCTGATCGAAGACATCGTGAAGCGCACGATCCCGAATGGCGTTGCATTCGAATGGACCGAGCTCACGTTTCAGGAAATTCTCGCCGGCAACACGATGATGTACGTGTTTCCGTTGTGCGTGCTCTTGGTGTTTCTCGTGCTCGCGGCGTTGTATGAAAGCTTCACCCTGCCGCTTGCGATCGTACTGATCGTGCCGATGTGTCTGCTCTGCGCGATCACCGGCGTGTGGTATTCGGGCCTGGACGGGCAGGGCGGCGACAACAATATCTTCACGCAGATCGGCCTCTTCGTATTGGTGGGCCTCGCCTGCAAGAACGCGATCCTGATCGTCGAGTTCGCGCGTGAATTGGAGCACCGCGGGTCGAGTGTCGTGGAGGCCGCGATCGCCGCCTGCAAATTGCGATTGCGGCCGATCCTGATGACGTCGTTCGCCTTCATCATGGGGGTCGTTCCGCTCGTATTGTCGAGTGGTGCCGGTGCGGAGATGCGTGAAGCCATGGGCGTGGCGGTGTTCTCGGGCATGTTGGGCGTGACGTTTTTCGGTTTGTTCCTCACCCCGGTGTTCTATGTGATGCTGCGCAAGCTCGCCGGCGAACGCCCGCTTCATCATGCGGCCGACTTGATCGCCAAGCCGATTGCGCCGGTGGTTGCGCCGCGAGACAAGGAGCGGGGTGATGGGTAGCGCTGCCACTTTCCGGGGCGCGCTGATAGGCAGCGTCGTGGTGGGAGTGTTTTTCGCCAGCGGCTGCGCGACGGTGGGACCTGACCATCAATCACCCGAGACCAAAGCCGAGGCGCAATTCGCGAACGCGGTCGATCCGTCATTCGACAAGCAAGAACCCATCGCGGAATTCTGGAAACTCTTTGGCGATCCAGAGCTCGAACGGCTGATCGTCGATGCGCTCACCGCCAATCACGACATTCGGATTGCCGATGCGCGGTTGCAGGAGGCGCGTGGCGTGCGTCGCGATGCGGAGGGGGAGCGGTTTCCCACCCTCATCGCCAACACCGGTTATACCTTGCAGCAGTTCAGCACTTCTGAATTTCCGGGCAGTCGTAGTGATCGCAATCGCGATGCGTTCTTCGCGCGCCTTGAGCCGTACTGGGAAATCGACTTCTTCGGGCGCGTGCGCCGTTCCATCGAGGCGCGCGTCGCCGAGCTTGGGGCCGCTGAAGCCGGGGTTTATGCAGCGCAGGTAGCGGTCGCGGGCGAGCTCGCGCGCACATACTTTGAGTTGCGCGGACTACAGCGTTCGCTCGTCGTCGCCAAGGAAAACGCGGAGAATCAACGCAGTACGGTTGACCTCGTGGTGGCGCGGCAAGCCGCCGGACGCGGCATCGAGCTCGATACGCTGCGCGCGCAAGGTCAACTGGAATCGACCTTGGCGCTCGTCCCATTGTTCGAGGAGCGCGTCGCACGAGCCATTTACCGCATCAGCGTCTTGACCGGCCGTCAGCCGAATGCGCTCACCGCTCAACTCGCGCCACAGAAATCGCTGCCGCAACCGCCGGTGGTCGCGAGTATCGGCACCCCCGAACAGTTGTTGCGCCGCCGGCCGGATGTTCGGATTGCCGAACGACAGCTCGCCGCCGCAACCGCGCGCATCGGCGTGGCCACCGGTGACTTGTTTCCGCGCGTGATCATCTCGGGTCGGATCGGGTTCCAGGCGCGGAACCTCACCAATCTCGTTGAAACCGATAGCATATCGTACGGCTTCGGTCCGTCGATCCAATGGGCGGCATTCGACCTGTCGCGCGTGCGTGCCCGGATTGGTATTCAGGAATCACGTGCGGCGGCGGCGCTCGCGCAGTACGAGCAGACGGTGCTTCGTGCATTGGAGGAAACCGAGGGTGCGCTCGTGGCTTATGCACGGTCACGCCAACGGGACGCGAGCTTGCGGCGTGCGGCGAGCGCGAGCGAGGGCGCGGTCAAGCTTGCCCGGCTGCGCTTCGATGGCGGAGTCAGCGACTTTCTTACCGAGCTTGATGCCGAGCGCCGGCAGTTGCAGGATCAGGATCAACTTGCGCAAAGCGAGATGACGACGGCTACCGCACTGGTGGCGGTATACAAATCACTCGGCGGCGGATGGAAGCCCATTGCCGAGTGAAAACCGGCGCGACGATTCCCGCCAAGGCAGTATGCGTGCACCTTACCTAGCGCGCCTATTGATTGCCCGCGTACCGTTCTACTACGGCTGGATCATCCTCGGTTGCGTGTGTCTCGCCGGATTCGCGCGGCAAGGACCGGCGGTGGCGGTGTTATCGATCTTCGTCGAACCGATGCGAAGCGACCTCGGTTGGTCGAGCATGGCGTTCGGTGGAGCGGTGTCGGTGGGAGGCGTGATTGCCGCGTTCGTATCGCCTGCGATTGGTCGCCTGCTCGATCGAAGCGGTGCCCGCATGTTGCTCTGCTGTGCGGTGATCGGCACTGGCCTATCGCTCATGGCAATTTCGCTGATCGATTCGCTCGTACTCTTCTACGTGCTGTACTGCTACGCACGCATGAACTGGGCCGGACCGTTCGAGCTGGGTCTCTACGGTGCCCTGAACAACTGGTTCGTCGCCCGTCGCGCGCTCGCCTCATCGATCGCCACGGTTGCGCAGCTCGGCGGGCTCGTCGCACTCCCGCTGGTTGCACATTTCGCGATGAATGGCAGCAATGGCGGCGATTGGCGCGCAGGATGGTTGGCGGTTGGGCTCTATGTGCTCGGGGTAGGGCTGCTGCCGGTGTGGCTGCTGCTGGTGCGTCGCCCGGAGGATGTCGGACTCGCGCCCGAGCCGGCTGCGCAAGTCCATTCAACGCACGGGCCCGAGCCTCAATTCACGCGCGAGCAGGCATTGCGCACGCCGGCATTCTGGTTGCTCGCACTCTTCACCGTGCTGGTCTATCCGAGCCAGGCCGGTGTGAGTCTCTACCAAGCGTCCCACATGATCGAACGTGGCATCGATCCGACGACGGTTGCGACGATCGTCAGCGCGTTTTCATTGATGTCAGCGGTGGCGAGCTTTGGCGTCGGCTGGCTGCCACGACGATGGCCGATCCGTTTTGTCCTGGCTGCATCCGGCGCGCTCATGTGTCTGGGTGCGCTCAGCATGCTTCGCATTTCGTCGGCGCCGGAAGCGTATTTCAGCGGCACCCTGTTTGGCCTTGGAATAGGGGCGTTGTTGACGTTGCTGCCGATCGTCTGGGCGGATTACTTCGGCCGGGCGAGTTACGGCGCGATTCGCGGCACCGCGCTCTCGATGCAGGTGATCGCCCAGGCATGCGGACCGATCGATGCGGGCGCGCTCCGCGATGGGTACGGTGATTACACGCATTCGCTCACCCTGTTCGGTACGCTGGCGGGGATTGGGGCGTTGGTCGTGCTCGCCGCGCGAAGACCACAGCCGGTCGGCAGGCAGGAAAGTTAGTTCCACGTAAGGCCACTCGTTCAGGTGCGAATCGGCAGGACCACAACGAAGGCGCTACCATGATCGCTCCGCGGCACGCAACGCGCCTCGCCGCCGTGTCGGCGCGCGATCTGTCGTACCAGCGCAAGCCCAAGCCCTGTGCCGCCGAGCTCTCTTGCACCGGCACGGCGGTAGAAAGGTTCAAACACCCGTTCGCGTTCGGTCTCAGGCACGCCTGGGCCTGCGTCTTGGACTGAAATTTCTACGCTGGCTCCGGCGCGGAAGATCCGCACTTCGATCGGCGGCGCGCCATGGCGCCTCGCGTTCTCCAGCAGATTGCGGATCATTCGGCGCAGCAGCCGTGCATCGCCGCGTGAGGCAATCGCCTCACCGTCGAGCCGCGCGTCCTCGTAGCGCGCGCATTCCTCGGCGGCGAGTCCGAGCAGGTCTACGATTTCGTCCGCCTCGGGATCCATGGATGCATCGAGCCGGCTGGCGAGCAGGATCTCGTCGATCATCGCGTCGAGCTCGGCAATATCCTGTTCGAGCGCGGCCTCGCGTTGCGGATCAACATTCGGTTTCATCAGCTCGATCGCCATGCGGATGCGCGCAAGCGGTGTGCGCAGCTCGTGCGAAGTGTTGGCGAGCAAGGTCTTATGTGCTCCGACCAATTCCTCGATGCGGTGGGCAGCGCGATTGAAGCTGTCGGCAAGTTGTGCCACTTCATCATTGCCTTCGACCTTGACGCGTGCCGAAAGATCACCCGCACCGAGCGACTCGACGCTCGCCTGCAATCGCTCCAGTCGCGACGTCAATCGGCGGACGACCGGATACGCACCGACACCGACTGCGAGCGCGAGCAGCGCCAGCGCAATGAACAAGCCCAGACCGGGATACCGGTGCTCGCGTGGCACGCGTGCTTCGAGCCACCTGCCATCGGACAGTCGTACCGCCCAGGTGGGCGGACCGTCCCAATGATGAAACCATCCGCCGCGCTCGCGATTGGCAAAAGACGGTCGCAACGGCTCGCCCACTGAAGCGAGCAGCGAATGATCGAGCGCGAAGAGGGTAACGTCAGCGCGCAGGTTGGCGGCAAGCCGCTCGAGGGCAGCCTGCTGTTCGGTCCGTGGCGCGCCCACGGGTGGTAGGACGTTCTGTGCAAGGATGGCCGCCACGTCGAGTACATGGCCCGCCGGCCCGCGATCGCCGACCTGGCGCCATAACAATCCCGCTGCCAGCGCAAATACGGCCAGACTCGCCAGGACCGCGAAGTAGATGCGAAGGTAGAGGCGACGCATCAGTCCTGCGCCTTCGCAAAGACATATCCCGCGCCGCGCACTGTGATGATGCGCCGTGGTTTCTTCGGGTCGTCCTCGATGGCCGCACGAATCCGCGATATGTGTACATCGATGGAGCGGTCAAATGCTTCGAGCGATTCCCCCTTGACCAGATCCATGAGTGCTTCGCGGGACACCACGCGACCGGCATGGCAGGCGAGCGCGACGAGCAGATCGAATTGGTAGCTCGTCAACGAACACACTGCGCCATCCAAGCTTGCGGCGCGCGCGTCGCGATCGATGTCGAGGCGGCCGAATTGCAGGCGTTGCGTGGGCGCAGCGCTTTTCCCCCGGCGCATGATGGCGCGCAATCGGGCTAGCAGCTCGCGCGGCTCGAACGGTTTGGGCAGATAGTCATCGGCGCCGATTTCAAGGCCGACGATGCGATCCATCGCATCGCCCCGGGCAGTGAGCATGAGCAATGGCAGACTCGATGTCGTGCGCAGTTGCCGGCACACTTCGAGACCATCCATGTCGGGCAGCATCAGATCCAGTACGAGCGCATCGAAGGGTTCGCGCGCGAGACGGTCCAGGCCCAATCGGCCATCCGCGGCGATCGAAACCCGATATCCCGCCTCACCGAGATACGCGGCAACCATCTCGGCAAGGCTCGTGTCGTCTTCGATGAGGAGAATGCGTTCGGCCACGCGCAAACTATAGTGGAAAGCGGTGACGGATCGCGGGACTCGTCACCGTCGACCTCAAGCGTTGCCGCCCTGTCGCCCACTCCGACGATGCTCGAAGCGTTGCGCAATCTGCCGTCGCTGCGCCGGCGTCAGGACCTCGGCGACATCAGCGAGCGCCTGCGTGATCCGCTGCGAAGCTTGCTCGGCAAGCTGAAGCTGCTCTGCGCGAAGTGCTTCGATAGAGGTTCGATCGATATGGTCTTGCGTGAACAGCCCAACCGCTCGTGCACGCGCATCGCGCGCCTTGTCGCGGAGCGGCAGCACGTCCTTCGCTGCCTGCTTGACGATTGGCGCAAGCCGCTGCTTCTGCTCCTCCGTTGCGTCGATTTCGACATATAGATGTTTGAGCATGCGTTCAACATGCTCATCTACCCGGGCAGGATCAATCGGCCCGGCCATGAAGCCGCCGCGGTGCCAACCGCCCCAGCCACCGCCGTGGGCGAGGGCCTTGAAGCCGATCCCGGCAGCCATGCTGCCGATCAGCGTTGCGATTGCGACCCGCTTGAAAAACCGTCGGCGGGGTTGTTGTGGGGGAATCGAATTTGTCTCGCGCATGATGTAGTCCTTTCGTGAGTGGATGGCACGAGAGTCCTCAGCCTGCAACGATCGCGGAGAAGGTCTCGCGTGCGGAACACAGTCTCTCAACAGGACGTAAGCGGGAGATTGCCCTCACGTAAAGTTGTGTGAAGATCAGGTGGAGCGGAAACCGAGTCCGCGACGCTTACGCGCCAGGTGGCGCTTATCTGTAGCGCAGGGCAAATTGAGCGGCAACGCGGTGATCTGCCACGGGGTGATCTGCCACGGGGTGATCTGCCACGGGGTGATCTGCCACGGGGTGATCTGCCACGGGGTGATCTGC
>JANMUI010000537.1:0-3656 GCA_031391405.1 Betaproteobacteria bacterium
ACCCAACGAATTGTCGGGCTGATTGCAGCCCATCTCGCTGGCCTAGCCAGTGTTCTAGCAGTTGGCACCGCTCAGGCGCGCATTGATTTGATCGAATTCTTCGATCCAGCCCACGCTGGACGCGTGTGTAATGAATTCAGCCTGCGAGCTGAATACGATCGCTTCCTTTCCAGCTCACGCGTCCAGATCGAGCGCGGTGGCGTCGCGCGAGTTCGACTGATCGGGGATGGCGCCGACTTCGCTATCGGCGTGACGGACAATGCCGGCAGCGGTGTATCGGCCGCGATTTATCGTCGCGGCACGATGAATCGACCCGGAGCCGGGCCGATGTTCGGCGGCTATCCGCAGGTCGGCTATGTCGACGTTGATATCACCGTCCGCGCCGACGCTACCCTCGGCAGAAACACGGTGTTCGTGCAATGGTTGAGCGGCACGGAGCAAATCCCGATGATCCGCGTCGCGGAATGCCCCAATCGCCCGCCGATAGGTTCTGGAGGCACCGGCCTAAGTCCGCGGGTGCGATACACCGGCCACCAGAACCTCACGCCGCCGCCACCGCCATCAAACGGTCCCAGCGTCACCATTCCCCCAGTTCGCTAGCGTTCGTCAAGAGTTTCTTCGGTTGAGGCCGGCGCATCGTGCGCCGGCCTTTGCTTTTGATGCGCGCCGATTTCACCGGTTGCAACCAGCCCCCAATTGCGGCGTGCTTGCCATCTCGCATTGCGACCCCACTCGCTGCTACCTATGTAGGGCGGGTTAGCGAAGCGTAATCCACCGTCGCCGTCCAAATGTCTGCGGTGCAATGCACCTTGCTGCGATGCCCTGCTTGAGGCTACGCACCTGGTAGGCACCAAAAAAGATTACGACGGTGATGCGTCCAAATCGCTGGGTCACTCCGAATGTGTAGATGTGAGGCGAGCGAAAGGTTCGTAAGCCCACGGAAACCCCAACCCACACTTAAGGAAATTGATCATGAAAACCCTGAAATCCCTCGTAGTTGTCAAGAGCATCGCTGTTGCCGCGTTCGTTGCAGCCGGTCTGGCCGCCCCTTCGATCAGCGTTGCGAGTCCCCAGCAAGGCGTTACGTGCCCGAATACCTACGGCACCCGGCTCGTCAATCTTGGCGGGGCAAGCGGAAACAGCGATGTAGTCATGAAGTGCGTGAAGGTCGTTGCAACCCCACAGGAAGTCCGAAAGTCTGTGTGCCCGATCATTCCGTTCGTCAATACCACCTACGTGCAGCGTACCAACGCGGCCGACGTGTGCACTCGCAGCGACAACGGCGCCACCGTGGCGACGGTTCCCGAGTTCGTTTTCGATCCGCAGAACTGGACACGCGATGTCGACGGTGCGGCCGGCGCCCTTGACCGGTTCACCAAAGGCGGCGGAACTCACGAAGAGTTCGTGTATCCCACCCAGCTTTGATATGGTCTTCCTTGGCGGCGCAACATCGCGTCGTCGCAGCCCGGAGCGAGGCTGACAGCCTCCCTCCGGGCTTTTTCGTGGCACCGGAAGATGTAATCGATAACTTCGCATCGTACCGGCGAACCTATTGCGGGTGGGAACGCTTCATTCGACCATCGCAGTCGTCTCATTCTTTGGCATTAGCGCTGCGGTCTTTGCCATGTCCACTCAAGTGTTTGTCTCGTGCAGCCAACATCAATTCCCCGGCTCGCCATTCCCATAGCCAAGGGGAAAGTTTGTTTGTTGAGTTTCGAAAGCGATGCGTCCGAAAACCCAGATTCGTCGAATGTCTAGAGGTAGCGTTTGCAGAACCATCGCGAACCGATGAATTGAAACCAGATGGATCGAATCACGGAGCCGAACATGAATGCCCAACCGAATCTGAAGCGAATCGCCTGCGCGAGCCTCGTCGCTGCGATCCTCGCCGGATGCGCCGCCAACAAGCCGCTCGTCGATGTGGCACCCAAACCGATTGGCCCCGCAGCCACACCGCAACGCAACCTCACCCATTTCGCCGCCGGCCTGCGCTGCATGGACGATACGTTGCTGCGCTTTGGCATCCGCGATGTGAGCATGATGATCGAAGAGATGCAGGACAACTCGCGCAAGCTCGGTGCCGGCACGCGCGACATGATGGTCTCCGCGATCTCCGACATGACCCGGCGCAGCCGCGGCGTGCGACTCGTTACCTTCGGCCAGGACAACCAGAATGTGGTGAACCTGATCAATCTCGCGCAACGTGCCAATCAATTCAAGGTCGTGCCGCAATACGACATTCGCGGCTCGGTCACGCAGTTCGACGAGGATGTCGTAAAGAACCAGGCCGGCATCGGCGCTTCGCTCACCTCGCTCATCACCGGACCATTGTTCGGCATTCGCTTCAACAACAGTAAGCAGATTTCGGTCATGGGCTTCGATGCCAGCATCATTTCGACCGACGATCTGTCGCTCGTTCCCGGTGTCAGCTCGAAGAACGTCGTGATGGTCACCAAGGAAGAAACCAGCGCGGGTGATGGCGCGGCGCAGCTCCGCAATGGCAATCTCTCCTTCAGCTTCACGGTCGGGCGCAGTGAAGGCACCGCGCAGGCACTGCGCAACATGGTAGAGCTGGCGACCATCGAGCTGGTGGGTAAGCTGCTGCGGGTGCCGTACTGGACCTGCCTCAACATCGACCAAAACAGCCCGGAGATCAAGCGTGAAATCGAAGACTGGTTCGTCTCGATGCAGGGCACCGAGGATCTCGCCAAGTTTCTGCAGGAGCAACTGCGCAACCGCAAGTTCTATGACGGTCCGGTGGATGGCAAGCCAAACGCCTCCTATGACGAGGCACTAGCCGCGTACCGCAAGGGCCTCGGCCTGAAGACAGACGCTGCGTTCGACGTGGCAGCCTTCACGCAATTTCTGGTGCGACCAGTGCCGGTGGCGCCGAAACAACCGTTCACCGTCGCCAAGGCTGACCCCGCGAAGGGCGATACGAGCGCCACCAAGCCTGAAGCACCAGCCCAGACCGCGACGAAGCTCACGGTCCGCACGACCAAGCAGAAGTATCGCAAGGGTGAGCCGATCGAGCTCACGGTCACGACCTCCGACTCGGCTTACCTGTACTGCTTCGTGCAAAGCCCGTCGAACGGCAAGATACAGCGCATCTTTCCGAACCGCTTCGTGCGTGACCCGCGGGTCGAGGCCGGCGCCCCGCTCGTGCTGCCCGGCGCGCAGGGATTCAAGGTGCTGGCTGGCGGCGAGGACGCGCGCCAGCAGATCGTGGGGTGTCTCGCCACTCCGCGCGAAGTCTACAACGAGCTGCCGCCGCAACTGCGCTGGGGAGACTTCGAGGACATTCGGCTCGGCACCTTGGAAGAAATCCGCGACGCGTTCGCGTCGGTGAGCAAAGGTCCGGTGGCGATGGATGGGGCGCTGATCGATATCTCGGAGGCCGGCCGCGGGGCTGCGGCCGAGGCGCGAGGCGTCGAAGTCGTTGCCCTGGCAAGGAGCCCCGTTGCTCCACCAACTGCTTCACCGATTTCAACACCCGTTGCGACACCGGTTGCGTTAGCTGTGGCGGCCAAGGCCGAACCGGTCAATGACGTGATAGCGACGGTGAATGCCTCGGCAGGCGCTCGCACGGCGGGCTTTCTTAGCCTGGCGAACACGCTGAAGCTCAATCTCTCCAAGGGTTTCTATCGTGCCGGCGA
>JANMUI010000543.1:0-12463 GCA_031391405.1 Betaproteobacteria bacterium
ATCGTTCCTTCGCGAGTTGACGCAACGCTTCGGCCATGCTCGCTCCACCGGTGAGTCCGGGTGCAAGGAAGACGCGCGCATCGCGGTACGGACACTCAAGTGGTGGAACGACCCGTGCACGGTACGCCCGGAGGTCCTCAAGGGTCAGATTGCCGCCAAGTGATTTCAGGTCGCTTGCGATGCTCGCTGCGATCTCACCTTCGTAAAGATCGCGCCGGCCCGCAATTGCGAGACGACGCAAGGTATCGGCCAAGCCTGTGAGCTTAAGGTGATCAATCGGAGCACCGGCGGATGTCACCGGCGGCAGGCCATTCGGCAGCCAGATGCCCTTGGTCGTCGGATAATGCGCGAGCTCGCCTGCCATCGTCGCGACCTTCAAGGTCAGGAACCAATCGATCGGCATTCCGGCTTCGGCCGCAGCAATCGCGGGCGCCAGCACTTCGCCCAATGGCATCGAACCGAATCGTTCGATGGCAAGGCCAAGGCCGTCTGCGACACCGGGGACCGTGATTGACATTGGACCATGGACATTGCGGTCGTCCTTGACCGACGGCCAAGTAAACAGATCGGTCGTCATGCCCCCGGTCAGAGGATAGTCGCGCGTGTCGAGCGAGCGAGGCGATATCGGTCCGAAATCGACCACCTCGACGCGCTGCTCATTGGCCAGATAAATGAGCATGTAGCCGATCCCGCCCAAACCGCTGTTCCAAGGTTCGATCGATGCGAGCGCAAATCCGGTCGCCACCGCGGCATCGATCGCGTTGCCGCCTGCCGCGAGCGTATCGGCGCCGATCTGAGCGGCGCCCTGGTGCTGGGAGGCGACCACGCCGCGTTTCGATCGCGCGAATGGTTTGCTGATGACCCAGTTCTGGGTCAGATGCGGGCGCGGGACCCGGCCGGATAACGATGACATGCGTACCTTGCTACTGTTGTCGGCTACTTGTTCTCGGTGCGATAGCGCTGTTCGCGCACGTCTGCCGTGATGCCGTGCGCGATCATGCCCTCGGCCACGCAGATGCGACTCATGATCGGCGCGATCTTGCGGCTCGCTGCCCTGGTGAGATGTTGGTAGGTCACCGTCTTGATGAACTTTCCGACCCAAAGGCCACCGGTGTAGCGCGCCGCTTTGGCCGTAGGTAGCGTGTGATTGGTCCCAATACCCTTGTCGCCATAGGCAACCGTGCTTTCCTCGCCGACGAAGAGGCTTCCGTAGTTCTTGAGATTCTTCAAATAGTAGTCGTTCTTCGACGTCATGACTTCCAGATGCTCAGGGGCATACTCATCGCACGCGATGACCGCCTCCGCGTCGGTTTCGACGACCATGATCTCGCCGTGATCGCGCCACGCCGGACCAGCGGTTTTCGCGGTCGCGAGCGTCACGAGTTGTCGCTCGACTTCCTTGGCAACCGCTTCGCCAAGCGTGCGCGACGTGGTGACGAGCCATGCCGGGCTATCGGGTCCGTGTTCGGCCTGTCCGAGCAGATCGGTCGCGACCAATGATGGATCCGCGCTGTCGTCTGCCACGATCAGGATCTCGGTGGGGCCCGCGAGCAGATCGATGCCGACTTGTCCGAATAACTGTCGCTTGGCTTCCGCGACGAATGGATTGCCCGCGCCGGTGATCAGATCAACCGCTTTCATGCCGACGCAGCCATGCACCATGGCAGCCATCGCCTGCGCGCCGCCAAGATTGTAGATTTCGTCGGCGCCGGAGGTGGCCAATGCGTAGAGCGTGTAGTTGTACATTCCGGCCGCATCGCGAGGCGGTGCGCAGGCGGTGATGTGATCGACACCAGCCGCTTTCGCGGTACCGACGCTCATGATCGCGGATGCAACAAGGGGAAATTTTCCACCGGGCACATAGCAGCCGACGCGCGATATCGGAATCATCTTCTGTCCGAGGACAATGCCGGGCTCGATCTCGGTTTCGAAATTCTGCAAGGTCTCGAGTTGCTTCTTCGCGAAACTGGTGACCTGCTTCAATGCGTACTTGAAATCGGCCTTGAACGTTTCCGGCAGCTCGCGCTCGGCTTTGCGGATTTGATCCGGCGAGACTCTGAATTCCGGGTTGTCCCACTTGTCGAACTGCTTGGCATAGCGGCGGATCGCTTCGTCGCGATTCTGCGCGATGTCCGCAAGCATGGCCCGCACGGTTTCCTCGAGCCTGGTCTTGTCTTGCGGCGCAGGGGGCTGGGCTTTCTTGATGTATGTACGCATGGCGAGTCTCTTTGGTCGATTCGAATTGGTGGGGAGAATCAGTGGGGAGAATCAGTGGGGAACTAGTCTGCTTTGATATTCGCTTCGCGTACGAGTTTGCCCCATTTGGCGTTCTCGGAGCGGATAAAAGCATCGAATTCCTGCGCGGTGCCGCCGGCGACTTCATTGCCTTGCGACACGATACGGTCGCGCATCTCGGCGGTCGCGAGCGCCTTATTGATCTCCGCGTTCAATCGTTGAACGATTTCGGGTGGCGTGCCCTTCGGCGCGATGACGCCCTGCCAATTCAGCACCTCGAACCCGGCAATCCCGGCTTCTTCCATGGTTGGAATATCCGGTGCGAACGGCAAGCGCTTTCTGCTGGTAACGCCAAGCGCGCGCGTCTTGCCCGCCTTGATATTGGGCATCGCGGCGTACATCTGCTCGAACATCATGTCGACATGGCCGGCAAGCAGATCGGTCGCCGCGGGCGCGCCGCCCTTATAGGGAATATGGACGAGATCGATTTTCGCGATTGATTTCAACAGCTCGGCCGACAGGTGATGTGATCCACCGAGTCCGCCTGAAGCGAATGTCAGCTTTCCAGGATTCGCTCTCGCGGTCGCGATAAGGTCGGCGAGAGAGCGGATCGGCGATGCGTTGTTCACCATCAGCACGAGCGGTCCTCGCTCGATCAGGATGATGGGCGCGAAATCGCCGAGCGGGTCAAAGGGGATGTTTTTCATCATCGTCTGATTGACGGCAAGCGGCGCGAAATTGCCCATGCCGATCGTGTAACCGTCGGGTTTGGCTTTCGCGATGATGGCCGTGCCGATGTTGCCACCTGCGCCGGGGCGATTGTCCGCGATGATCGTTTGTCCCAGCACTGGCGCGAGAAGTCGCGCAATCTCGCGGGTTCGCAGATCGGCGTTACCGCCGGCCGGGTAGGGGACGATCCAGGTAATCGGTTTGTTCGGATAATTTGCCTGGCCGAATGCGGGGAGGGCGCCGATAAGGAACGTCACGATCAATGCAGTGCGAGCGAGGATTGGCATGTAGCCGGGCTCCATGGATTGCCAGGGCGGAATGATAGCTGCGCGGTAGACTCGCCGTCTGATTCGCTCACATCGCCCAATCAATGACCTCACCGGACATCCAAGCGTTCATCGATCGCAAATTCGATGAGGACGTGATTCCCCGTCTGATCGAATACATCCGTGTGCCCGCGAAATCGCCGGCGTTCGATGCGAATTGGGCGGCACACGGTCATCTCGATGCGGTGATCAAAGCCGCGGAGCGCTGGTCGCGTGCACAGAACATTGGTGGCATGACCATCGAGATCATCGCGCTTCCAGGCAAGACGCCATGTCTGTTTTTCGATGTCCCGGCCACCGGCGGCGCCGGCAACGATCGAACCATCCTCTTTTACGGACACCTGGACAAGCAGCCTGAGATGGTGGGCTGGCGTGATGGTCTGGGTCCGTGGCAACCGGTCGTCGAGAATGGGAAGCTCTACGGGCGCGGCGCGGCGGACGATGGTTATGCCGTCTACGCTGCATTGACTGTTATTCAGGCGCTCGATGCGCACGCCATTCCGCGACCGCGATGTGTCGGGCTCATCGAGACCTGCGAAGAGAGCGGTAGTCCCGATCTGCCGGCCTATCTCGAATTGCTTGCACCGCGATTTGGAAATGTCCGCCTTGTCATCGGTCTCGACTCGGGATGCGGAAATTACGATCAGTTGTGGGCCACGACGTCGTTGCGCGGACTGGTCGGTGGGGTATTGACCGTTGAGGTGCTCTCCGAAGGCGTGCATTCCGGCCGTGCAAGCGGCCTTGTTCCTTCATCATTTCGGATCGCGCGTCAGCTTCTCAATCGGATCGACGATCCGGATACCGGGCGTGTGTTGCTGCCTGAGCTGCACGCCGAGATTCCCGCCGATCGCGAAGAGGAGGCTACCTTGGCCGGCGCGATCATCGGGGACGCGATCTGGCAGGAATTTCCATGGGTCGGTTGTTCACGCGGCGACGCGCCTCATGCGCATGCGATGCCGACCACGACCGATCCGATCGAAGGGATCCTGGCGAAAACATGGCGTCCCGCCCTCTCGGTGACCGGCGGGGCAGGGCTGCCGAGTCTCGATTCAGCGGGCAATGTCTTGCGACCCAAGACGACCCTCAAGCTCAGCATGCGCCTGCCCCCGACGGTCGATGCAGCGCGAGCGGCGCACGCGATGAAGCGTGCGCTTGAAGCGAATCCGCCCTATAGCGCGAATGTAACGTTCACGACCGACGGCGGCGCAACCGGATGGAATGCACCGCCCGCCGCGCCATGGTTGAAGCGTGTGCTCCAGGATGCGTCAATGCGGAGCTTTGGAAAGTCCGCGGCCTATACCGGCGAAGGGGGAAGCATCCCCTTCATGAACATGCTGGGCGAGAAGTTCCCGGCCGCGCAGTTTTTGATTACCGGTGTGCTCGGGCCTTACTCGAACGCGCATGGTCCGAACGAGTTTCTGCATATTCCCTATGTGAAGAAGCTCGCGGGCGCGGTTGCCGCCGCGGTTGCTGGCGCACAGTTGCGCTGAAGTGATGGTCATTAGCAATCGCACGGTGCTTGCGCAGTATTGGCATCCGGTCGCCTATGCATAGGCCGTGACGACGATCCACACCGCCGCGATGCTTCTTGGCGAGCGAATCGTGATCTGGCGCGATGCGGCGGAGCGTGCCCACGCCTTGCAGGACCGCTGCGTCCATCGGGGCACGGCTCTTTCGCTTGGCAAGGTCGAAGGCAACGAAATTGTTTGCCCCTACCACGGCTGGCGGTATGGGGCTGACGGTCGCTGCGTCCACGTCCCACAGCTCGCGGATCCCACGCGGGTGCCGGAGCGTGCGCGCATTACGGCGTTTCGGTCCCAGGAGCGCTACGGGCTGATCTGGGTTGCATTGGATGAGCCGCGCGCGCCCATTCCCGAAGTTCCGGAGCTCGACGATTCAAGTTGGCGTACGGTGCGCACCGGTGGAGCATATCGGATGGGGTGGCGAGGATGGCATGGTGTATTTTTTCGTTTCGCAGCCGGTCGACGCGGAGCACTGCATCGGCTGTTGCCGCGTGGCCCGCAACTACAATTTTGATCAGTCGGACGAAGTGATGAAGGCGTTCGGGCGCACGATCTTCGCGCAGGATCAGCGCATTATCGAATCACAACAGCCACCGGCGATTCCGTTCGGATCCGACCATGAGCTGCATCTTGCGTTCGATAAGGTGGCAATCGCCTATCGCGAGGCGATGAGAAATCAAGGCCTGATCTGAATCGAGGCGGCCCGAGAAGGTGACCGCCTCGCATCGTTGCCCCTGATGACCCGTTTTCAGTAGACCCGCCAGACGATGCTGACGTGCGGGCGCGGCAATGGGGGAAGCGGAATCGCCGGGATGTAGACCGGCTCGACACGCGGGGCTGCGTAATACGCAATCGGTTCCGGATGGGCACGGTGATACCGGTGGTGGTGTGCATGCCGCTGGAAATGATGGGGATGGTCGCAATCGCGATGTTGGGCCATTGCATGCCCATGGTTCCCATGTCCGCGGTCGTGTGCGTTCGCTGCGACAGGAAGCGCGGCAATTAATCCGGTGAAGGCGAGGGCGGCGAGGATCTTGTTCATGGTGTTCTCCCGGTTGCGTAGGGGCACGGTGGATTACCGTGAAGAGCATTCTGAGCATCGGATGTAAGTCGAGTTTTACCGGGTCGCGCCTGGATGTTTCGATTTATGTCCTGGGATACAAATGAATCGGCGGCCCGATCCGCCAAGTCAATCTGCCGGCTGAGTAGATCGTCGGTATCGGTAGACGGATGTCGTTGGGCTGCCGCCCCAACATCACTCTTGACATGACCGGCTCCCGCATCGGTGATCAACACGATGCGGTGCGCGCCAAAGCGTCTATCCCTCACGATCGCCTCACGTCGGGTGCTCACGTCGGGAGAATCATCCTTTCCATTGAATGGTGGCGGCAACCGCCGGGCACTTATGCGCGCATCAGCCCGAACGCCGATTGGGCCCGGACCTTGATCTGCCGTTGACACCTTGGTGTAACCCGCCGGCCATGTCAGGAAAGATGATCCAGGGGATTGCGCGACGGGACGAAGAACGCGCCCGCGCTACCTGATCCCAACCCTGATCCAACGCTCCGGTGAGGGTCAGGGGAAATCATGCGTCGGACCGTTATTGCCTTATCCGTTTCTGCGTGCTTTAGCGGCGGGGCTCATGCGCAAGCGTTGCCACGCGATCCGTTGCCGATGGAGAATCCAGCAGCGGAAATTGCGATGCGTGCCCTCCCGGCCGGAACCCGTGTCGTTCCTCGGCTGATCAACGATTTCAGAGTTGCAACGACGCTCGGGCCCACCGTCGCGGTTATCGACACTGGGCTGAATATCAATCACGCCAGCTTCGCGGGCCGTGTCGCGTCCGGGGCGCACGAAGTTTTCGGATTGACGAGCGATGTCACCGATGTGATGGGGCATGGCACCGCGGTTGCCTCGATGGTGCTGCGACAGCCGGGCGGGGTGAGCAACGGACTCGATTCCCGCGTATTGCCTATTCGCGTTTTCAGCGGGCCGACGTCTTCCGACCAGAATGTTTCCGATGGCCTGCGCTATACCGTCGGCCGCGCCTTGATCGTGAATATGTCTCTCGCCGCAACGGGCCCGATTGCCCAGACGGCGATGATGGAGTCGGTGGCGGCCGGACAGCTCCTTGTGGTTGCTGCCGGAAATCGATCGCAGCTCAATCCGGATTGGCCCGCACGCTTTGCGAAGGAAGATTGGGCGCTCGGCCGGATCATCGCTGTCGGTGCGGTCGATGCGAACAATGCAATTGCCAGCTTTTCCAATCGCGCCGGCGATACCAAGAACGCATTTCTCGTGGCACCGGGCGTGGGCGTCATTGGGGCGTCCGCATTCAGCACATCCGGTCTCGTATCGATGAGCGGGACGTCCGCGGCCGCCCCGATCGTCGCCGGTGCTGCCGCATCGATCTTGGCGCATTGGCCATACCTGTCGGCCGAACAGATTTCCGGAATCCTGTTTTCATCCGCGACCGACCTGGGTGCACCCGGAGTCGACGAAATCTTCGGCTGGGGACTGTTGAATTTGGGCCGTGCGCTACAGCCGATCGGAACGTCCAATATTCCGCTCGCGTCAGGCGCATCCGTGCCCTTGGGTACGGCTTCGTTTTCGCCGGGCGCGATCGCCGGGGCCGGATTGCGCGCCGCATCGGCACGCGGAGAGCTGCGAAGTGTCGCCCTCGATTCCTATCGGCGAGCGTTTGAATATGATCTGGGAGCCGGCATCGCGGCAGCACCCCGATTGTCATCAGCCCAAATATTCGGTGTGGCCGATCGACTGGTCGCATTCAACAGCGCAAGGACGACGAGCGGGGCGAGACTCCTCTGTGGTGTGGATACAGCGAACACCAGCGTGGCTCGCGGACAGTTTTTCGACTACGAATCACGTGACCTGGCTCAGAACGCACTGTCCGGGCTCGCAATCGTTCAGCCATACGGTCGGGGCGCCGAGTGGGCATTCGGGTTTGCGGGTATGGGCGCGACGTATTTCGGAGTCAATTCGCTCGATCGCCAAGATCCCAATGTTTTTCACTCGCCCGCGCTGGGATCGCCGATCTTCTCGCTCATCCCCGGCCATAGCCACCTTGCCGCAGGTTATTCCACAACCGGTGGCGTCAAATTGAAGGCAGGCTTGGTCTCGTCTGTGGGGGCCTCAACTGCCCGCGCGCAATTCGCTCAGTCCGACGCATCGCAACCGACTGCAAACGCCTACGTCTTGGAAGTCGCGAAAGTTGGTGAGCTAGGTGCCATCGGCGCGACGGTCCAGCAATTGCGCGAGCACGCCACCTATTTCAATTCAACGAGCGGGGATGCATACCAGATCAGCGCCGCACCGACCACTACGGCGGTAACGCTGTTCACGAGCTATGAATTCGCGTCGGATTGGAGTCTGGCGGGGCAATTCACCGTTGCCGATACACCTGGATTCTCGAATACAGAGGGTAGTCTCATCGCCGGGGTCTCGACGACCAACAGCCGGGCCTTCGCATTTGGTTTGGCGCGCGCGAACCTGCACCAAAAGAGCGATCGAATCGCGATCTCATATTCCCAGCCACTGCGTGCTACGTCGGGCGTCATGGCGCTCGATCTGCCAACTGGTGTGGACAGTGAGGGGGAAGTCGTACGAACGAGCCGCGCGATACCGCTCAACCCTGCGGGCCGCGAACGCTTGACGGAGCTCAACTATTCCCGTCCGCTGGGAAAAGGCGGGGTGCTCGGAATATCGGTGATTCATCGCGCGGAGCCAAATCATGACGCTGCCGCGCCGAGCGAAAGGGTCGTTGCGCTTCGATATTCGGCGACCTATTAGTTTGTGCGGTGCGCCGAAAGCATTCGCCACGAAGGCGAGAACCGTTTGGCAATCATGACACGATCGAGATCGCCGTTGGCGACCGGAATTCCTATTATGAAAACGGGTGGCGGCCGGGGACTGGTCCTCTCTGGCGGCCGCCCTTTGTTTTGCCGCGGTGATTAAACCGGGACCGGCGGCGGGGCCCAGAATGAAAAACGGCGGCTCGATGAGCCGCCGATTCTACGACGAGAACGACGTCCGGCTTAGGAAGTAGCCACCGGCGCCGCGACGATAAGAGCTGCCGAATCATTCGGCTCGTCTTTCTGGATCTGCTCCAGGCGATATCCGTGTTGGTAGATCGCAACCAGCCGCCAGCCATTTTCCGGAACAAGCCCAAGCTTCGATCGGAGTCGGCTCACATGGGTGTCGACCGTTCGTGTATTCAGGTTCGGGCTACGACCCCATACGTTCTCGAGGATGTGCCCACGTGATAGCAGGCGCCCAAGGTTGCGGAACAGAAATACCGCGAGGTCGAAATCCTTCTGCGTGAGCTCGACCTGCTGTCCGTGTCGATGGACGGTGCGCGACTCCACATTGACGCGAAACTCGCCAATTTCGAACACGTCGTCGGCGGGCTTTTCATTGCGGCTCCGGCGGAGCACGGCATGAATGCGTGCGAGGAGCTCCATTTTGCGGAGTGGCTTTACGATGTAATCGTCGGCGCCGGCTTTCAGCATCGCGGCGATATCTTCTTCCCGATCGCGTGCGGTGGTAAAAATGACTGGCGTCGCGTCGCGCACATTCTGCCGGATCCACTGCAGAACTTCGGCCCCAGAAATATCCGGGAGCTCCCAGTCGAGCAGAAATACATCGAAACTTTCGCGGGTCAGCGCACGCGTAAGCTCTTTGCCGAATGTGAAGACGTGGCAGTTGAACCCGGAATTGTTCAACCATAGCGTGACGAGATCGATCTGTGCGGGATCGTCTTCGAGAAGTGCGACTCTCATACGTACTCCACTTGGACGGCCTTCAAATAGGCCTGGAATGCATTGACCGCAGTGAGTGCGGCTTTCGTGTCCCCTGCTTTGGCGGCAGCCTCGATGACCGTGCCCAAGCGCGTGATTTCGGCAAAACCGTAGCCGCCCCCAACGCCTCTGAGACTGTGGCCAATCTTGCGAGTCGTGTCGAGGTCAGATTGCGCAATCGACTTTGCAAGGACGTCGGCGTCGCGGCGGCAATTGGCGAGAAAGCGCGGCACAAGCGTCGATAGCTCCCGCTCAACGCGAACTCGAATCGAGGTGCTCATCATGGGTGAATTGGGTCGCGATGGATTCGCGACGGGAATCGGCCAGCGGGAAATCGCGTGGATCGGTCGCCGCCGCATCGATTCGTCTCTGCGGCCCGTGCCGAGCCTGCCATACGATGCGTATCTGTACTGTGATGAAACGAGCGAAGGATGTTCATTGACTCTATCATTACCGTTGCGGGATAACTTCGCGCCTGACTTCTGAAACACGATGGGCAGCCTGCCGCTCGAGAACGGGCGCAATAGCCTGCTTCAGGCTATCGACGGAGACCGGCTTGGTGAGAACAGCATCGCACCCGGCCAATATCGCTCTGGCGACTTCTATTCCCTCTTGGTGGGCGGTAAGACCAAGGATCGTCCCAGTGTAGCCGCGTGCCCGAAGGACGTGTACGGCTTCGTAGCCGTTCATGACGGGCATTTCCATGTCCATCAGCACGATGTCGAATTGATCGCTTACGGCGGTTTCAACGGCAGCAAGCCCATTCTCGACGCCATGCACCTGGAGCCCCAGATTCCGCAAGAGCAGGGTCACGAGATTTCGAAGATCCTCGTTATCGTCGGCGAGAAGAACGTGCCCGGACAATCGGCCGCGCGAAACGACGGCTGGCGCAACGCTCTCGGAGGAAGCTTGCCGCGAAGCAGCCTCGGTAGGTACGCGGACCCGAAACGTGGCGCCGTGCCCAACTTGTGATTCGACCGTAATTTCGCCGTTCATCAACTCGACGAGTTTGCGCGATATCGCCAGCCCAAGACCCGTGCCACCAAATCGGCGCCCGACCGTGAGGTCGGCTTGCTTGAATGGTTGCCAGATTCGGTCCATTGCCTCACGGGGAATGCCGGGACCCGAATCACGGACTTCGATTTCCAGTGCCGCAACGTGCCACGATACGGAGAGCTCTACCGAACCGCGTGAAGTGAACTTCACCGCGTTACCAAGAAGATTGAGCAGTACCTGTCGAAGCCGGAAAGAGTCAAGCATCAGCGCTTCCGGCAAGGGCGTGCGGCGCACGTATCGCAGATCGATCTTCTTGTCGGCGGCAAGCGCGCGCATCGTGGCAAGGACATCGCGAAAGATCGGTTCCGGATCTTCCGCCTGCCGTGTTATCGCAAGCTGGCCAGCCTCCAATTTTGCGAGATCGAGGTTGTTATTGATGAGCGCCAGCAAATGCTCGCAATTGCGGGCGATGATTGCGCTATTGCCAACGCGCTGCTCTTTGCCAAGCTCATCGGTAAATTGATTGATCTTGTTGAAGCCCATGATCGCGGTGAGCGGGGTGCGCAGTTCGTGGGTCAGATGATTCAGGAACTGCGTTTTGAGGCGCGTCGACTCCTCCGTCGCCACGTGCTCATCTTCGCGGTGACGTCGAACTTCCGCGGCAGCGTTTTGGATCCAGGCGACTACAAGGGAACTTGCGAGGACCCCGGTGACGAGCGCAAAGGGCCAAAATACGCGGACATCGGCGAACGAGGCCATTAATCCCGCTGCGATAGGAATCGCGCACGCCGCACCTATTCCAACCACGACGACTTCGAGTGATACGCCACCCTTCCTTGTAAGCAACCAGAATCCCGGCAGCAGTGCGAGGAGGAGTACGGCGCCGTCGAGAAAGATCGAATTCGGTTGCAATAGACTTCCGGTCGACAACTGCGCATACCCGACGGCAGCAAACTTCACGCTCGATATCTTTCCGCTGAGCGTAGTGATCGGAGGCGATGCGTCGTGATTCAGGCTCCCGATGAACACCACGCGATTGCGAATGGCGTCATCCAGAGCCTCGTCAGGCCTGCCGCTACCCGCAGATGCGGCGAGACGCTCGTAGGGCAGCACCGGAATTTCGTCGATGTTCCGCGGGAAAACGGGCTCGACTTCACCATGCTCATTCGCATTCCACGATCGCACGCCAACACCGACCCGCGTTCCTGAGAAATTAATCTGCGGTCGCAAACGGTCCGCAGCCATGAGAGCGGCCAACGGCATCGATGGAAGGACCGCACCATGCGCTGCATGCAGAAGAGGAAGGCGTCGAGTAACGCCATCCTTGTCAGGTTCCGCGTTGATGACCCCGGCGAGCGCTTTCCCGGGACGGATCAGACGCGGCGACGGCAGCCTGATGTCCGCCCATTCCCGATGGGGCGGCAAGTCCGCGCCCTGCTTGATGCCTGCGATCGCCACACCCGCAAGAGCGCTGCGATCGTGATTGGCCGCGCTCGGATGCAACGGCATGCCGACTGCGGCGAAGACGACATTGGATTCGACCAATGCTGAGAGTTTTTCATCAGCCGGGTCGGCGTCGAACGACGCCACGTCATAGACGATCGCACGCGCTCCCGCACGGTTCAGATAGGCATGGATGGTCGCGAGCGACTCCCGGAATAATTCCGTGTCGCGGCGGATTGGTTCGCGAGCTGACCCTGCACGCTCAGCATCGAGGTCGACGACGACGACGCCATTCCAATCAGCCTTGCCCCCCATCAGATGGAGCACGCGATCCTCGATCCCCTTGAACACGCCACTCAAACCGGGAATCAGCAGGACGACCCCGGCCGAGAAC
>JANMUI010000544.1:0-14519 GCA_031391405.1 Betaproteobacteria bacterium
TGCTGCGGGAGGTCGAAAAGAACTTCGATGTCGTGCTGATCGATACACCCCCAGGCGGCCAGTTCGCGGACGCACATGCGGTCGCCGCCAGCGCCTATGGCGCGCTGATGATTATCCGCAAGGATCACACCCGGCCGCGGGCCGTCACAACCCTCGGGGACAAATTGGCGACCGCAAAAGCGCGGGTGATCGGCACCGTTTTGAACGAGATTTGATCAATCGGTTCAGACCGATTCACCACAACGGCGTAGCGACTTTTCGCGGGACTACTTGATACACACCGCGCGCACCTGGGCGAGGTCAGTCGCGCCCTGCATCACCTTCTCGACGCCGTCCATTTTCAGCGTGCGCATTCCCTCATCCAATGCGACGGCTACCATTTGCGCCACCCGCGCCCCTTCCTGAATCATCCGTTTGATAGTGTCGGAACCGACCAGGAGCTCGTGTAGGCCTAGGCGACCCTTGTAGCCGGTGTTGCTGCAGGTGTCGCAGCCGACCTTCTTGTACAGGGTGAACTCGCCCTTTTCGTTCGCGAATTTCTTCCGCCACTCCGCTGCCATGGCTTCGAGCGATCCCTTTGGATCGTTCTTGAACCGCTCCGTGTGCATGAGCTCGGACGTGTACTCGTCCATGTGGATCTTCAGCTCGGCGGCCGTCGGCGTATAGGCCTGCTTGCAACCCGAGCACAAGCGCTTGGCCAGGCGCTGGGCCAGTACGCCGAGCAGCGCGTCCGCGAAGTTGAAGGGATCCATGCCCATGTCAAGTAGACGGACGATGCTTTCCGGCGCGCTGTTCGTATGCAATGTCGCGAACACAAGGTGGCCGGTGAGCGACGCCTCGATACCAATCGATGTCGTTTCCTTGTCGCGCATCTCGCCGACCATGATGATGTCCGGATCGGCGCGCAGGAACGCCCGCATGATCGTCGGAAAGTCGAGCCCCGCCTTGCGATTGATTTGAACCTGGCGGAGACCTTTTTGCGTGATCTCGACCGGATCCTCGGCCGTCCAGATCTTGGTCTCGGGCGTATTGAGGTGTTTGAGAATCGAATGCAAAGTCGTGGTCTTACCCGATCCCGTTGGTCCGCACACGAAGAAAAGACCGTAGGGCTTGCTGACGACACTTTGCAATCGGGTGTTGTTCTCCGTCGAGAGCCCGAGCTTGTCCAACGGGATCGGTTCTCCGGACGCGAGAATCCGCATCACGATGTCCTCTAACCCTCCGGCCACCGGGACCGTCGCAACCCGCAGCTCGATATCGAGCGGGCCATAGCGCTTGAACTTGATCTTTCCGTCCTGCGGCTTCCGACGTTCGGAGATATCCAGATCGCACATGATCTTGATGCGCGCCACGATCGCCGAACGGTACGACGAGGGAATCTCGAAATAGGGAACGAGGCTGCCGTCTTTGCGAAACCGGACTTCAACCTTCGCTTTCCCCGGATAGGACTCGATATGGATATCCGAGACGCCCTGACGGTGCCCGTCGATGATCATCTTGTTGACGAGCTTGACGACCTCGTTGTCCTGGGCGCCGCTGATATCCAGCGCATCGTCGACCTGCGCCTCGTCGTCGCCTTCTTCGGCGCCTCCGATCAGATCGCCGATATCCTCGCTTCCCAATGAGCCGCCAAAAAAAGACTCGACCGTCAGCGCGAATTCCCGTTGTGTCGTGACACAGTAGGTCATTCGAAGTTTCGCGAGCACGTTGACCGCGATGCGCGACGCCTTGATTCTTTCCGGATCCAGGGCGAGCACGACGACGCCATCTTTAGTTTCATCGATGGGTAGCCATTGATTGGCTTGAACGTATTCTCGCGGGAGGTTCCGCACGAGATCCATCGGCTTCACGCGTTCGGGCTTGAACGGCTCGTATGGGACACCAAAATACGAAGCGAGCGCGCCGCCGATCGCCGGTAACGGTACTTTGAAGTCCGTGATCAGAATTTCTTCAAGATCCCCATTCTGGGTTCGCGCGGACTGCTGTGCCTCCAGGAATTTTTCTTGAGAGATGGCACCGGCAAGAACGATCTGGTCATATTTTGACTTAGGGGCCGCCTGCGCCGGGTTGGAATCGGCGCCGCTTCGCGAAGCCGCCAGAATGCCTACGCCAAGTGCTTTGCAAATTTCCTGAAAGCCCTCTTCGGCAATCGGGCCGAAAGGCATGGACGATTTGTTGTTGATGAGCTGCGCAACGCCGGCGAGCTCATTGACCTGCGGGACGATGACGGGAGCAGCCAGCATCTGCTTCGTACGATACCCGGTACGCCGGTCGACTTCGCGCAGGAATCGCAGTTTCGAGCTGTGCCGTCGAAGCTCTTCGTCGTCATACGCGTCTTTGATGTTGACGAGGCGCTTTGACAAGGCCACATACCCGGCAATCGAGTGCTCGCCAATTGGAAGCTTCAAGTCCTTGAACGAGTGGAGCCCCGTCTTGACGCGCGAAATGATCGATACCTTGTCATCGCCAACCGCGTAATACGTGAATCGATCCGCATTGAACAAGGTGAGGATTTCAATGCTCACTGCACCAAGCATCTCGTCGACCTTGCGGGACGACGCGATTTTTTCGATGACGATCTGGAGGTGCTTCCGGAAGGCGAGTTTTGCACCAGTGTCGGCGACCGGCCCCGCTTGGCTATTGACTACAGCGCTCATACCCCCAAACCCCTCGCCTAATGTCAACTTGACGGCAGTCGCAGAACTCTCGACCGAAGCTCACGACCGATCGAGATACGCGCTTTCAGAACGGCATCGCGTTGTCATAGCCCAGTGCCTGCGTACTTGATCGTTACCATACCACCCGGTTATCGGCAATTCATCGCGACCTCATAGGCGCGCTGAGAGCTAATTCCAGATTGATCAAGCGTAAAGCTCGGGATCGTCTAACTTTGCTTCGATCGCAATGCGGCGAGGCCACCGGCGAGCACATACGTGTTCAAGCCTCGCTGCGCAAGCAGAAAAGCAGCTGCAGAGCTTCGACGTCCGGTCTGACAGTAAACGACGTACTCGCGGCCCGGATCGAGAATCCGCGGTGCGTTTCGCACTTCACCAAGCGGAATATTCAACGCATCGGGAAGCCGGTCGAACTGATACTCGGACGGATACCGCACATCGATCCATTGCCCGCCACGCGCGACGATGGCTTCCGCCTCCGATCCGGGCACCTCGCGAAGCAGCGGTGCTCTCAGCATCTCGTCGAAGTGCGATTTGGAAAGTCGGAAAAGCGAACCGTCCGCCACCATGGTCACTGTGGCATTTCGCCTGATATCGGCGAGCAACGCTTCCTCGCCAAACGCATCACCAGACTTCAATTGGGCCAATTTCATCGCGACCCCACCAACCTTGCGGGTCACTTCGGCACGACCACTTTCCATCACGTAGTAGTAGTCACCTGCATCGCCTTCGTGGACAACCGCGACACCGCGCTTCGCCTCGATCCGCTCGAACCGGGTTAGCAGTCGACCGATGTGCGCGGTCGGCAGCCTGGAAAGCACTCCCACGCGCAGATTGTTGACGCTGAACATGCCTGTGAGCAGATGCCAATTCGAGGGCGATCGATTCGCGCCCGCGACTGCATCGTTGGCGGCTCCGTCTTGTTCGATGTTGACGGTCGCGATCTGGTCCCATGTCATCATGATATCGATGAGCTCATTGTCGAAGCGAACCAGATCAATGTCGGTAATGGCGCGAGCGGAGCTCAATTGGCCTCTGCGTCCGAGAGGATGGGACGCCTCCTCGGTACCGCCAACGATCACGGTGAGCCCACCATCCATCGAATCAAGCGCAAGTTCCCCTCGCAGGAGATAGACGCTCGTTCCCATATCGGGACGACCTTGAAACGGGTCGAGGGTGCGGCTGACATGCTCGACGAACGTAAGCGACGCGAGCTCTGCGAGTCTCGCATCGGACATCGCGCAAATCGGTTGCAGGCGCTTGAGTGTATCGGCAGATACCCGCGTTGCAGCACTCATGGAACCCACCTTCGAACAATGATCGTCATCTCAAAAATCGAACACTTGGTTGTTCTGCAGCATACGGGGGCCGAACTGGCCGGCACATTCTTCAATCTCCAGCATGGTCAGCTCAATTTCACCGGGCTTCAGGTGCGTTACGTAGATTTCCGCCGTTCGCGCGAGCTTCGAGAGCTCTTCGGCCAGCATGCTTGGGCAGAGGTGCTTCGAGAGCTCCGCAAGATTCCGCTCCCGATTGTTGAAAGCCGTCTCGATGATGAGGAATTTCAGATTGATGATCTTGTTGACGATGGGCCAGAGCGCGTCATTGGTGCTGGTGTCGCCTGTGAACACCAAGCTCGCTTGTCCACTATCAAGTTGATATCCGATGGCGGGAACCACGTGATTCGCGGGAAGTGCGGTGATCCGCCGCTTTCCTCCGAGGTCGTACGTTTCTCCCAGCCGGATCGGCTCAAACCGGAGAAACGGCTGCTCGGCCGACGGTATTTGCGTGAAATCAGGCCAGACCGACCAATTGAAAATATGATTGCGAAGAATTTCGATGGTTGCCGGCAACGCGTGGAGCACGAGTGGCCGGGTACGCATCTGTCCGACCGTGTCGACCATCAACGGCACGGAGCAAATATGATCAAGATGGCTGTGGGTAATAAAGACGTGATCGATGGCCGCCAGCTCAGGCAGGGTCAGATCATTGACGCCCGTTCCGGCATCGACCAGGACGTCGCGATCGATCAGCATCGATGTCGTACGGAGATGGCGTCCGCCGATTCCACCACTGCAGCCGAGAATGCGTACCTTCATTGCCTCCACACCTACTTGCGATCGAATACCGTTACGCCGTCCCAATTCGCAGGTGGCGGGTGTTTGCGATAGTACGTGATTCGAGAAGCGTATAACTCATGGAGGCCTGCGGATGGCGTACGTCGCTGCATATTGATCAGCGCAATCTCCGCCTGGTCCCATTCCTGCGCCCGATACGCACGGAGCATCATCATCCAAAGCTTCAATTCTTCGGATCGGGACTGGCCAATGTCCGCTTCAAAGCCGAGAGGCTCGTAAATTGAAACGGCCTGTTCCTTACCCTTGACCCTGACACGGTCAAGCTCACGGCACACCAGATCTGGGATCAACTCGCGTGTCCTTGCGCCGAGGACGATGCCGACGTTGTAATACTTTGTCAGGCTCTCCAGGCGCGCCGCGAGATTCACCGGATCTCCGAGAACCGTGTACTCGCGCCGCAATCGAGATCCCATGTCCCCTACGCTCGACAGGCCGGTGTTGATGCCGATGCCGATCGCAAGCGGCGCCGCCGGCTTGAACGGAAGCCTGCTCTCGGCTCTTCGCACGGCATCCTGCAGCACCAATCCGGCCCGGACCGCATTACGCGCATGATCAGGGTCGGGAAGAGGCGCGCCCCAGAATGCCATCACGCCATCGCCAAGATACTTGTCGACCGTGCCACGATGATCATGGATGACCAAGGTGACTTCAGTGAAGTACTCGTTCAGGAGTCGGCGCAACTCCGTCGGATCGAGCGTTTCGGCAAGCGAGGTGAAGTTCCGCAAGTCGCCGAACATGACGGTCAGGATTTCGTTCTTCGCCTCGCCGGAGTATTTCTCGGGGTCTTCCGCCATCTGATTGACGAGTTCTGGGGGAACGTACTCACCGAACAGTTGCGCCATATGGCGCCTGGAGCGTGTTTCGACGAAATATCCGTACAGCACGTTTGTCGCGAGCAGGCCGCCCACCAATATCAGCGGGGGCGCGATCGGTACGTACTGATTCCAGTATGACCATGCAATCTCGGCATGGAGTCCGAACGCAATGCCGATGACGCCGGTAACGATGATCGCTCTCAGGGGGGACACAAAGGGCAGCAGGAGTGCGAGCGCAATTCCCACGCCGGCGATCGTGATCCGCTCGCTCCAAGACCGCTGGCCGCGATTTGACTTGATGCTTTGGTCGAGAATTCCAGACACCAGATTGGCGTGAATTTCAACGCCGGGAAATACGCTCGCGACCGGTGTCGCGCGAAGATCGAACAGCCCTGGCGCCGACGTACCGACGATAACGATCTTGTCGGCAAGCCCCGTTGCAGGAACCCGATCCTCATACAGATCGAGGGCGGAGAAATAGTTGAATGATCCGCGCGGGCCACGAAACGGGATCAACGCCGCGCCACGATCGTCGACCGGAATATTCAACTTGCCTACTTGAAACGCATGAAGCGGATTGCCCGCGCCCCCATGCAGGTCTTGATCGCGGTAGACCGGCTTCATGCTGGCGCCACCATCCAACTGCCTTACGATTGCGAGCGACAGGGACTCGAAATACTCTCCACGGTATTCGACGACCATCGGCACGCGCCGGGAAACCCCGTCAACGTCAGGAAGAGAGTTGAAATGGCCGCCGCTCTTGGCGGCGTTCTGGAACCTCGCGAGATTCCCATTGTGACCGCGCCAAACGTAGAAATCCGATGAATGCGGGGCAATCGCACCAGAGGGCAACGCGGGGCTCGGCAGTGCTCCGTGCTCGCGCGCATCGGGGTCGTTTGAAACGTAGAACCCGAGTACCACCGGCCTTTGCGCGAGCGTCTTGGCGAATCGTGCATCGTGATCGAGCGCCGGTCGGATTTCTTCCATTTTGGCGCGAAAAGCTTCGTCATCGCGCAGCGACGATTTGGCGAGCAGCTCAAGGACGTTGAGCCCACTCGAGTGATCGGGCTCTGCGAATACGACGTCGAAGGCGACGATACGCGCGCCATATCGATCAAACAATTTCTCGAGCATCGTGGCGACCACGTCCCGACCCCACGGCCATCGGCCGATCCTGGCGAGGCTTGCCTCGTCGATATCGACAATGGCAATGCGCGGATCCGCAGCACCCGTGGCCCCAAGGCGAACCCGAACGTCATAGGCCAAGCGATCAAAGTGCTGGATAAAGCTGAATGACGTTACCGAAAATACGTGCGCGCAGATGATCGCCGCGATGAAAAGCCCAACCATTACGCGCGGCCACTGGCGTTGCAACGCCCGCCGCACAGGCTTGATGGAATCACCAGTCAGTGGGGCACGCGGTCCGGCTGACCGTCGAGCGGCGATGTGGCTCAATATTGCGTCTCTACCGTTGATTCGATACGCACTTGCCCGATAGCGCGTTGCGCCGGCAAGCGCCGAGGGCCCGCCTTGAAGAAAAACATTGGGCTCGCCGCGCCTCCGCGCCTTCTACGAGACGATCAGGGGACCCCAGCGATTCGGGACGGTGAATACAGATCTACTTCAGATAGAACTCCATTTTCACGCCCGCGAGCTCGATGACATCGTGATCGCCTAATGCATGGGCCTGGGAATCGAGCGCGCGGCCATTGATGATTGGAAAAACCGAGCCCTCCACATGCGTGATGTAATAGCCCTGCGGCCTTTTTGTGATCACAGCAACCTGAACACCCGGCTTGCCGAGCGTCGTGAGCGCTTTGGTGAGATCCAGTTCCCTGCCTGCGTTCGATCCCGTCAAGACCTGAATCACCCCGAGTGCCTGGCCGACGGCCCCATTCGGCGATGCGGCGGCAGCGTGATGTTGGGCGCCGGAAGAAACGGTCGAACCGAATTGGGATCTACCAGGCGAAGATTCACCGTTCGATGCGATTGGCTGGGACACACCCAGCCCCATCCCGCCGTCCGCTATTGCTCGCGCACCGATTGCCTGATTGGCCCCAACGGGGGCAGCCACCTCCGCCGCAGCGACCGAGCCGAATGGGACATTGCCGCCGGACGTTCGCATCTGTTGCATCGCGGACGATAACGTCGACTTGGGCCGCAGCACCATCGTTCTCTCGAAATCCTGTGCGCGCGGGACGGCCGCCGCCGTGTCGCTCATGTACTTGAGCTTGTACTTTCCCAACTCGACCACATCGTTGTTTTGAAGAAAGTGCTTTTTGATCGGCTGGCCGTTCACGAGCGTTCCGTTCGTGCTCCCGAGATCCTCCAGGAAGGAGTCGTTGAGGATGGTCACGATCACGGCGTGTTCACCCGATACGGCGAGATTGTCGATCTGAATGTCGTTGTGCGGCTTTCGACCGATGGTCGTCCGCTCCTTGGTGACGGTGTATTCCTTGAGAACAAGACCGTCCATGCTGAGAATAAATTTGGCCATACCGATTCCCCTATCGTAGCCAGCCGAGGATCCGCGAGACGAGCCCCCGGGAAGCTGCATAGTCGTGCAGCACTCGCACTAGTATTACCGATATGTTGTCACGCCCGCCATTATCGTTCGCCATTTGCACTAACTGCTGCGCAGCGAGCTTCAGGTTTGCCGACAACGCCTGCATCGTCATACCGATGTCGTCGTCAGGAACCATGTCGTTCAACCCATCGGAGCAAAGGAGATAGACATCGCCCGGACGGGCATCGCAATGGGTGAGCTCGGCATCAACTGCCGGATCGATACCGAGCGCCCGGGTGACGAGATTCTTGTTGTGCGAGAAGCGGGCCTGCTCAGGGGTGATCATGCCGTTGTCGATCTGTTCCTGAAGCAGCGAATGGTCTTTCGTGATCTGGACGAGCTCGCCGTTGCGCAGTCGATAGCCGCGGGAATCCCCGATGTGCGCGAACGAAACACTGTTGTTGTAGAAGAGCGCGGACACCAACGTCGTGCCCATTCCACTGTAGTGGGGCTGTGTCTGGGCGGCCTGATAGACCGACGTGTTGGCTTTGGCGATCTGGTCCAACAGCAGTCTCTGACCGATGGGATGACCCGTTTCGGCATCAAGGTCGAATGGCCGGTGGTTGGCGAGCGCGTGGCGCATTTCAGTCGCGATGACTGTTGTCGCCATTCCACTCGCCACTTCGCCGGCGTTGTATCCACCCATTCCGTCGGCTAGAACAGCCAGACCGATTGAGGCGTCGGAGGCGATCGAGTCCTCATTGTGCGAGCGAACGATTCCCGCATCGGTGCAGGAGGCGATTTCCAAGGATTGCGCGAGATTCATCGGAATCAGCTTCGAGACACGTATGCTGTCCGGTGAGGCGACGCGACGGCGGCCGATCGTTTCCTGGCTCATAGGGCGGCGCTTGCTGCTCGAATCGGTGGGCTTGACATTCCTGCGGCTCCGCTGGCGATACGGAGCGCATGTGCGAACTGCGCGCCGTTCTGGAATCGTTGCGACGGATCCTTCGCCATCGCCTTGTTGATGAACGCGACAATTGCACCTGAGAGCTGCGGGTTGAATTGCCGGATATCCGGCGGCGGATCGTTGGCGATCCGAAACATCAGCGCAGCCATTGATTCACCATCGAAGGGTAGTTTGCCGCTGGCGAGAACGTAGAAGGCGACGCCGAGCGAATAGAGGTCCGAACGTCCATCGATCCGTTGCCCGCTCAACTGCTCCGGAGACATGTAGGACGGCGTTCCAAGCACCATTCCCGTCTTGGTCCGCGACGAATCCGTGATTCGCGCGATCCCGAAATCAGTTACCTTGACGTTGTCGCTCTCATCTTCATACATGATATTCGCAGGCTTGATATCTCGATGCACGACGTTGTTCTTGTGCGCGTAATCAAGCGCCTCGGCGACCCGCGTGATCACCGATAGCAGTTTGTCGTAGGCGAACAGCGCATCGGGCTTCGTTCTCGAAGTGAGGTCCTTGCCCTTCAGATACTCCATGGCGATATAGGCGAGATCGTGCTCTTCGCCTGCATCGAATATCGTCACGATGTGCGGATGATTGAGCCGGCCCGCGGTTTCCGCTTCACGGAAGAAACGCTCCCGGGCTTCCTGCAATTCGTCGCCCTCGAACTCCTTGCCGAGCGCCATCGTCTTGATGGCAACCAGCCGTCCGATCTTCGGATCACGCCCTAGGTAGACCGCTCCCATCGCGCCGCGACCGAGCTCTTTTTCCACTTGGTATCGTCCAAGCATGGGCTTCTCGACACCGGCGCTGGTAATCAGCGTGGCGCCGGCGCTACCCGATCCCCCACCGAGCATCACTGTTTGCGAGAGTTGCTTGGCGCGATCGAGCTTTTGCTTGAGATCGCGGAAGTTGGGATTGAAATCGGACATGTATTGGAATACGACTTCCGCTTTGCTGAACTGGCGTTTGCGCTCGAAATCGAGTGCAAGGCCATAGAGCGTGTCCATGAGAGGTTCGCTGATCGGAACCCTGCGGAGCTTATCGAATGCCATGTCGAGCTGCCCCTGCCCTTGCAAGGCGAGCCCTAGCATGCGATTGGACTCGGCCGATTCAGCATCCGCCAGGACCTTGCCGGCCTCGGCCATGAAGAACCGCTTGGAGGTGAGGAGCAGGTGTCCAATCGCGAGGAGCGTTGCAGGAAGCATCAGCTGCAGCCACACGCCGAATCGCGTAATCGCAAAATAGGGCACTGCAATCAGCATGACGAGAAGGGCGGTGGATACCACTGCCGATGGGACTGACGCCAGTCTGGGGAGGAGGACGATGACATAAAGCGACACGATCGCCAGGCCGGCAAGCGTCGCGAGCTCGCCCCAGCCGGGCGAGGCAATAAAGTGCCTCTGCAGCAGGCTGGATACGTTGTGCGCAAGCACCATCACCGGCGCGGTTGATGCGCTGATTGGCGTATGCAACGGCGCCACGACACCGGCTGCGGTCGGGCCGATGAGCACGATCTTGTCGCGATATTTTTCCGGCGCGACCTTCCCGGATACGACATCGAAAAACGAGTCGACCGTAAATGGCTGACGGCCCGCTTCGGTCTGGTAGAAGTGCGTACGCATCGAAACATGCGGACCGGTTTCGATCGTCAGATT
The DNA here is from genome assembly GCA_031391405.1 of Betaproteobacteria bacterium. GTDB lineage: Bacteria > Pseudomonadota > Gammaproteobacteria > Burkholderiales > SG8-39 > SHXR01. Next base: position 10,757 of record JANMUI010000544.1, read on the forward strand.
GCCGAGTTGAAGCCCCTGCCCATAGTGAACGCGCATTTCCTTGGGGGTGATCCCGAGCGATTTCGCCGACACCGTCAGTGCGAGGGATGGCACCAGGTAGCCGAAGTAATCGACCACCAGCGGCTCTGATCGAAAGATGCCGTCTTTGTCCGCGTTCGAATGAAGGTGACCGACGCCGCTAAGCGATGCGCCGAGGCGCTCAATTGGAACCGACACGACTTCGGTGGCCGGGAGCGGGAGGTCTCTCACTTGCGGTAAGCCGCCGGCGGGTTTTATCGTGCTCGCCGCGACAAACGAGGGCAATGTCTTATCCGGGGAACCGACCGGTTGATTCGCATCGATACGAAACAGGATCGGCAGTACCACATTGCCCGCATTCGAGAAACTCGTGGCGAGCTTGCGATCCGAATCAAGTGCTTCATTCGCCTCGACGAGGATGGCACCCATTTTGGCGAGTGGATCTTCGAGCCGCTTCATGCCCGAATCGTCGCTGCTGTTGATGATCGCGGTCGCCGCGCTGTGCTCGGCGACCAACCGGTCGATGTACGATAACCCCCGATCCTTCTCAGGCTCGGAGAAAAACGCAAGATGCGCGACGACCTTCGCCTTTGATGCCCCGAGAAATTCAATGAGCTTGGCATGCACGTCGCGCGGCCACGGCCATCGTCCGATATTTGCGATGCTCGCGTCGTCGATGGCAATAATGGCGATCCGATCCGAGGGGATTCGTTCCGTCCGCGCCTCGGCAAAGTCATAGACCTTGCCCTCGAGACCGGCGATGGCGTCGGGCTCGGCAAAGTAAAAGGCGAAGGCGCACAGGCTGAGGGCAATGCCCCAAACCCAGTCTTCTTTCCAAGTGGAACGCGCGGTCACAGGGAATATCCGCGAAAAGTTAGATGTCCGATTGTCGTCACAACTCGGTCAATTCTAAGTGAGAACACTTTGTAGAGCCGTGAGTTCCCTGTTTGAGGCGGGCACAAATTCCGCCCTTGCAGCAATCACTTGGCGCACGTTCTTTCAATTCTGAAACGTTTGCGCGCTGTGAATTGAGAGGATTTGGATCGATTTTCGAGGCCCGGTCGGGAATGGCCAAAGCTCGACAGACGTCGAAATTCAGCACCAAGATGGTGCAAATTCAGTGTCACCCGGGACCGGGGCAAGTCTCATTCAAGGGTTGATACGAGGACCGCCGAGCGAATCAGGGGGTTTGCCGATCGCTCATCGTGCACGCTCGTCACGTGCCAAGGAGCGTTCCAACCGCAAGGCCCAGCGCAGCGGCGTGCTCGGCACCACCAACCTTTTTCGTGTCCTCGCCCTTTGCCTTCAATACCTCGATTTGGCCGCCTTGCGCGGTGATCCGAAAACTCGACGATCCGATCTCCGAGACTTCGCCGATCTTCCCCTTCACTGCACCAAAGGTACGGAACGGGTGCTTCTTCGCGTCGAAGATCTGCACTTTCTTGCCATTGAGTGTCGTCCAGGCGCCCGGTGCCGGGTTGCAGCCACGGATCAGGTCGTAGGTGAAGTCCACGTGCGCCGCCCAGTTGATCTTGGCCTCCGGTACTCGGCACCACCCCTCGTACGATGCGCTCTGTTCATCCTGAACGATTTCACGATGCTTCCCCGACACGACGAGATCGGCCGCCTCCAGCATTCCTTGCACACCCATTGGGAAGAGTCGATCGAAATATACGGACGCAAGGGTATCGTCCGGGCCAATCGGCGTTTCTTTTTGTAGCACCACCGGGCCTTCGTCCAGTCCATCGGTCGGCCGAAAAATAGTCAACCCGGTCTTCGTGTCGCCGCGAATGATCGGCCAGTTGATGGAACTCGGCCCACGATATTTCGGTAGCAGGGACGGGTGGAACTGGATCGTTCCAAGCTTGGGGATATTGACGAACGCCTGCGGCGCGAACTGCAATACGAACGCCATGACGCCAAGCTGCACATTCGCGGTCCGCATGGCCGCTTCTGCTTCGGGGCTTCGCAGCGACGGGAACTGATGCACCTTGAGTCCCTTCTCGAGCGCCGCGACCTTCAGCGGATCGGCCTTTGCGCCTTCTTTTTCCGGCGCGCAGAACACCGCCGCAACGTCATCCCCGCGAGCGATAAATGCATCGAGAACTGCCTTGCCGAAATCCTGCTGACCGATGATTGCAATTTTCATGATCACTTCTCCTCGGCAGGACTTCAGTAAAGGCTCATATCCGCCAGCGGCCGATGTAATGCCGAAGCTGAAGTCCTGCTATCCAATGAATGCGCTTCGAACGGCCGATTCCCTTCATGCCGCTTTCTTCGGGGGCGCAGAAAATGCGCCGGCGCTCTTGAGTGCGGCGACTTTCGCATCGTCGTACCCAAGCACTTCCTTCAAGACCTCTGCGGTGTGCTCACCGAGCGTAGGCGATCGCTTTATTACCGCCGGCGAATCCGACATCTTGATCGGCATGCCGACATTGAACCATTTGCCGCGCTCCGGATGATCGAGCTCGACCCACATATCGCGGCCGCGCACATGCTCGTCGTTCGCGAGATCCTCGGTGCTCATGATCGGACCGCATGGAACGTCCAGAGGATTGAGGATCGCCATGAATTCGCGCTTGGTATGACCGGCGGCGAACTTCTCGATCAAGGCCCACATCGCGTCTTGATTCTTGCGGCGATCACCGATCTTCGCGAATCGCGCATCAGTCGCGAGATCAGGCGCGCCAACGACCGGACCGATGCGCTTGGCCAATGCATCCCAAACCGCTTCCTGGACGACCACGTAGATGTAATCGTCCGGACCACCCGGCTTGCACTTGATGGCATTACCGAGTTGCCCCCCGCCCGAATCATTCCCGGCTCGCGGCACTGCGCCCATTCCTTGCTCGGTCGGAACCGAGTATTCCGAGAGCGCCTGTCGGTTCAGGCGCTGATGGTCACGGAATTTCACGCGACAAAGGTTCATCACGCCATCCATCATCGCCACTTCGACATACTGGCCCTTGCCGGTCCGATTCGCCTGATTGAGGGCAGCGAGCAGGCCGACGGCCAGATGCAATCCGGTGCCGCTATCGCCGATCTGCGCGCCGGTGACGAACGGCGGCCCATCCGGAACGCCGGTGGTACTCATCGAACCACCCATCGCCTGCGCGACGTTTTCATAGGCCTTGAATTCGGCATAGGGGCCCGACGATCCAAAGCCCTTGATTGAGCCCATCACGATACGTGGATTGATCTGATGGATCTTCTCCCAGGTGAACCCGAGCCGATCGAGCACACCGGGCCCAAAATTCTCCATGATGATGTCGCATTTCTTGAGCAGATCGATGAACACCGCCTTCCCATCGGGGGACTTCATGTTCACGGTGATCGAGCGCTTGTTGCAGTTGAGCATCGTGAAATAGAGACTGTCGGCGTTCGGCACGTCGCGCAATTGACCGCGCGTTGCATCGCCTTGCGGCGGCTCGAACTTGATGACATCGGCGCCCATCCAGGCCAGCAGCTGCGAGCAGGTTGGCCCCGCCTGCACATGCGTCATATCGAGAATGCGAATTCCTCTCAGTGCTTCCATTCAGCTCTCCAGAATCCTAGGGGCTTGACTGAACAAGGGGGCTCACCCCCTCGTAACGCCCCGAAATTAATGGTTACGCTGATCGCATGAGATAGCGTAATCAGCGTTTCCTTGCGCTTACTTCTTCTTCCCGCTTTGCGGGTTGAGGCTGGTGATACGGCCGCTTTCGGTGCCGGCCGTCTCATCGATAACAGCATTGATGAGCGTGGG
>JANMUI010000572.1:0-4312 GCA_031391405.1 Betaproteobacteria bacterium
AGCACCGAATTCGAAAAATGGACCGGCGCGTGGAGAACTTCGGGTGCCAAGCTGAATTGACGCAAGCCCTGCGTGGCATTCGAAGTATCAATTGCTTTCACTAACAGGAGCGCTCGATGGCAGAAATGTTTGCGAATGCGATTGGGTACGAACATGTGATGGGCCGCTGGAGTGCAAGACTTGCGCCGGGGTTCGCCGAGTTCGCCCAGGTACCCGATTGCGGTCGACTTCTGGACGTTGGATGTGGGACGGGCACTCTGACTGAGCGGATCGAGAGCATTGCACCCCAGATGGATATCGTGGGGATCGATCCAGCTCAATCGTTCATCGATTACGCACGGTCACGCACGACAAGTTCGCGCATCAGCTTTCAGCTCGGGAACGTGCTTGACCTGCCCTTCTCGAACGATTCATTCGATCTATGTCTCTCGCTTCTTGTGTTGATGTTCGTTCCCGATCCCGAAAAGGCCGTGAGCGAAATGTGCCGAGTGACTCGGCCGGGTGGAACGGTCGCTGCATGCACCTGGGCTCATAATGGTCTGGAGTTCAGTCAGGTGTTCTGGGAGGAAGCAAGCGAATGGGATCGTGAGGCTGCCACGCGTGCTGAACGCGCACTTCATTGCAATCGCCAAGGGCAGCTCTCCGCATTGTGGAAAGAAGCAGGATTGACGAAGGTTGAAGAAACGACCATTGAGATTCAAACCCCATTCCTCTCGTTTGAAGATTATTGGTCGACGCTCATGACTGGCGTCGGTCCGGACGGTGTGTATCTGGCAAGCTTGAGTGCCGACCGTCAAGATGCCTTGAGATCCGCACTCCGCAAGAGACTATTACCAACGGATTCGGATGGGCCGATTTTGCTCAGAGCGCGGGCGTTGGCTGTTCGCGGCGTAGTTGCGAGATAGGTCTGAGTTATTCAGCAGCGGACGCCCGACGAATTCCGCACGCTGATCGCGAAAGCTCGCTTCGGTCTCGCACGTCAAATTAAGACCGATGGCGACGTATCGATCGTGGAAGCGGTTGCGCTCGGCTGAGGGTTCACTTGTTTCCGCGTCGTTTCGCCACCTTCGCCGAATGTCGGTCTTGCACACTTGCGTACCAAGCTGGCTGCGCGACGCGCTCGATGCGCCCGACAACTTTCGGAAGGCAGTCGGCGTCGAGACGAGCGAACACCTCCACGAGAAAGTCGACAAACACGCGGATCAATTTCGCGTTGCGCTCGGCAGTGCGCGACGCCGCAAAGAAGCGAGGTGGCTCGACGGCCTTCCAGTCGATCAGCACTGGCACTAGACGCCCGCCGCGAGATGGTGTCCGATCGTGAGATCGGAAACGTGCGCGACACCAACCCCCGCGCCTTCATCTGGGTACGGTCCGGAATCCTTCGGCCGAAAAATCGTCATCCAGCGATGCGGCAATCTCGATCCCAAGGCGCTTCATCAATATGAATGACATGCAATCGGTAAAACTGTAGTGTTTTTCCGCTCGCTTGCAGAACATTCGCCAGGCGTTGGTTTCGACATCCACGGTAAGGCGGATAAGATCGACCTCGCGGGCGTCGAGCAACGCCTCGCCGACTGCTTGCGCCGGCTTCTTTCCAAGCCGGTACAGGCTTAGGGTCACCGCTTCATCGAAAATGAAATTCGACGTAACGAGCCGACCCTGAAAAGCACGAAAAGTCGCATCGACGGCTTCGTGCTCCGGGTCTCGCCGATTCGCGAACGCGAACCATGCGCTCGTGTCGACGAATAAGCGTTCCATCAGCGCCGAACGTTTCGTCCGTACAGAAACGCATCGTGGGTACGGCCCGTTGCCGCTCCGTCCTCGCCGACACCCCGGGCTCTGTCGAGAGCGGACCCGCGCCGAACTGAGCGCCCAAGGTACGCGTCGAGCATTTCGCGCAGCAAGTCGGACATGCTTCGACCTTCTCGCTCGGCACGGGACTTCAGGGCTTGGTACTGCCATTCGTCGAGCATCAACTGGGTTCGTTGCATCTTGTTTCCATGGATGAGACGCTGGGCGGGTCAACGACGCGCAAAGTGGTTGCGGAGGCAGGGATCAATCTGCAATAGCGCGCTACTGCGGCACCGGTATCGTCTCGGGCGTCGTCGAAAAATGGTGCTGGATCAACTGCCATTTGCCATCGCGCTTGACGATCGTGAGCGTCGTCCTCATCACGGTGGATGTGTTCTTGCCGCTCTCGAGCAGGAACTTGAAGTTGACGTATCCCTGCGCGAGAATCGTCTCGGGGCCGAGCTGGCGCAGGTGCTGATCGACGAGCGCCATTCTGGTTGATTTCAGGATGCCGACGTAGGACGAAAAATATTCGCGAATGGCGGGTTGTCCGACGGAGATGCCCGGTCTTCCGCCGAAAAACACTGCGTCCTCCGTGTAAATCGCCGCAAATTTATCGGCATCCCAATGCAGCGCGGCGGCGTTCCACTCTCGTTCGATCGTTCGCAGCGCTTCGTTTGCCAGGGCTGGTACGTTTTCAGGCATTGGTCGCTCCTTGGTTGAAATCTTGATGATTGCTTCGTCACGCGACGTCACCTCTCGCAAACATCTTGTCGTAGTAGTCGGGCTCGCGCCAAGCGATCTCCCACCAGTTGCCGTCGAGATCCTGCATACAGAACGCGACGCCGCTCGCATCCGTTTGCAGCGGCAGAATCTTCCGGATCTCCCACTGTGTTTGTTGAGCGTGTGCCGCCGCATGCCCTGCTTCGACCGTCGTGCGCGATGCGACGCGCAGGCCCCATCGATTCTCGATGCCCTGCTCGGGGCGCCCAGCCTTGTCCACGGCGATGCACACGACCACCCATTCGCCACCCTTCCAGATGTACTGGTTGCCGGTGCGCCGGCGCACAGCGTGAACCCCGAGAAATTCCTTGTAGAAACGCTGTGTCTTCGCGCCATCGCGGCATTCGAGCGTGCCGTGCGAGAACGCGGTGGTATCGATCAGCGGTGCTGCGGTCACGATGCGGCTTTCTTGTCGAGGGGCGGCAGGCCGTACGTATCGCCCGGCGCCACTTCATCGGCATATGGCGTATTCGATCGCGGATACTCGATCTCCCACCAGTTCGAATCGAGATCTTCGAAGTAGAAGCTGTACGAGGCATGATTGTTCCGCGGCTTCTGCACACGCTTGATCCGATATTCTGTCTGCCGGGCGCTCAACAAATCGAAGGCGCGATCGACCTCTCCTTGCGTCTTCACGAACAAGCCCCAGTGATTGACGACGCTTTGCGGATGCCGGATCGCCTCTACTTGTTGGACCTCGAGGACCCAGTACGCGGCCCGATCGCCATCGGTACGGTGGCGCGCCATCAAACGGTCCGTCGCGACCCGTACGCATTGCATGCCGAGCACCTCCTCAAGAAAGCGGCGAGTGACGGCAAGATCACGCGTCGCGCAGGTGCCACGATCGATCATCACCGGCGCAATCACCGACGCCGGCGCCTTGCCTACGCCTTGGGTCGAAAGTTCTGCGAGTCCTGCCATGTTCTCTTTCCGATCCGCGCGCGTGCTCGGATCCGATATCCTTGAAGCCTTGAATATAGTCCCTCATCGAATGCGTGACCAGCCGATGCCGGCACGCCAAAGGAGACCGCAATGCTCGCTGTGAACCGCGCCGCGCTCACCTTCGCAGCATTCACCCTGATATCGTCCCACGCGTTCGCACAAGCCCCCGCGCGGATTCTCTCGGGCTTTCCACCCGGCGGGGCGGTCGACGTGCTCGCTCGTATCTTCGCGGAAAAGTGGGGCGAGGCGATCGGGCGGCCGGTCATCGTCGATACACGCGCTGGGGCCACCGGGCAGATCGCGCTCGAAGCGCTCAAGGCATCCGCGCCCGATGGCAACACGGTGATTGTGTCGCCCGATTCGAACATCGTCGTCTATCCGCATACCGTCTCCAAACCAGCGTTCGATACGCTACGCGATTTCGTGCCGGTCGCGCATGTCGGCCGCTACGATCTGGCGGTCGCGATCAAGATTACGCTGCCCGCCAATACGCTCGCGGAGTTTCTTGCATGGGCGCGCGCCAATCCACGGGAAGCCAACTACGGAACTGCCGGCAACGGCACGCTTCTGCATTTCTACGGGTTGATGCTCGGCGAAGAGTCCAAGACGCCTTTGTCGCACGTCGCCTATCGTGGTGCCGGACCGGCCGTCACCGATCTGGTTGGCGGTCATGTGACGGGTGCGATCCTGCCTCTGGGTACGCTGGTGCAACAGGCGCGCGCCGGCAAAGTGAAGATCATCGCAATCTCCGGCGGCCAGCGATCGGTGATCATGCCCGATGTGCCTACGGTGAAAG
>JANMUI010000600.1:0-11173 GCA_031391405.1 Betaproteobacteria bacterium
CACCATCATGTGAAGATCATTGCACGACGAGTACGCGCATCGCCCTATAGAAAAACTTGCGTATACACTTGACCCCCGGCGTCCGTCCGAATCCAGTCGATGAAGCGGCAAATGGACGCACTCGCCGCGTTCTCCAGGCACGAGCGGACGAACCATGACAACGAACATTCTCATCCTCTGTACCCACAACTCCGCCCGCAGCGTGTTGGGCGAGGCGATGCTCAACCACTGGGCGAAGCGACTCGACAAGGAAGTGCGAGGTTTCAGCGCCGGCAGCACACCGAGCGGAAAAATCAATCCGATCGCCATTGAAGTGCTGGGCGCCGCGGGCATCGACACGGCAGGGCTCGAAAGCAAGAGCTGGAACACGTTCGCTCATGACAACGCACCGCGGATGCGAGTGGTGATCACCGTCTGCGACAACGCGGCCGCCGAGGCCTGTCCTTACTGGCCCGGTGCCCCGGTAAGCGTGCATTGGGGCTATCCTGATCCGTCCGATGCGGTGGATGGTCCCGCCGGCAAGCGCCAGGCGTTCGAGATGACTCGACAGGCCATCGGCTATCGCGCGTTGCAGTTGCTCGCGCTACCGCTCGATCATTTGAGCGATGCGGCGCTCAGCGAGGCGCTCATCACGATTGCAAGGCGCTGATCGTCATGGCGGGAACGGCACGCAGGCTGCTCGCCGAGGGGCTCGGCACGATGTTGCTGCTCACCGTGGTCATCGGCTCAGGCATCATGGCCGAACGTCTTGCCGGCGGCAATGATGCGATCGCGCTCCTTGCGAATACGCTTGCCACCGTCGGCGGTCTGTACATTCTGATCGAGGTGTTCGCACCGATCAGTGGCGCGCACTTCAATCCGGCCGTTACCGCGGTCATGGCGTCTCGGCGGGCGTTGCCGTGGAATCTGCTTGCGCCCTACGTCGTCGCCCAACTACTGGGCGCGATTCTCGGGGCCTGGCTCGCGCACGCCATGTTCGATATGACCCTTCTGCAGTTCTCGTCGAAGGTGCGGAGCGGCGTGGGGCAGTGGGCCGCCGAAATTGTCGCGACCGCGGGATTGCTTCTGGTGATTCTGCGTGTTCCATCGACGCGCATCGCGGCGGCGGTCGCGGCCTACATCGGCGCCGCGTATTGGTTTACTGCATCGACCTCGTTTGCGAATCCCGCGGCAGTGCTCGGTCGCATGTTGAGCGACAGTTTCGCCGGCATCGCGCCCGAAAGCGCTCCGGGGTTCGTCCTTGCACAGATTGCGGGTGCCACGATCGCCGTCGTCTTGAATCGCGCGCTAGGTGATAATGGCCGCTGACGCGGTGCAGAACGCTTGCCCCGGAGCGTTGCACTCGCGCGTCATCAATCTGTCATGAAACCTGAATAGGGTCGACTGTTTCGCGCTCGCGGGATCGGTGGTACGCCCGATCAGCACTCATGGAGAATTCGATGTCGACCCGGATAAACCCTGTCGCTCCCCGCAAGATCCAGGGTCAGCGCTCGCCACGTGTGGGCGCGCCGCCGGCAAAGAAGAAGACCGGTTCACGAATCGCGCCCGGCAATGACGGCCCCGCAACGCGCATCGACCGCGATGCGTTGCTCGCCGGCGCATGGATCAATCGCGATCTGGCTTGGCTCGAATTCAATCGGCGTGTCCTGCACGAGGCGCTCGACACACGCACGCCGCTGCTGGAGCGGGTGAAGTTCCTCGCGATTTTCAGTTCCAATCTCGACGAATTCTTCATGAAGCGGGTGGGCCTCTTACGCAGCAAGGCAAGTGTCGAAGGCGGCGAGGACGATGCGGTCCGCATGCGCGAAACGCGTGCGCAGCTCGCGGCGATTCGCAAGGCCGTGCTCCAGATGATGAGCGATCAGGCAAACTGCTATCGCGACGAAATCCTGCCCGCGCTCGCCGCGAACAACATCGTGCTCGCCGACTGGGATTCGTTGACCGCCCCACAGAAGGCGGAGGCGGCGGACTACTTCGATCGAAACGTATCCCCTGCGCTCACGCCCCTTGGCCTCGACCCGACCCACCCGTTTCCTTTTATTTCGAATCTCTCGACGAACTGGGGGTTCCTGCTGCAGTCGATCGATGGCGGAGATCCGGTAGCGGTCAGGGTCAAGATTCCTACGATGCTTCCGCATTGGGTTTCCATCTCGACCAATGTGCCGGCGGGAACGCGCTGCTTTCTGCCACTGGACGCACTGATCCGCGCGAGTGCCGACAAGTTGTTTCCGGGCATGCGCGTGGTCGACGCAACCTTGTTCCGTATCCTCAGAAATGCCGAGATGGAGCTGGACGAAGACGATAGCGAGAGTCTGCGCGAATCGATCGTGGAGGCGCTCAAGCAGCGCCGGTTTCAGCCGGTGGTGCGGATCGATGTCGCCCCCAATGCCAATGTGCGAGTCATGCAGGCGTTGACCGATCGCTTTGCATTGGGCGAGGAGGATTGGTACGAAGCCACCGCACTCCTCGACTACACCGGCCTTTTCCAGATCGCGGGGCTGGATGTTTCAACGTTACGCGATCCCCATTGGTCGCCGTTGCCGCCGGTGCGATTGCCCCATGAAGACGTGGACATATTCGCCGCGATCGAGTCCGGTGACATCCTGCTTCACCATCCCTATGACAGCTTCGACATGAGCGTCGAGGATTTCATCAGCGATGCGGCCGACGATCCGCACACGGTCGCGATCAAGATGACCGTCTATCGTATCGGCGACGATACGCCGTTCGTGCGCTCGCTCATCCGCGCGGCTGAGGCCGGCAAGCAGGTCGCCTGCGTGATCGAGCTCAAGGCGCGATTCGACGAGGCGCGCAATCTGGTCTGGGCGCGCGAGCTCGAAAAAGTCGGCGCGCACGTCACCTATGGCGTGCTCGGCTTGAAGACGCACACCAAAGTCGCGCTGGTTGTTCGCAAGCAAGGTCATGATTTGCGTTGTTACGCGCATGTCGGTACCGGCAACTACCACGTCAAGACCGCGCGGCTTTACACCGATGTTGGGCTGTTGACCTGCGATCGCCGGATCACCGCCGATGTGGTGAAGCTGTTCCACTACCTGACCGGACACTCCGGCGCGCCCACCTTCGAGAAATTGCTCGTGGCACCGGTGAACATGCGGGAAGGCTTCCTCGCTCGCATCGAACGCGAGGTCGCGCATCATCGCGCAGGGCGTCCGGCCCGCATCATCGCAAAAATGAATCAGGTCGAAGACCACGAAATCTGCCGGGCCCTCGCCGCCGCGTCGCAGGCGGGTGTCCCGGTGGATCTCGTCATCCGTGGCTTCTGCTGCCTTGCGCCTGGTGTGAAGGGGTTCACCGAGAATGTCCGCGTGCGCTCGATTGTCGGTCGATTCCTGGAGCACTCGCGGGTGTTCCACTTCGCCGACGGACACGAAGACCCGCTCGCGGGCGAATTCCTGATCGGATCAGCCGACTGGATGTATCGCAATCTGTCGCAGCGTGTGGAAGCAGTGGTGCCGATCGAACAGCGTTCACTTCGCGAGCAATTATGGGAAGTCCTGCAAGTCGCTCTGGCCGATCAGCGGCAGGCGTGGGTCATGCGGCCCGACGGCGCCTACGACCAGTTGCGGCCTGCGGACGGATCCACCGGCGCGGCGTCCATCGGCTCGCATGCGACATTCATCGAGTCGACGACGAAGCGTTGGGCGGTGCTGCAGGGTTACACCTCTTGATGCCTCATCACCCGTTGTGATCCGGTTCTGCTAGCTCAGTCGCTGAACCGGCGACAGCGATCGGCCTTAGCTGCGCGCGAGCTGGGAATCCGCCTGTCCTCAGTCGTCTCAGGCCCATCCAGGCCCGATCGAGCCCGGCCACGTGCAGCGATTTCCGAGCGTTCCAGGTCGGTTGACCCGTCCGCGTTCGGAACATACCGTCCGATTCAGGAAAAAGCGGCGGTTGAATTTCTGATCCGACGCAGAGCATCCGAGGCGGCGTCTCCTCGATACGCGACGACGCGGCTGAAGCGCCGTACACGGATCAGGGCCCGGCTGTGTTCGCGTGCTACGTGCACGAGTGAACCGGGGGGCTGGATCGGCCAACCGGCGCGTGCGCCCGCGACCAGCGCCGACACAGTGTCGCCCAGCATCGGCTGATGGCCGACCACCAGGACCGCCCGCCTGGCCTTGGGTCAGTGCGCTGCGGCAAGCACCGCCAAGTGCGACGCACCAGGCGCGATGGCCGCAACGGTGTCGAAATCGGACGGCAGCGCCTGCGCGGTCTCCTGCGCACGCCGCGCAGGACTGACAATGACGCGCGTATCGGCGGGTAGATGCGCACGTAGCCCGCGCGCCATATCGTCTGCGGAGTCCTCGGCATCCGCGTGACGCCAGAGAATCAAATCCAAGTGTTTGCCTACATTCTTTACTAACCCGAAGCGAGCCCGCACGAACTACCAGAACCCGTGGACTTCGCGGAAGCGCTTCCAGGCCTGCGGTACTTGCTCGAGATCATTGCGGGTAGTGGCCGCGGCCCATCCGCGCACCGCGCCGAGTGCTTCGCGTTGGGGCGCATCGATGTCGCCTTCGCGCAGCGCGCGGCGTCCTGTGAGATGGCGAACTTGAGCTCGATTTCCATGGGTGCAGAGGTCGCTGGCGGAGCGAAGCTCGGGTCGTGTTCTGGTGTCGGAACGTCGGTGATTTGCATGGTGCCACGTAGAACGGGCGGAGCCAAAAGAACAGTTTGAACGGGCGCAGCCCATCGCGCTAATCGTTGATGGGTTATGCTTCACTCCAACCATCCTACGCGACTGCGCGACTTGCCGGTCCGGCGGCACGCGCCGGCAAGACTCACGCCGCCGCTTTCGTCGTCCTGCGCGCAGCGCGCCTCGCTCTTGCCCCGCGCGGGCTTGCCGCTGTTGCAGGCGGCCTGATCGCCAACCCAGACTGCCTCCGATCACCCGATGTGATCCGGTTCTGCTAGGTGTTGGCAAGCACAGCAGGGTCACGCGGGGCGACGCCGTGCATGAGCGGCGAACCTTACTCTCGCGCGCGTTCGGGCGAATCCGCAGCCCCGTTCCGTGTGGCTTGGCGCACCAGCGCGAGCTTGTTGGCGGCGTTGAGGGCAGCGACCTTGTAGCACTCGGCGAGCGTCGGGTAGTTGAAGACGTTCGTGAGGAAATAGTCGAGACCGCCGCCCAGCGCAAGCACGGCCTGGCCCACGTGGATCAACTCCGTTGCGCCACTGCCGATGCAATGGCAACCCAGCAAGGTGTGGTGATCGCGGTGGAACAACATCTTGAACATCCCGGAGTCATCGCCGAGGATCGGGCCGCGCGAGATTTCGCGGTACCGGGCAAGGCCCGATTCGTACGGGATGCGCTGTTGAGTGAGTTCCGCTTCGGTGGCGCCAACCATTGACACCTCGGGAATCGCATAGATCCCGACGGGAAAGTGGGCGCCCATGGGTTCAGCAGGCGCGCCGAACATGTGGCAAGCCGCAATCCGCCCTTGTTCGCTGGATGTCGCGGCAAGCGCTGGAAACCCGATCACGTCGCCCGCGGCACGGATGTGCCCGACCGCGGTGCGATAGTGCTTATCCACGGCGAGTCGTCCGCGATCGTCGGCGACGAGGCCCGCGGCGCTGAGGTTGAGCGGCTCGGTGTTGCCAATGCGTCCGGATGAGAGCAGCACGACATCGGCAACGAGATGTTTGCCCGATGCGAGGCGCAACAAACCTTGCCGTGGTGGTCCGGAAACGACTTCAACATGCTCGACCGCCTCGCCGCAACGCAAGACGACATCGCTCTTGCGCAACTGATGGATGAGCTCATCCACAATTTCGTGATCGAGAAATTCGAGCGGCCGCGGCCGCTGGTCGATCAGGGTCACCTGGACACCAAGCGCGGCGAACATCGACGTGTATTCGATGCCGATCACCCCTGCGCCGACCACCACCATCGTGCGGGGCAGTTGCTTCATGTTGAGGACGCTATCGGAAGTGAGGAGGGTTGCGCCGTCGGGCGCAGCACCGCGCGGGCGTCCGGGTTGCGTACCGACCGCGATCAAGAAATTGTCGGCGCGCAGCACGCGTGCACCATCCCGTGTCGCCACCGAGATCGCATGAGCATCCAGGAATGAAGCGCGGCCATGGACGAGCGTCACATCGTTCCGGGTCAGCACGTCCTGCACGATGCCGATTTCGCGTCGGATCACCTGCTCGACATGGGTAACGAGCTGCTCCATGGTCGGGCGGACGCGGGTGCGGGATGATCGAAGGTCGGCGCTCTCGAGACCGGGCCGGGAGAAAACACGACGGACCGCCTCTCGGAACGTCTTTGATGGAATCGTGCCCGTGTCGATGCAAGCACCGCCGACGAAATCCTGCTGCTCAACGACAGCCACGCGCTTCCCGAGCTTGGCCGCCTGGATGGCAGCGCGTTGTCCGGCCGGCCCGCTGCCGATGCAGATCAGGTCAAAGCTCGCTGTGCCGATCATTTCGGGCCCTCGGTCGTTGTTTGAACAGGTGAGTGGCGTGCCTTCCGCCCGGAAGACGGTAAGCTGACCGGATGTCCGTTTGATGACATGGTCTTGTGCGACAGGGTCTTGAGATGCGCTGATTTTCTCGACGTAGGCGCTAGCGCCTGCAGGGAAACGTAGGCGCTAGCGCCTGCACGGCAATGTAGGCACCGGCGCCTGCGCGGCTATTCGGAGCGAGGTCCCGATGGTGCCGATTTCGCAGTGAAGTGGTCGCGGAACAGTGCAAGTTCGGGCGGATTCAAGTCCGAAATGGCAGTATAGACGAGGCCCTCATGGTGCCACGTCACGAGACTGAAGCCGCGAGCGGTGCGTTCGAAGGTGCTCGCCAAATCGTGCTTCGGGTTCGAATCGTCGGGCCAAACGAATACCTGAATGATGTGTTGGCGACGGAGGTAGACAAGCGCCGCCACTTGCCGTCCCTTCTGTGTCTCGATTCGACCGCCGACCAACGGGAAGCCTTCCATGCCCACATCGGCAACTTGCGGTGCGAAGTCGAGCTTTCCGGCGAACCAGGGTTTCACCGTGTGCCGGTCCGACGAGCTCACGTTGGCAAGGCGACCCTCGCCAATAGCTCGCACATAGGCAGTAACGATCGCAGCGTCCGCGGGCATCCGTTGCCAGTACACGCTGGCGGTGTATGTCAAAGCGGCTGTCAACAGACATGCGACGACCAAGCTCGCCACGGATCGAAGCCCCGATTCTTCCCCGAGTCCCAACCAACGTGCGATGGCTTTGGCGGGGAGGATTCGCGTTGCATGATGTGCCGAAGACGACGCCCCTTCAATCGGGGGCAGTGCCTGCCAAAGGCGTTGCCGAAAATCGGCGGTGGGTCGATGGCGAGTCAGCGCGGCACGAAGGGCCTCACGCGTAGAGCCGGCACGCGAGAACGCGACCGAGCATGCACGGCACGCCCGCAGGTGTACAACAAGCGCCGACTCTCGCTTCGCATCGAGCTCGTGGTCGATGAAGATTGCGGTGAGTGACCTTGCTTCGTTGCAGTCCACGTATGCTTCGTCAGTTATCGGCGCTGCGCCGATTCGCGCAAGTCACTCAGCGCGGCCGAAAGCATGAGCCGGGCGCGCGAGAGCCGCGACATCACGGTGCCAATCGGTATGTCCAATATGATCGCTATATCCTTGTAGGCACAGTCTTCCAGTTCCCTCAGCACGATCACCTCGCGAAAAGCCAGTGGCAGGCGCTCGAGCGCACCGTTGATCCTGCGGATGGCGTCGTTGCGCCCGTATAGGATTTCCGGATTGAGCTCGAAGACGGCCATGTTCGGATCAGTATCGCAGTCGAGCTCCTGCAGTTGGACAATCTCTCGAACATCGCGTCGTTTTGCCAATGCCGTGTAGGCGACGTTTCGCACGATCTTGAGCAGCCACGCGCGCGCAACGCCGCCACGATACCCGTCGAACGAGCGATAGGCGCGCAGCAGCGCGTCCTGCACGACATCCTCAGCGTCGCCGTCGTTGCCCAACAGCCAACGGGCGAGGTTGAATGCCGCATCCAAGTTGGGCGCCGCGAATTCCTTGAAGCGACCTGCGTCGATCATCGGTACGGATCCTTCCAATCGATGACTCGCTCGCGGCCAGCTTTATTCCGATCGTGGCGACGAGCGGCAACCGGGGAATAAACGAGGCGGACACCGAGTCTTCATGCGCGACGGGGCGCGAATCCATCCAGGTTACGACGCCGACATGTCAGTTTTACTGCAAAGGGGACTTTACATGGAACTCGATCGTCGCGACTTTCTGCGAATGGCGGGCATAGGTGGTGTCGTATTCGTATCGGGCTTGGCCGGGTGCACCGCAACAGGATCGATCGGCGCGGATTTTTATTTCATCCAGCTCACCGACATTCACTGGGGGTTCAACAACCCGCAGATCAATCCGCAAGGTGAGGACACGCTGCCGCGCGTGATTGCTGCGGTCAACAGTCTCGAGGTCCAGCCGGACTTCGTGGTCTTTACCGGGGACTTGACGCAGACCACCGACGATCCCAAGGTCCGGCGCGCGCGCCTGGCGTCGTTCCGCGAGCACGCCGCCAAGCTCAAGGTGCGCGACGTCCGATACATGCCCGGCGAGCACGACGCTGCACTCGATCGCGGCGAGGCCTACGCCGAGCACTTCGGATCGCGCTTTCACTCGAGCTTCGATCACAAGGGCGTGCACTTCATCATGCTGGACAACGTGACCGACCCACGCGTCTTCCTGGGCGACACCCAGCTTGGTTGGCTACGTGACGACTTGGCGAAGATAAGCAAAGACCAGCGGGTCATCGTTCTGGTGCATCGGCCGCTGTTCGATCTCGCACCGGATTGGGACTGGACCACCAAGGACGGTGCCAAGGCGATCGAATTGCTCATGCCCTACCGGAACGTGACCGTTTTCTACGGGCATATCCACCACGAGCATCACCACCGAACGGGCCACATTGAACATCATGCGGCGATGTCGACGATGTTTCCGCTGGCGCCCCTTGGCACGGTCGAGAAGAAGACCCAGGTACGCTGGGATGCGGCATCACCCTTCAAAGGTCTGGGATATCGGCGGGTGACCGGGCGTGCGGCCGCCGCACCATCGATGGTCGAGCTACCGCTGCTGAAATCATGAGGGAACCGCGACAGCGGAGCGCCGAGGAGCCGTCGCTGGTTCGGCGACGGCTCCTATGGTGCGCTGGCGGTACCACGCTCGGCGCGGTTGCTCTTGCGATCGGGCGGCTGCGCGCCGATGACCTGCGTGTGATCAAGATCGTTGCACGTCGATTCGAGTTCGAGCCGTCAATCATCGCGCTTCGTGTCGGCGAGGCGGTGATCCTCGAAGTCACGAGCCTTGATTACCTGCACGGATTCTCGATACCGTCGCTGGCGATTCGTGGGGATGTGCCTGAGGGCCATACGTTTCGTGCCACCATCAAGCCGCCGCGTGCTGGAAACTACGCGATGGTTTGCGACAACTTCTGCGGTGACGACCATGACGAGATGTCCGGCAAGATTGTAGTCAGCTGAGCTCAAGTGGCATCGATATCGAAAGAACAGCAGCGCGAGCAATGCAGCGGTAGTGACAACGCCGATATCGTCGGCGGTCGGCTCATCGATCGGCGGTACGCGCCCTTGCAGTCAAGGCCGGCAGCCGCGCGGGCGATGGCCAGGGCACCGGGCCGCGCGCCTCACGCGATCGCCAAATCCCGCGGAACGCAGTCAGCTTCGCGTCGGGCGACTCGCGTTCGTCCGAGAGCACGTCGAGAAATTCTGCCAGCCGCTCCGATCGGGCGACGGTAAGCAATGTCAGTGCGATCGTGGGGATCAGCACGATCAGGAAGTAGGCGATCTTCGCGGCGAGCGGTTCGTCCGCCGCGGCGATCAGATTCATACCGAGAAATCCGGTGGCGACCGTGCCGATCAAACCAAAGGTCGTCACGACGGTGAGTCGCATCATTGTATTGGTCTGGCGGCGCGCGCTGCCGGCTTCGAGGTATTGGTTCATGTCCTGGATTTCTTCGCGCACCTCGGCGAACAGGCGATCGGTACCGAGATGCCCGGTCCACATCCGGAAGAGCTCGCGGACACGTGCCTGGTCCGACACTTCATGGAACCAATAGCGATGGGTGAAGCGCAGAAACGTCTCGAGCGATGCGCGGATCGAGCGGCGGAATGTGCGAACGGAATGTTTGTCGGCGAAGTCGAGCCGGCTGATTGCGACAATCAAGCGCTCCGAGAGCATCAGCAATGCCGACTTGTGGAAATGCGCGATCAGTCCAATAAGGAATAGCTCGTGGCGGAACTGGCCGAGCACACCGGTTTCGGCGTCGATGAAATACTGGCGGCGTGCCGGCCCGATCGTGACGAACGCGTGCCCGCAGCAAAGGAAGCGGATCGACTCGCCCGCGCTCGAGGGGCTGTCCGGCCGCCACTCGCGGTCGTAGCAATAGTCCCGCTCGAATCTGCGCAGATGCCGCGCCGAGTATGGGAGCTCATCCGCCGAACCCGGTTCCGTCGCGAACGCCAAGCGCACAAATTGGGCACGCGTCATCGCATCCGGGTCATCGACGGCAAGGAACGCCATTACGGGCATCCGGTAGTACTCGAGTTGCCGAAGCCGCAGCTCGCCGGCTGCCGCGACGGGGCGTGCGGAAATCGGCTGCACCAGATATTCCCAATGTGACGCGAGGCGCGGCGCACGATGCTCGCAGACGTACGCGAGATACTCTTCCTTGCGGTCGTAGTCGGAGGTCGCGAGAACCTGGCCCGAGGCAGCGAGCCACTCGACTTTCCGCGGGCAATTGCCGGCGTGCCCGTTCTTCTCCCAGAAGGACGGGTAGGCGCGACCGATCCGAAACAACGCTTCCTGTGCCTGCGCGAGCGTCAAGTCCGCCGCGAAGATCTCCACCACGAGAATCGCGATATCGAGATCGGTGAAGAGGTACAGATCCACATGCGCGATATCGAGCTCGATCGGCGCGGTATCGTCGGTGAATTGGACGCGCATGCGGGCGACGTCGCCGCGCCGAAACACCCGCATCGGTGATTCGCCATAGCCCGCGGCGCGCCGCGCGCCAAGCTCATCGCCATACAGGAAGCGCTGAACGTATGGCAGAAACGATACGAACTCGTGGTAGTGCCGTTCCTGGAACAGGCGCGGATCGCCGGTGAACTCGTCATCGACTTCCTTCCACGCGTG
>JANMUI010000602.1:0-2715 GCA_031391405.1 Betaproteobacteria bacterium
CCGGCGACGCGAGCAGGACATCGCCGTGATGGCGCAGCTTCACCACGAGCACGCGTCGGGCATTGACAAAGTCGATCGGATCGGAAACCATGATGGGGGACGATATCAGAGGCGCGCGTTCGGGGGAAACCTATCAACAGCCGGTCGGCACGCGCGCATTCCAGACACCGGATTCCACTCGGCATCAAGCGCCCGCGTCGGGACTTACCGGAACCGATATTCCGCGCTCGCAAATGCAGTTCGCCCCGCTTGTGGATATGCAAAGTAGGTCGTGGCGCCAGTGAACACGATCCCATAGCTGAAGTATCGTCGATCAAACAGATTGCGGACACCGGTCGCGAGCAGCCAAGCACCTGCTTCGTGGCTCAACCCAAGATCAACAATGTCATATTTGGGCATCGTGCGTGCAAAGGCGTTGTCCTGATCGCCGTCGAACCGCTGCGATCCGACATGGACATAGCTTCCGGATAGCCGTGTTTTCGGGAAAACCGTCCACGCTGCCCGAAATGTGGCGAGCGTTTGCGGCACCAACGGCACGTCCTTACCGCTCACATCGACGCCGCCATATACCCCGCTGCGAAAGGTCGCGCGCTGCAGATTGAGGCTCGCGCCGAGCGATAGATCACGCACTGGCCGCCACTCGCCGGACCATTCGAGACCGCGCCGCTCGGTGGGCGAGAGGTTGGTGTTGGCGCCGGGAAATCCAAAGATCGGGTCTGGTGTGAGTGGACTGAAGTAGATCTCTTTGGTGAGACGGATCAGATAGGCGGCGAATCGAATGCTGTATTCACCGGCACGATGCTCGATGCCCGCCTCGTAGGAACGCGCTTTTTGCGGCTCGAGAAGCTGATCGCCGTTATTCTCGAAGACATGCGGTAGGCGATAGCTGGTGCCGCCTTTGAGGTAGATCGACACCTGCTCCGATAGCCCCTGTTGAACACCAAGCTCGACGGCATTGAGCGAGCGGATGCGGCGCTGCGAGGTGGCCGTGACGTCGGTACGTAATTCGTCGTCGACGCGCTCGGTTCGCACCCCGCCATGAATTTGAGTTCGGGACGGCAGGGTAGTGCGATATTGGAGATACATCCCTTGCCCCTGCTGCCGCGCGTCCTGGTGCGCGGCCGGAGCGGCGAGTCCGGACGCCGACGGGGCGGCCCGCCGATCCCAATGCCGATCGCTCAGGTCGAGGCCCGCGACCACGCTGTGTGCAACCTCGCCCGCTTGCATCGACCAGCGCAATCGCGGCGAAAAGGCGAGGCTATGGAGCTTCGATTCGTTGAAGGAAAACGTACCGAACCCGTCGAAGAACCCACGCGTCGCGCTATCCCGCCACGCCAGGTCGGCAAGCAGATCGAGATTGCCGAGCTTTGTTCCACCATTTATCGTTGCAAACGCGCCATCGATTCGACCGTAGTCATTAGGGCGCGGCGTCGCGCGCGGATCCGACTGAATCGCGGCTTCCGATAGTCCGCCTGGAAATCGCGCGTTCTGGCGATCGAGACCGAACTTGAGGCCGATCGCAGGGCCTTCGCCAAGCAGACGCACGTCGCCCAACAGATTCTGCTGACTGACCGCGTTGTTGCGCCGATAATTTTCGGTATCGAGCGCGTTGGCGGCGAGCGACAATCCGATGCGCTCGCCCGCGAAGCGGCTGGTTACCCGATAGTCCGCGGTTTGATAGCTCGCAACGCCGGCGGACGCGCTTCCCGATCGATCGCCGCGTTCAGGTGCCCGCGTCACGATGTTGATCATGCCGCCGGTGGCGCCGCCACCGTACTGTACCGCGCCCCCGCCCGGCACGATTTCGATGCGCTCGATGGCATTCAGTGGGATGGCGGAAAGGCGCGTGGAGCTGCCGTCGAATTCGTTGATCCGCACGCCATCGAGGAGCACGAGCGTGTTCTGATCGGAGGTCGCGCCGAATCCGCGCAGATCGAGCTGGGAGTCCGGTGTCCCGGTCTGATTGCGGATGTGCAGCACACCGGTCCGGCTCAGTAGCTCAGGCAACCCGATCGCCTGGCTCGCCGCAATTTCAGAAGCATCAATGATGCGCATGCCGACCGGAGCGCCCTCCCGGCGCTCCGGAAATCGGCTTGCGGTAACGAGCACCTCATCGAGGCGCTGCTGTGCGTAGGAAGCGGGGGTAGCGAAATGATGTGCAGCGCAGGTCGCGATCATGGCGACTCCTGCCCGTCGAATGGGAATGGACACGTGTTCTCCTTTGCTTTCGGCAAACGTCCCCGCATGCCGATCGCGTTACTTGTGTTGGGAGATGCAACGAGGCCATTGCCGAGTGCGACCGCGACCCCGCAGTCTTCCGGTTCGATTCGTGGCCGGTCTCCGGGCTTGCAGGCTCGCGGCATCGATGGTCCGATGCCCGCTCCGCGCGGCCTTCCCGGATCGACATACTCGGTCCAGTGGCGCTCGCTGCGCGGATTGCGCTTGCTTACCGTTGCGGGGGCAGCACGGGTACTTCACCCGTTTCCCGTTTCACCCGATCGCGCGAGACGTGCGCGGTCGGGCACCGCGAATCCGGCAGCATTGTAGTGCGCTTTCAATTTGGCCAGGAGTGGGAGTCTTATCCAACGAGGTATGAGCCTGAACGTGGCCCCGTGTTTCCAACGAGGTATGAGCCTGAAATAGGTTCGCGGGGACCTTTCACGCGGTGCCGCGTAGGGGGTCGATCATCATGGGATGGTGATCGACATGAACGAA
>JANMUI010000615.1:0-3068 GCA_031391405.1 Betaproteobacteria bacterium
GCGGCGCGGGCGAGGCCGGTCTTGTAGAGCGAGTCTTCGATCGCGAACAGATTGCCCATCGCGTCAAGCGGATTCTTGTCCTGCGCCGCCCATTTGAAGCCGTGGACACGTTCGGCCCAGCCGTGATGCAGCGCCGTCAGCGTTACGGTCTTGAGCGCATGCGCGACGCCTTCGACGGGCTCTTCGCCGCCGAAGTAATCGCCGCCCTTCCAGCGTGGATCCATCTTGATCGGCATCATCCAAATATCCAACAAGCCGACCACGAAAGGCGTGATATCGAGGCCGGGCCCGATGACATGGATGACTCGCTCGACCATCTCTGGATAAAGCGCGCCCCACTCCATCGCCTGGATGGATCCGCCCGAGGCGCCGGCGACCGCAACGAGTTTCTTCACGCCCAATGCGTCGACCAGCTGCTTGTGGACCCGCACCGAATCGCGCAATGCCACGACCGGAAAGCTCGAACCGTATTGCTTCCCGGTGTCGGGGTTGACGGTGGCCGGCCCGGTCGTGATCACCGTTGGACTCTTCACATTCAGGTTGGCCAGCGCGTCCGCGCTCACCACGAAATACCTGTCGGTATCGATGGCCTTGCCGGGTCCGATGATCGCGTCCCAATAGCCCGGTGCCTGCTCATCGGGCTTATAGCGGCCGGCCGCATGCGACGTTCCGGTAAAGAAGTGCGCAACGAAGATCGCATTGTCGCCGGCAGGATTGAGCTTGCCGTAGGTTTCGTAGCCGATGCGCACATTCTTGATGGTCTTGCCGCCCACCGTGGTGTACGCCGGCAGGCTGAAAACCTTCTTCTCGGTGAGGAGCGGCTGCTGTGCCGACGTCAACCCGACGAATGCGATGCAACAGGCGAGCGCGGTGAGCGCGCGGCCGACGATGGAGGTCATTGTGTGCATGAACGCCTTCTCCTTTTTTCTAGGGATACGGATATACGACAACATGGCGCCTTTGCAGTGGCTGCATCGCCCACCTTCTGACGGAGCGCAATCGTAGTCGCAAAGTCCGATCGCTACTAGTCGACTATCGTCGCGGTGCGAGGGACATTTGCCGTCCAACCCATTCCTCGACCCAAAGAGTACGATGAGGCACGACGGGAAACGCTTGCAAAGTCATCGTCCGGAGGAGTCCAATGGCGGCAGGCATCAAAGACGATAAGGGAGGTGGATATGAAATGGCCCATCTTGAAGTGGCCGGTCTTGAGCGTGCTTGCGGGCGCGCTCTGCGGAAGTCTATCTACCGCGACTATCGCAGCGGACGCCTATCCATCGCGGCCTGTTCAAGTGATCGTGCCACTCACGGCAGGCTCCGTCCTCGACCTGCTCGCGCGCGCCCTCAGCGAAGCGATGGCCAAGGCCAACCCACCTACCAGCTTCATGGTTCTCAACCGCGAAGGCGCCTCGGGGGTGATCGGAACAAGCCTGATTGCCCGCGCGAAACCCGACGGTTATACGTTGGGCTTCGGCGGTGACAGCACGATCAGCGTGCAACCGCATGTGGTGAAAGACATTGCCTATTCGTTCGATTCATTCGACTTCATCTGCCAAGTGGTCGATGCGCCGCTGATGTTCGTGGTCGGTCCCAACTCGCCGTACCAGTCGCTCGAAGAGCTGGTCGAGGCCGCACGCAAGTTACCGAAACCGCTTGCCTACGGGACGACCGGACATGCCTCGACGCCGCATCTGCTTGGTGAGAGCGTCGCGCGAGAGAGCGGGGTCAAGTTCGTGCACATTCCCTTCCGGAGCGTCGCCGACATGAACACGCAGACGATCAACGGCTCGTTGGATTTCACGATCACCCTTCCCAACATCCTCACCCTGGGGCGCGGCGTGCGTGCGCTCGCTGTGAGCGCCGATGAACCGATGATCGCGCTGCCCGCAATTCCTCCGCTCAAGGCGTTGGGTTGGCAAAAGTCCGCGTTCTCCACGATTCATATCCTGTACGCGCCGCGCGGACTCCCACCCGAAGCGTTCGGGTGGCTGCGCACTGCGTGTGCCGAGGCGGTAAGGTCGAGCACCTTCCACGCGATGACCGTACGAACCCACACGGTCCCGCGCCACAACGATGGCGATTCGCTGAAAGCGTGGATGCGTCAGGCCCAGCAGTCGCACGGAGAGCGCGTTCGGCGGATCGAGATGCAATCCGAACAACCGGGACGCTAGGGTCACACGCGAAGAGAAATCGGGGTGAAGTCCCCTTCGATTCCTAACTTCACTCGGACCCGAATGGCACTTACATAGTCCGACTGTGCTCAAGCCTCCGTTCGCCCTGAGCCCGTCGAAGGGTAACGCAGGCGTGTCCACCGCGCGGCGGTCCGCCCAAGGATTCTCCTGCATTCACCCTTCGACAAGGCCGCGTTGGCTCGGCGGAGAAGCCCCGCGTACCGAGGGCACTAGACAAAGCCCTGCTCCTTGTACCTTTCGAAACCCGACTTCGCGAGCAAAGCGAGCTCCTTGAATAGTACGGGATCAGTTCGTTTGAAGTTGAAGCAGGACTTGCCTTGCATTCGCTTCTGCAGCCCTTCGGACATGCCTTCAAGTAGGCTCGGGTCGACATACACCGGCATCAGGTGAAAGCTCACGTAGTTCTTCTTCATCTGGACTGCGCCGAAGAAGAGTGGCTTCTTGTTCTTTTGAATGTGCTTGGTGTCGATGTACAGCTCGGTGTCGGTATTTGTCTTCGTCTCAAGCCTGTCCGCGTAGGGCTGGAGTATTTCCTTGAGATTCGCATAGACAGCGCTGAGGTCTTGCATGATTCGAAGTGCGATTCAAACGCCGGTCGGGCGGTGGGTGCGGACGAATTGGGGCGGTCTAACGTTCACAATGAGGGGCGCGCGCTTCTCTTGCGCGCGTCCCCGTCGTTTGTGCTGTTAGCCAAATCTTAATTGACCACATTGCATCCTGTATCTTCCGCAACCCCACCCGACCTATCACCGGGACTCGCAGTAGCGCCTCCGGATTGCAATTTATCAGATCCTCGGACGATCGCGCGATTCCGGCTCCGCAGCTCCATGCGTAGGGTATGGTCGGTCTTCATGGTCTAACGTCGCGCTTGAGGGG
>JANMUI010000637.1:0-2417 GCA_031391405.1 Betaproteobacteria bacterium
AGGCAGGTATCCAGAAAACTTAAGGACGCCTGGATACCTGCCTTCGCAGGTATGACGGTTCCACGGAATTCCACAGTAGACTTAAGTACAGACGATTCGGGACTCGACCCTTCATCCCCAAACAGCTTTAACAACCACCAATGAAGCCAGCCGCCTTCCAGTATCACGCCCCGAAGACAGTCGATGCGATGCTCGAGCTGCTTGCCACCCATGGCGGCGACGGCAAAGTGATCGCCGGGGGACAAAGCCTCGTGCCCACGATGAATTTTCGTCTGGCACGCCCGGCGCATCTATTCGATCTCAACACCGTCACCGAGCTCGATTCGCTGCGGGTGCTGCCCGGTCAACTCGCGATCGGCGCACTCACCCGGCACGCGGCATTTCATCGACCGGCGGTCGACGGACTGCTGGGTACGTTGCTCACCGATGTCGTCCAGCACATCGCGCACTATCCGATTCGACAGCGTGGCACGTTCTGCGGCAGTGTTGCGCATGCCGATCCAGCCTCGGAATGGTGTCTGGTCGCCGCCACACTCGATGCCACGATCGTCGCCCGCAGCCGCAGAGGCACACGCGAGCTGTCGGGTGGCTCGTTCTTCAGCGGTATCTATTCGACGCAGCTGCAGGAAGACGAAATCATTACCGAAGTCCGTCTCCCGCGACTCGATGCGACGTGGCGCTGCGGCTTCTACGAGTTCTCGCGCCGTGCCGGTGATTTCGCGCTGGGTATGACGCTCGCCGCGTTACGCGTTGACGGCGGCAAGATCCGCGAAGCCCGCATCGGCGTGGGCGGGGTGATGGATCATCCGCAGCGGCTCAAAGCGGTCGAGGACGCGCTGGTGGGTCAGTCCCCGGACGCCACGGCATTCGCGGCAGCGGGCGACATCGCATCTCGCGTGGTCGAGCCGATGGCCGATATCCACGCCTCGGCAGCCTATCGCCGCGATCTCGTGCGAGCCACCACGCGTCGCGCCCTCGAGCGCGCTTTCGTCGCGGGATGAGCAGCGCGTGAGCTGGATCGGACGATCGATTCGCCGCTTCGAAGATCCGACACTCCTGGTCGGACAGGGTCGATTCGTCGGCGATATCGCAGGGGATGCGCTCGCCGTGCGATTCGTGCGCAGTGCAATCGCGCGCGGCCATATCCGTCGGATCGATGTGCCACCGGGCGCATCGGTGTTCACCGCGGCCGATCTCGTTGGCGTAAAGCCGATCTGTCCGATCCTGCATCGCCCGGACTATGTGCGGATCGGTCAACCGGCACTCGCGCGCGATCGCGTGACGCATGTGGGTGAACCGATCGCGGTGGTGGTGGCTGAAGATCCCGCCCACGCGGAAGACCTTGCCGAGAATGTCCTGGTCGACATTGATGCCGAGGATCCGGTGATCGATGTCGATGCGGCGCTGGCACCGTCGGCGCCGAGGGTGCATCCGGAAGCGCCGGGCAATGTGATTGTCGAAGGATCGATGCACACACCCGGTTTCGACGCGGCGATCGCCCGTGCCGCCCGCATCGTTGAGTTCGATGTGCGCGCGCGTCGCCAGAGCGCCACGCCGATGGAGCCCCGGGGTGGCCACGCATCCTATGATCCGATCACGCGTCGCATCACCCTCTTCGCCTCGGTGCAGATGCCGCACATGCTGCGCACAGGTCTGGCCGATGTGCTCGGCATGCCCGAATCGGATCTGCGCGTGATTGCGCCGGATGTGGGGGGTGGCTTCGGGCAGAAGATGCCGTTGTTCCCCGAGTACGTCGTGCTGGTGTGGCTCGCACGACACTTGAAACGTGCCGTCGTGTGGATCGAGGATCGCCAGGAAAATCTACTCGCCTGCGCGCATGCCCGCGATCAGCACTACATCGTGCGCGGTGCGTTCGATGCAGATGCCAAATTGCTCGCAATCGAATCGGACATGCGCTGCAATGTCGGGGCGTATTCATGCTATCCGACGACGTGCGGCGTAGAGCCATTGATGGCGCTCGCGGAATTCCCTGGCCCGTACGATTTCCGCGAGTGTGCCGTGCGTGCCAGAGGCGTGGTGACGAATACCACGATGATGGTGCCGTATCGCGGCGTGTCGCGCCCGGTCCTCACCCTCGCGATGGAGCGGTTGATGGATACCGCGGCCGCACGCTTTGGCATCGATCCCATCGAGATCCGCCGGCGCAATCTGATCACGAAGTTCCCATATAAGTCGGTCACTGGCATTACATTCGATGAAGGCTCGTATCGCGTGGCGATGGAGCGTGCGGCCGAAACGATCGACGTCGCGGCGTTTCGCGCGCGGCAGAAAACCGAACGCGCGCGCGGTCGATACCTGGGCGTTGGCTTCTCGGTATTCAGCGAGCGCTCGGGCTATGGAACATCCGCGTTCGCCGCGCGCAAGATGGAAATCGTGCCCGGCTACGAGACGGTCGA
>JANMUI010000644.1:0-4363 GCA_031391405.1 Betaproteobacteria bacterium
TCCGGCATGCCGAACTCGAGCGAGACACCGCGATGGGCACAGCGCCGGTCGATGAGACCCATCGCGCCCTGCTCGTTGCGGTAGAGCACGAGGTCTTCGCCCAGAATCCGCACCGGCATGACGGGCGTCTTATCGAGCTCCGTCATCGTGCCGACCGGATGCCAGTAGCGACGCAACAGATTTCCCATTGGCGTGTCGGGGCCGACCTGGGTCAATCGCTGGTTCTCTTCGCGGGTGAGCATGGTGCAGTCCTCATTTCGGCAAGCGCGTCTCACGCGAATAGTACTGACTTAACCGGTCTGTGCTCAAGCCTCGGTTCGCCCTGAGCCCTTCGACAAGCACTGGACAGGCTGTCGAAGGGTAACGCTAATCGGTCTGTGCTCAAGCCTCCGTTCGCCCTGAGCCTGTCGGAGGGTAACGCAGGCGTGTCGGCGGTCCGTGACGGTCTGCTTTTGGATTCTCCAGCATTCACCCTTCGACAGGCTCAGGGCGAACGGTCAATCGTCGAAGGCTGAACGAACGACAGAACGGGCACCCCAATTATCTTGTCTTCGAATGAGAGGACGGCTGGCAAATGGGTTTGAGTGGCTCAAGTAACTGCCATTCTGGTCTGATGCATCATCGGAATGTCGCGCCGCTCGCGGGAGGACTGCAGAATGCCAAGACACACCTCAAGCGTTGCCTGCCCCCACCGGCCGTCATGCGCAGCCAACGGCGCATCGTTCGCCCACGCGTTGTACATGAAATCGAGCTCGGCTTCCCGCTCCAGCGCGGCCATCGGTACTGCCATCTCACGGCGGGTGTGATTCTCATAGATGCGCAGCCCACCCGGTGTCTGCCGGATATCGCCGCGCTCGCAACTCGCCACGATGATGCCGAAGAACGGATGCCCGATGCGCCCTTCCCGGCCGGTATCGCCGGCGGCCACGACTTCCCATTCGCCCTGCCGCGCGCCGCCGAAGCGCACGGCGTCTTTGAACGTCCATTCGTCTTCGGGCTTCCCGTAACCCTGCACCCGCGCATGGGACTTCAAATGCGCCTCCGGATCGCGGCGCCGGCCCGTCTCGCCAACGCCGCCAGTGAGCTCAGTCGAATCAAACCGGCCATAGCCGCTGAATGTGATCGACGCTGCGGCACCATTTTCGAAATCGAGGAATGCGACATAGCTCCCTTCCACCGGACGCGCAGGATCAGCGATGGTGGTCGAACCGCGCACGCTTCGCACCATGCCGCCACCCAGAATGCGCATGATGTCCACATGATGGGGGCCCTGCCGGTACACGACGCCTCCGCCCTTCTCCGGCACCAACTCGTCGGGCATGCGCGGACGATAGATCCAGTCGGTGAAATACCAGCCGTTCAGCATGAGCGGACGGCCAAGCTCGCCGCTGTGAATGATCCTTGCCATTGCCCGTATCGGCGCATCGAATCCGTGCGTGTGACCAACCAGCAACCGGACACCGTTCCGCTCGGCGGCTTCGATCATCGCAGCGCACTCGGCCAATGTGAGCGCCATCGGCTTTTCGACAATGACCTGTTTGCCATGGTGGGCAGCAGTGATCGTATGCTCGGCATGCAGATGATTCGGCGTGCAGACGAATACCGCATCGACATTGGGGCTCGCGCACATCGCTTCAACCGATTCGTAGGTCTCGCCGCCGAACTGCGCCCTGAATTTGCCGAGCGCCTCGCGCCGCGGGTCGGCCGCCGCCGTCACGCTCAGGTGCGGATGCGCTACGATCTCGGGAAGGATTGCAGTACTCGCGGTGCCAAGACCGGCGATGCCAAAGCGAAGTGTGGGTGAAGATTTCATCGTCGCATCGCGAAAAGGCGGGTGACCGGAGAATAACCCCGGAGCGACGATTCCGGTTCAAAAGGAGCAGACATGACCGGCATTCTCGAGGACGTCAAGCGCCAGGTAGCGATCGCCAATCGCGTGCTCTCGGCCATGGGGCTTGCAACCGGGCACCGCCTGAGTCTTGGGCATGCCAGCATGCGGGTGCCCGGCAAGCCGGACCAGTTCGTCGTGAAGGGCCGCGGCTATAAGCTCGATGCGCTGCCGGCGATGCTGCCCGAGAACATGATTCTTTGCGACACCGAAGGACATATGCTCGACGGTCCGCCCGGCTCGACGCAGTGCTTCGAGGTGAAGATCCACTCATGCGTCTACAAGACGCGACCCGAGGTGAATGCAGTCGTGCACGTCCATCCGACCTTCGTGGTGCTCATGAGTGTCCTTGGCCGCACCATTCGGCCGATGGCGCAGGAAGGCGTTCAGCTCGTCGCCAAGCCGCTGCCGGTGTACCCGCATGTGCGAACCGTGCAGAGCGATGAGGAGGGCATGGACCACGCGCGGTACCTCGGCAAGCACAAGGCGGTGCTGTTGCAAGGACATGGTGCGACCACGACCGGTGCCGACCTCGAGGAGGCGGTCATCAACATGCTCCATCTGGAGGAGCAGGCCAAGATGAACTACTACGCGATGAGCGCCGCGGGTCCGGACCATCCGTGCATTCCCGATGCGCTCATTGCCGAAATGGACAACCGCACACCGCTTGCCGAGCTGCCGCATTTTCGCGAGCCGATCGAACGCGCCAAGGGCCCGCCGCGCGTGGGTGGCGTGTGGCAATACTATACGCGGCAGGTTGCGGCGGACATGTAGAGAAATCTGCGCGGCGAACCGCGCAGATTTCTATAGGAAAACACACCATGACTCACCAAAGAATCATGCAATGGACGATTCGCAGCGCGGGCCTCGTGCTCGCCGGTATCTGTATCCCTGCATGGGGGCAGACCTTTCCTGCCGACAACTACCCGAGCCGCGCGATTCGCTTCGTCTTGCCAACCGCAGTGGGTAGCGGCAGCGACGTCCTCGGTCGCGTGATTGCGCATCAGATGAGCATCAATCTCGGACAACCCGTAGTGCCGGACAATCGTCCCGGCGCCGCGGGCGTGATCGGCGTCACCGCCGTGAAGAACGCGCCGCCCGATGGCTACACGATCGTGTTCGGCAATCTGAGCAGCATCGTCAACGCGCCGCTATTGGGTGACCCGCCGCCGTACGATCCGCTCAGGGATTTTGATCCGGTCGCGCTCGTCTACAAATCCGTGCTGATCCTCGCTTGGAACGAGCCTGGCTCCGGCACGACGCTGGCGGCGCTCATCGAGCACGCAAGGAAGCATCGCGGCAAGCTCAACTATTCGAGCGCGGGTCCGGGCAGCTATGCGCACCTATGGATCGAGATGCTGAAGCACCGTCTCGGCATCGACATGGTCCATATTCCATACAAAGGCGCTGGGCCGGCGTTCCAGGCGATCCTGACCGGCGAGGTGCAATTCAGCCTTGCCGAGACCGCGGTGGCGGGCGCGGCAAGTGCCTCGTCGATGAAAGTAATTGTGCAACTCGGCGAACAACGATCGCCGACCTATCCCAATATTCCGACGGTCCGTGAGGCGGGCTATCCGGAGCTCACGTCCGATTTCTGGTTCGGCGCACTCGCCCCGCGCGGCACGTCGCCGCGCATCGTTCAGCGCCTGAATGAAGAGCTCAACAAGGTTATGGCCTCAACGGAAGTCCGCAGTCGGGTCGCCGCCGCCGGTGGTGAGGCGATCGCGGCTGATCCGGCAACGTTTGCAAGACAGATTGCCAAGGACCACGCCCAGTGGGCGCCGGTCGTAACGCAGTTGGGATTGAAAGGGAAATAGCATGAGTTTGAGTAGAGCGAATCGATCGAACCGTGGTGCCTGGCTCGTGGCCGCTGCCGCGGTGTTGATGAGCGCCTGTACCACGTCGTCACCTCCGGCACCGCCATCGCCGCTCCCCTGGCCGCAAGAGTTGCCCTCCGCGCTCTTGCCGAAATCTTCGATCTATATATCGGAGAAATCGAATGTCGTGCTCGACCTCCACGGCAGCGTTCAGGACCCTGATCTGGTCCTCTTCATGGCAGGCAACCAATACCGGGCACTGCCGGATCTGATTACTTCGTTTCGCGATTGGGTCGCGAAGCAGGATCGATTCAAGGGCCTGAAAGTCGATCGCATCTTTTATGCGACGACGCCTCCTGGGCGCCTGATCGATGCGATGGATTCCGGGCAACTCACGCTCGGGAACTACTGGATCGACGTGCGGCCCGACAAGCTCTGGCCGGACGTGTTCATGACTGGTGCCCGCCAGCAGCGCCGGCTGGCGGCATCGAAGTACATCGAGGGCTGGTCCGTCTATACCCGCAATCGCGGCGTCGTTCTGCTCGTGCGGGCGGGAAATCCGAAAAATATCCGCAGCGTTGCGGACCTGTTACGCGACGAGGTGCGTGTGGCTATCTCCTCGCCCCAGCGGGAACCCGCCTCCTTCGAGAGTTATTCC
>JANMUI010000610.1:0-3926 GCA_031391405.1 Betaproteobacteria bacterium
ATCGACATGAATGCTCCAATACCACCAACCCTCTCCAGCGAATGGATCGGTCGGGAAGTCAAGCGCAAGGAAGATCGACGCCTTTCGACCGGACGTGGCCAATACCTGGCCGACCTGGTTTTGCCCGGCATGCTGCACCTACAGTTCCTGCGCAGTCCGCACGCCCATGCGCGCATCAAGCGCATTGATACGAGCAAGGCAAAAGCGCTTGCCGGCGTCGTGGCCATCGTCACCGGTGAAGACATCAAGGACAGCATCAAATCGATGCCGATCCCGGTGGTCGTGCCCATGGTGCCCGGCAAGTTCCCGACCTTCTGGCCGCTTGCGGTCGGCAAGGTGAAGTGGCATGGTGAGCCGGTCGCCGCGGTCGTTGCGCGCGACAAATATGTGGCCGAAGACGCGCTCGAATTGATCGAGGTCGATTACGAGCCGCTTCCTTATGTCGGCAGCGCCGAGGCGGCGATGCAGCCGAGCGCTCCGCGCGTACATGACGACTGGCAAGACAACGAGATCTTCGCGCTCACATTTACCGGTGGCGTGACCCCCGAGTCGCAGGCGCAAAATGATGCCGAAGTCGACCGGCTCATTCGGGAAGCGCCGATCAAGGTGAAGCAGCGTTTTCGCGTGCATCGCACCGGCGTCACGCCAATGGAGACCCGCGGTGCCGTGGCAAGCTGGGATCCGTCCGATGGCATGACCTGTTGGGTCACGACGCAGCGCCCGCATATCGACCGCCTCGCGCTCGCCGATGTGCTCGGACTGCCGACCGAGAAGATGCGCGTGATCGCCCCGCGCGACCAGGGCGGCGGATTCGGGGTGAAGGCACCGTTCTATCGCGAGCCGATTCTGGTTGCGTATCTCGCGAAAGCACTTGGCCGCCCGGTACGCTGGGTCGAAAGCCGTGAAGAACATCTGATGGCCGTGTCGCAGGAGCGCGATCAGATCCACGACCTCGAAATCGCGGCCGACAAGAGCGGCCGGATCCTTGCCATCCGCGATCGCGGGTTGGCCGATACCGGCGATGGCTGCCAGGGTGTGTATTGGGGATTCCTGATGCCGTTTCTCGGTGCGGCATTGCTGCCGAACGGCTATGACATCAAGAAAGCGGACATCAAGATCCGTTGCTTCGTCACCAACAAATCGTCCCTTTCTCCGGGGCGCTCGTTCGGTGCGTTTCCCACGCGCTTCGCAATGGAGCGTGCGCTCGATATGATTGCGCGTGCCGCGGGACTCGAGCCTGCCGAGGTGCGACTGAAGAATCTGGTGACCGAGCTGCCGTACACGACGGTCACCGGCGGGAGCCTCGACAGCGGCGACTTTCGCAAGGTCTTGTCGAGCTTGATGAAGACCATCGACATCCCGAAGTTCCGTGCAGAACAAGGCAAGGCGAGGAAGAGCGGTCGTTATCTCGGACTTGGCTTTGGCGTAGGCGCGGAGCTCTCAGGGGTCGCCTCGGAAGTCCTCGTGCCGATGGAGAATCAGCCGGGTTATGGCGCGGCGACGGTGCGCATCGATGCACGCGGCAAGGTGATGATGTACGAGGGGGACGCGCCGACCGGCCAAAGCCACGAAACGTCATTCGCACAGGTTGCCGCTCAGGAGCTCGGTATCCATCCGGATCACGTCGTGCTGATAACCGGGGATACGAGCACCACCCCGTTCGGCTCCGGCTCGATCGGGGCGCGCGGCGGGTCGTACACGGTGAGCGCGCTCGCGAATGCGTGCCGGCACTTGAAGGACAAGATCGCGCGCATTTACGCCTACGATTTGAAGCTCGACGCCAAGCCCTCTGACTTCGCATTTCGCGATGGCTATGTCACATACAGGAAGGATCCGCAGGTAAGCAAGAGTTTCGCCGCGTTGGCGGAACGCATCGTCATGGCGCCGCTCAATCTGCCGGCCGGCGAAGAAGCGGGGCTCGAGCACACCGCTTTTTTCGAGGCGAGCCGGCAGATGGTCTGCTTCAGCGCGCACGCTTGCGTGGTCGAGGTCGACATCGATTCCGGTCGGTTCAAGATCTTGCGCTATGTGACGGCGGAAGACGTCGGCACGATGATCAATCCCGAGATCGTCGAGGCGCAGGTGCAAGGCGGCGTCGTGCAAGGCCTGTCGAACGCGATGTTCGAGGAGTTCGTGTATGACGCGAATGGCCAGCAACTCACCAGCACGTTCGAGAGCTACAAGCTCGCAACCGCGATGGATGTGCCGCACATCGAGGTGACCGACGCCGGTACGCCATGCCCGCTCACGCCACTTGGATCACGCGGACTGGGCGAAGGTATTCCCGGTCCGGTCGCCGGTGCGCTGCCGAATGCGATCTCCGATGCGCTCGCGGCGTTCAAGATCGAGATCACCGAATTGCCGGTTAGGCCGGACAAGCTCTGGAGATTGATTCAGAAGGCGCGTTGATCGCGATCCTTAGCGCCGGCCGTCAGCAGTTTGGACCGGCCGGCCGCGCAAATTCCATCGCGACTCGCTCCACCCGAGGTACAGCCCGGAGCCGACGATGATCGCGGCGCCGAGCCACGTGTAGACCGTCGGCAGATCGCCAAAAAGCAGGAAGCCCACGATCACCGAGCCGATCAACTGGAAGTAATGGAACGGAGAGATGATATTCGCCGGTCCGTTGCTCATCGCGCGGGCGACGCAGTAATGCCCGAGTCCGCCCAGCACCCCGAGGCTCGCGAGGATCGCGATGTCGAACGCATGGGTCGGCGTTGTCCAGAAGAAAGGCACCGCGATCGAACTGAGTACCGAACCTACCAGCGCGCTGTACACCACCGACGTTTCCGGCGAATCAGTGGAGGCCGCCATCCTCGTGTACACCTGGTACAAGCCGTAGAAGAGTGCGTTGACAGCGATAAGAAGTGCTGCCCATTGAAAGGCATCGCTGCCCGGGCGCATCACGATGAGTACGCCGGCGAATCCGCACACGACCGCCAGCATGCTGCTTACAGTGATGCGCTCGCCTAGCATCGGAACCGCGAGCAAGGTCACGAGCAACGGTGCGACCAGACTGATCGAAGCGGCCTCGGCGAGCGGTACATACTTGATGCCGGCGAAGAAGCAAGTGGTCGACAGCAACAGCAACACCGAGCGCTTGATCTGCGTGCCGGGCTGTCGGGTGCGAAGGATGCCGATGCTGTGCCGGGGCATGAACAGGATCAGCACGAACACCAGATGTGCGACCGTGCGCGCCCACACGATCTGCACCGCGTCGTAGCCACCCGAGAGCAGCTTGACCAGACCGTTCATGACGGGGAACATCGTCACTGCGGTGAGCATGAAGAGAATGCCGATGCCGATGCGGGTGGCGGGCATCCCGCCACCGAGGGAAAGATCCGGTCTTTCCGGATTACTCACCCTTGATGCCGGTATCGCGGATCACCTTGCCCCACGCATCGTAGGTGGTACGCAACAGCGCACCGAATTCTTCGGGTGTGCCGCCGATCACGATGAATCGGCCGGCGTGGAGCAACGGCACGACATCCGGTTCGCGCAGGATCCGGTTGATCTCGACATTCAGCTTGCGAACGACATCGCGCGGCGTGGCGGCTGGCGCGAGAATGCCGAACCAGCCTGGTAGGCTCTTCTGGTCGAACCCGGAGATCCCTTCGCGATCGAGGGAAGGCACATCGGGAAAATCGTCGTTACGATCGGTGTTGTAGACGGCGAGCGCGCGCAGGCGCCCTGCCTTGATGTGCGGCGTGACGACGGTCGTGGGCGTGAGCATGATCGCCGTTTCACCGGCAACCACGCTTTGCACCGCGGGCGCATTGCCTTTGTACGGGACGTGTACGAGGTCGGTACTGGTTTTCAATTTGAACAACTCGCCCAGCACGTGACCGGGACTACCTTTGCCCCCCGAAGCGAAGTTGAGTTTGCCCGGGTTGGCCTTCAGGTGTGCGATCAGTTCCTTCACATTG
>JANMUI010000687.1:0-9485 GCA_031391405.1 Betaproteobacteria bacterium
CGCTGCGGATCGTAGGGTAGATTCTTGAACAGCCATTTCGCGAGCACCAGGACGTTGCTGCCAACCAGCAAGGTATAGCCGTCCGCGGGTGCAGACATCAATGCTTGCACTGCCGGGATTGCGCCGGCACCGGGCCGAAAATCCACGACCACGGGCTGCCCGAGCACCGCCTGCAAACCCTCAGCGGCGGGGCGCGCGATCACCTCGCCTGGCCCGCCCGGCGGAAAGGGAACCAGCACGCGAATGGGCTTGCTCGGGAATTCCTGCGCATACAGATTAAATGTGGCGATCGTGCCGCAAAGCATGCACGCGAGCGCTTGAAACAACGTCAGAGTCCTCATGACATTCTCCTTGGCAGGCGTCATCGCGTAATCGGGGACAGACCACGTTTTTCAATTGGAAAACGTGGTCTGTCCCCGATTACTCACGCCATGGCCTCGGGCAGAGCGAGTGTCGCAAGTGCGATGTCCTTGGCGTTGAGATCCTCGCGCACGTAACGCCGCCCGGCCTGCGTGACCAGGATTCCGCCGACGTGATACACCATGCCCACCGGCGTGTCATGTTGAAAGCGATCCGGTGCGTTCTCCCGCGCTTCGCGAAACGCATAGGAAAAGAAATTCGGCTTGACGCTTTCCATGCTGCAAAATTGCGCGCCCAATGCCTCGGCCATGATGATGCCGTCGCCGGTGGCACCCAATCCACCGTCGACGATGCGGGCGCGCTCCAGGCCCGGCGCGAATCGCCCAAGCAGCTCCGGATTCCGGGAGAATCCGCCCGTCGCAAGAACGACCGCGGTTCGCGCAATCAGCGCATCACCATCGGGCCACGCAACCCGGTACCCGTTGCCATCGCGGATGAGCGCGCTTGCCGGCCAGTTATAACGTAGCGTGACGCCTTGTCGCGTCGCTCTGCGCGAGAGCACCTCGAGAACACGCTGCGAATCCGTGGCGTGGCATCGCGGCACGTTCATGCCGATACCCATGTCCACCTGCCAGAAATTGACCCCGCATTCCTGCAACCAGTAGTAGGTGTCGATTTGGTGGGCGAGGAATAGTTCGATCAGCGCCGGGTCCGACTTCCCGCCGCCCGCCATTTCCATATCTTGGCGGAATGACGCTGCCGAATCGAGGATGCGTTGCTTCCTCTGCAGGTCGGTATCGACGAACCCGAAATAGCCACCGGATGCGGCTGTCGACGAAAGCAGCGAACTATCCAGCTTCTCGACTACGACCACATTCAGGCCCAGCGCGGCGGCCTCGACCGCGGCACACAATCCGGCACATCCCGCGCCGATCACGACGACATCGGCGCTCGAGCTCGCCATCAGCGGACCGCCTCCATGATGATCTCGGCTTCGCGAATACCGATCTGCGCCGGATTCAAGACCGGAATGCCAGCGCCTTCGCGAATCTCCTCAGTGCGAAGATGCGTGGGAATCAGCGCGAGGCCGAATGGAATGACGACGCCGGCGCCATGCTCCTTGCAACGACGGGCAATATCGATCGCTCGTTTGCGCAGCTCGGCGCCACGTTCATGCGCTTCAGTAAGCTGGATGTTGAGCGGTTCCATGTACGCCAGTCGACTTCTCACGCCGTAGTGATCCATGACGTCATAGGCTTCTTTCATCAACGAATCATTGGGGGCGATAATGCCGAAGCGCGGCGCGATCTGTGCTGCGGCATTGAATACCGATTGACCAAAGCCGACCACGGGAATGCGCACGGTGCGGCGGATCTCGTCATAGCCCGGATCGTAGACGCAGTGAACCATTACGCCGTCGCACCCATCGGCTTCGGCGTCCTTGGCGGCGGCGACGAACGCGGGAATCGCCGCAATGAAATCCGCCCATGTGAGATCGCGCTTGAATGTCGTCGCCGCGGTCGGATAGCCGAATTCCAGTTGGGTTTGCGAGCCGCAGAATTTCCGCAAGGTGGCGGTGCGCAATTCGACTTCCCGGTCCGGATAGACGGCCCGTGCCGATGGAAAGATCGCTCGCAGTCGATTCATTCGCGCCTCCCGGTGATCAGCGAATCCGATTTGCTGGACGATTGCTGAGCTAAGTCACTCAGTACGCATCTCCTTGATCGTATAGCCGATCCGCGGGAAGTGCATCATCACCTCGCCAAGTGACGGATCGCCCCGCAGGATCGCGACATCGTCCCGTTCAACCTGCATCAGCATGCCCTCGACGCTGGCGGTTGCGTAGTCGTCGGGGCGGATCGCCACGCGACTGCCGAGCGGGGGCAAGGCATCGTCGTCGATCGATGGGCGCAACGGTTCCGGCGTAGCGCGCGCCGCGATCGCAAGCGCTTCCGACCCCGCGAGCGCCTCCTCTGTGCCGTGGCCGATTGCGGCGACACGCGCCATCCAGGCCCGTGTCGCGGGATAAGCATCGAGCTCGTGGGAACAATCGATGGCCAGCGCACCTAGGAACCAGAGACCGTGATACGTCGCGAAGTCCGCGAGTCCTGGGGTATCCGCAAGCAGCCAGGGCCTGCCATGCGCAAGCATCTGCTCGACGATCGGAAGCGCCGCGCGTACCAAGCCAAGATTGCGTCGCGCCACTTCTTTGAGGCGGCCGATCGACGGCGCCGCTTTGCCACGCATCATCGCGCGATCGACATGCAATTGCGGATCGACAGTCTCGGCATTGACGCCCGACACATATCGGACGATCGGCCAGAACAGATCCCGCTCGGCCCACGCCTCGACCGCCATCGCGATCCCCCGGGTGTGAGGATCCATCAATGGTGGTGACGGAAAGCGGCGATCCAACTCGCGGGCGATCGTGCGCGTATCGCAATAAACATCCGCGCCGATCTGCAGAACCGGAATGTGACGATAACCCCCGGTAAGCGCAACGAGGTCCGGCTTCGGCATCACCGAAGGCGCGATGACCGAGCGCCAGTGCAACTTCTTCAGGCCGCATATCAGACGAGTCTTCTCCGCGAACGGGGAAAAATCGTAGTGATGAAGGATCGGTGTGGTCATGACTTTTTGGCGTGAAGCCGACACGCCAGAACCTAAGGATCACCCATTGAGACTCAATGCGCTCGCGCGCTCGTTGCGCGGCGCGGGCCCGCTCGAGGACGATCTTTCAATAATGCGGTTCGTCTTCTGTGGATAAGGGGATCGTCCGCAGCGTCACGCAGGCATGTGGGATTTCGCGGGAACCTCGCAGATTCAACGAATCACTCCGGCTTGATGTTCGCCGCCTTGATGACATTGGCCCATCGCGTCATCTCGAAGGGCACGCGCGCTTGCACCGCTTCGGTGGTGCCACCGGTGACCACGATGCCAAGCTTCAATAGACGCTCGCGCAGATCGGCCTGCGCAATTGCTGCGTTGGTCTCTTTGTTGAGCAACGCGACGATCTCTTTAGGTGTGGCGACCGGCGCGAACAACGTGTAGTTGGTCGCCGACTCGAAGCCCGGCAGGCCGGCTTCAGCCATAGTGGGGACGTCAGGCAACAGCGGCGAGCGCTCGCGACTGGCCACCGCCAGCACGCGCAGCTTCCCGGCCCTCACCTGCGCCAGATGCGCCAGCACGTTGTCGATCGACAGCGGAATCCGGCCTTCCAAGAGATCGGGTTGAAATTGCGTCGAGCCCTTATAGGGTACGTGCAAGAGATCGACACCGGCCATCTGCTTGAACATTTCGCCATTGAGGTGAATGAGCCCACCCGTCCCCGAGGACGCAAAGCTCAGTTGACCGGGCTTCGCTTTCGCCAGCGCGATAAGCTCCTTGACCGAGCTCGCGGCCAAGTTCGGTGCGACCACCAGTCCGATCGTTCCGAAGCCGACCTCGACGATCGCGACGAAGTCGCGGCGCATGTCGAAACCCAGATTCCTATGAAAGTGCGGCGCGATCGAGTAGTCGAGCACGCTCCCCAGCATCAGCGTATAGCCATCGGCCGCGCTCTTCGCCAGCGCGTCGGCGCCGATCGTGGCACCGGCACCGGGCCGATTCTCGACCGTCACCGGTTGGCCGAGGCTTGGCGCGAGCTTTTCGGCGAGCGCGCGCGCGACGGTATCAA
Source organism: Betaproteobacteria bacterium (assembly GCA_031391405.1). Lineage (GTDB taxonomy): Bacteria > Pseudomonadota > Gammaproteobacteria > Burkholderiales > SG8-39 > SHXR01. The sequence goes on from JANMUI010000687.1 coordinate 4,037, forward strand.
CGCCGCCGCCCGGCGGATACGGCGCGATCAGCTTGATCGGCTTGGCAGGGTACGATTGCGCGCCGACCATCGGTACGAGAAGGCCGAATCCGAGCAGGGTGAAGACGATCCGACGGGCAATGCGCCCAGCATGCCGTGTGAACATGGCGATCCCGGTTCCTTGTCGTGTGCGCGCGGTCGGCGCGCGGCGACCGATCCTACACCCGAGCCGCCGCGGCCCGCTCAAGATCCCGATTGGTACCGAAGTCATGTACCTTCCCGATTGGCTCCACGATTCAGGCAGCGCATCAGTCCTCGAGAATCCGTCCGGGCCGGGTTGGTCCTGGCCCGTTTGAAAGACCCGTTTGAAAGACCCGTTTGAAAGACCCATTGGAATTATCGTGTCCCCTACACAATGACTACAACGAAACGCATTGCAATTATCGGCGCGGGCCTTGGCGGCTTGGCAACCGCACGGGCGCTCACCCAACAGGGATTCGATGTGCAGGTGTTCGAGCAATCCGCCGAGCTCGGCGATTTCGGTGCGGGCATCAACATCGGCCCGAATGCGGTAAAGGTGTTCAAGGCGCTCGGACTGCAGGATCAGTTGCATGCGGTGAGCTACGAGCCCGCAGGCATCGCCTGGCGCGACTGGCATGACGGGCGCCTGTTGAATCGCGTGCCACTCGAACAGTCGGTGAATCGCTATGGCGCGACCTACTACGTTGTCCATCGCGGCGACTTGCACAATTTGCTCGCCACGTCATTGCCGTCTTCCACCGTGCAGCTCAACAAACGCTGCGTGGGCGTAGAGCTCTCGCCACACTCGGTCGGGCTCTCCTTCGCCGACGGCACGCATGCAGAGGCCGATGTGGTCATCGGATGCGATGGCATTCGCTCTGCGGTGAGAAAGCAGCTCTTCGGTGGCGAGAGCGCCCGCTATGTCGGGACGATGTGTTGGCGCACCCTGGTGCCGACCAGTGAGCTGCCCCCGGACATTCACGATGGGAATGTCACGCATTGGACCGGCGCAACGCGCGAGGGATTCGTCATCAGCTATTACGTGCGGCAGCGGTCGTTCGTGAACATCGTCGCGGTGCGCCGGCAACCGAACTGGACCGAGGAGTCGTGGTCCACGCCCAGCACGACCGAGGAGATGCTGGCCGCATTTCCGGATGCCGGCGCGGCGGTGGGGCAGGTTCTGCGCAAAGCGACGAAAGTCTACAAATGGGGACAGTTCTCGGGCGAACATGCCGCGCAATGGACCAAGGGCCGCGTCACGTTACTCGGTGATGCGGCACACGCGATGCTCGCCACATTCGGCCAAGGCGCGGCGATGGCGTTCGAGGACAGCTACATCCTCGCACGCTGGTTGGCGGAGTACCGTGACGACGCCGAGCGCGCACTCGCCGGCTATGAAGCGATTCGCAAGCCGCGCGCATCGCGCATCCAGGCCTACTCCCGCACCGAGGTCGGATTCAAGAAGCTCACCACGCCGCTCGATCGCTTGCGTCGCGAATGGGTGTACTTGAGGAAGTACGGCACGACGACCAAATCCGTCTACAAGAATATTTTCAGCTACGACCCGGTATCGAGCTGGCGCTGAAGCGGCCCGCGATCGCCCAGCGCATTTACCGTCCAACGCCGTCACCATTCCCGGTGACGCAAAAGACAAGAGTAAAGATTCGAGCGCGAACGAGGGCCGGTACTCGGGGCGCAAGCTGTAGTCGATACGGTTTCGAACGCGGCAGACCGAGCGTTTCATAAATTTCATCGTCGGCCGATACGAGCCGCGATTCCTGGTAAAGCCCGCGCGGCCCCTGGGCCCTTCAGGCGAGATCGAAGGGGTGGGAGCGGCGCATTACGTACTCACGCAACTCTATCCTGATCGCAAGGACGCGTTGGACGAAGCCCTCGAGCGATTCCTCGCAGCGCGTCCGGATCCGGACGCGGCCTCGCGGGCGCGCATATGGGGAAGGCAGCTCGGCGGTACCGTGTACGCTTTGTCGCCGATCGATGGGCCGGTGTACGGCGCAGAATTCCCGACCGCGGGTACGGAACAACGCGCGGCCGCCAAGGAATTCGCGACGGCCGCCGAGGCATGGCAGTCCGGGGTAAGACGGCTTGTCGCATCGGCATCCCACGAGCCCATCGAGCGCGCAAGAATCTACGCATTGACTTCCTTGGCAGCGAGCAGGGTCTATTCAACAGACAGGATCAAGCAGGCAAGCAGAGGTTCCACGCATCCATGCATTGAGTGCGCAGTCGATGCGGCGATCCGGACCGTCATGGCGCTCGCATCCGAGTCTCCAAACCGCGCCCGAATCGGCTTGGGGCGTGCATCGATGGAGGGGTCCCAGGTCTCGATGTCCAATAGCGCCGCGAACGGTGAAGATCCCGTAAAGGCGGGCGACCGCATCGGAAGACAGATCGGCCTGGATATCCTGTCGCTCAACGGGCCGCGTTAGTCACATCAAAGGAACGCGGCCGGCCCGGATCCCTACCGTTTCATCTTGACGAGCCCATCGAGAATGCTGTCGAGCCCGCCGAACACCGAGATCTTGTCGATCTTCTCGGTTACCTTCTCGAGTGTTTCCAGCTCCTTCAAGCGGAGCGCCGTCGGATTGTCTTCCATCACCTTGGCGGTATTGAGCAGCGATCGCGTTGCCGCGGTTTCTTCGCGACGGCGAATGACGTTCGCCTCGGCGGCCTTCTGCGCTTCGACGACGCGGCTGAGAATCGCTTTGATCTCGCCCGGCAAAACGATGTCCTTTGCACCGACGCTCACTAGCTCCATGCCGTAGCCATCGATCTTGGCACGCACATGTTCGGAGACGACTTGATCGATGACGCTCTTGTCGTCGAGCAACTCATCGAGCGTGCGCGTGCCGACCGCCGCGCGCAGTCCCAATTGCAACTCCCGATACAGATAATCGAGTGGCTTCGATTGTTTGGCGTGAGCGAGTACCGGGTCGACCACGCGATAGCTTGCCGACAGGTTGACGCGCAGCGAGACCCTGTCGCGGGTGAGAATCTCCTGACCGCTCACTTCGACATTCTGCATGCGAAGGTCGATGACCTCGGCACGGATGTTGCGATGAAACCGCCAATGGACATGACGGCCCGGCGCGAGCGTCTCGACGTGTCTGCCATCGACATAGAACAGCGCGATGTGATGCTCCGGAACTTCAAGGGCTTGCACGGCGTCTGCGCCTGTCCCTTCCGCACCGCGGGCCTGCGCGATTGTCGTTGCAAGCACGGGCGCGATCGTGAATTGCTCGCCGATATCGATCACCTCCACACGTATCGCGACGAATCCTTTCCAATAGATCGATCGCGTCCCGGGAGCGAGGATTGCGGCGAGCCGTTCGTTCTCGTACACGAGAGCGACCTGGGTGGAATCGAGCTTCACGTCGGTAAAATATTTCGACGCGCGCTCGCGATCGGCATCGACGATGAAATCGCGAAGCCGGTGTTCGAAGCGCGTGGTATTGAGATCGAATTGCTCGACGGTCACGCGTCGCAGCGGATCCCAGAATACATACTCGCCCGGTTCCAGGATCGTATCGAAGTCGCCGCGCCGCATGAGGAGGCCGCGTTCATTCTTGCGGACCAGCGCAACGCCGGCACGCTTCTGACGCGTGACTGTTGCCATACCGCGTACGTCGAACCTGCCGATGCACAAAGCACGCGCTCCGGTGCGTGCGCGGTTTTGCCACGCGCGCTCGAGACGGCCCGGGGTACTGCGAGGGCTGCGAACAGCCAAGTTTCCAGCTTGGTGCTACCAGAAGGAATCGAACCTTCAACCGCCGGGTTGCCCCGGCTGCTCTACCGTTGAGCTATAGAAGCCATGGTGGAGACGCCACCGGTCCGATCAGGCATACGCCGCGGCGATCAACAGTCGCAGCGCACCGGCTCGCACTCAAGAGACGAGACCGCTAGAGGCGGACTGGCAGGAGGCCCCGGCGTATTTTAGGGACCATGTCGCGCGGTGGACTGCACGAGCGGGAGAAAACGGGACGGATTCGTTTGGACCATATCGATTCGGTCACGCTCTGCGGGCCGGCGTCCGCCTGCCGATCGTGCATCGCGCATCGCATCAATGATTGTCCGCATACACGAACGCTGAAACGACTAAAGGGTACCTTTAAAAATTCAAATTTTCCGTCATTCCCGCGAAGGCGGGAATCCAGAGGCTATTGACTCATCGGGCATTCCAAAAAGCCTAGATTCCCGCCTTCGCGGGAATGACGAATTTTTCGAGGCGCCCTAAAGTGTTTCCACACCCAGCGAACCACGCTTGCGAAGGTGCGCCTCGAATTGCTGGCTAGGCTGCGCTTGGGTCGATGAGCATACTTCGCATTCTTTGCTCACTTCTGAGGGATACACCAATGCCCGCTCTTGCTCACGTTGTAAGCAGCGCCGATGAGCGACAGGCCTGCCAGAAGAATCGCATCCTCTTTGCCTCCAACGGCTACTCCGAATGGCGGCGCTTCCGCCAGGAAGATTTGGCAGCTTGCCTGTTTGGAATGGGTAACGGAGCCGCTCTCATGGCTGCTCACGAGAGGGGCACGATCGGCCCCCAGTAGGCACGCGGAGACCGTCGAGCTTGGCGAACCCGACAACCCTCCTCGTTCCGACCCTTGACCCACGCTACAGAGGCTACGCAGATAGCCTCTCAATTCGATAGGAGGTTCTCCATCAGCAGCCACAACGTAGTTGGCGGTGAGCAACTGTAAAGCAAGGACGGTTCGCAATATCCCTTTCACTTTGTGCCCCTGAATCTCGTTGTCACGTGACGATAGCAAATTTACGGCGAAGGCGATCGTGGCGCCGTTAGCTGCGCGATCAACGACTGCCATCAGCGGCAGGAACCGGCGGGCGAATCCCGCTGGTGACTGTTCATTGCATGGCAGGGTTAGCCACCTGCGGCCGAGATACTGTTCCCCTCCAGCCGCCACAGCCTAACCGCAAACGCCAACACCCAAAGAGACAGCACGCCAGACGACAGACGCTCGTACAAACCTGTGCCCGCTTTGAGCTCGGCGCTTGATACGATGAGCAACACGAACACCAAACCCGCGGTACCGCAACCGACGGAGAACAGGCTAAGCCCCCGCAGGCTTGGATATCTTCGGAACAAGATTCCCCACAGTACTGAGGACCCGATAAGCGCGAAAAAGCCCAGCCCCGCTGACAAGCTATGCAACTGCTGGCTGAGCAGCAGGTTGTACTTCCCCAATACATATTTTCTAGCCAGCCAGCCCCGCGCTCAGGGGCCGGGCTCGTCCAACAAACGGTTCAGATCGTGGCTTCGCACGATCTAACCTTATTCGTTAGGCCGCGTCCACGTCATGGGAAGGCTAGCTTCTCGGCTCATACCGCATCGCGACCGCGCCCGAGCCGAACTCCAGGCGACTCACAAGCTTCAAGTCGACATACTTCGATAGACCTGCGAACAACGTAGGCC
>JANMUI010000729.1:0-1658 GCA_031391405.1 Betaproteobacteria bacterium
ATCCCGGATAGCCGGATTCGGCCACTGTCGGAACCTCTGGTGCGAGGATAGAGCGCTTCGGGGTTCCCACGGCCAGCATCTTCTGCTTGCCTGATTTCACATGCGGAACGGCGGTGGACAACGCCACGAAGATGCCTTCAATCTGGCCCGATAACACCTCATTGAGCGCCAGCGCGCCACCATTGTACGGGATGTGATCTCGGTGGCAATGATGGTGGCGCCACCCGGGCGATTGTCGATCACCACGGATTGCCCGAGCGACTCCTGCATCATGGCACCGAGCGTACGCGCGACGAGATCCACCACACCGCCCGGCGGATACGACACGATCATCCGGACAGGACGATTCGGGTAAGCCTCCTGCGCACCGGAGGGCAACGGCGCAACGATGAGAAAGCAAAGCAATGCAACGGCGCGAACGTTGACCACCGTCATGCTCCGCGCGCCGTACTGGAGAAGAATCGCTCCTTGTAGCTGATCTCGTCGAGCTCATGTTGCATGACGTACCGCGCCAACTCGTCATGGCGGACCAGCCAGATGTCGGGATGTCCCTTGATGTAGGTGAGCAACGGATCGAACACCGCCGAGATCAACGGGCGGCCGCCGAAGTGACCGTGCAAGGTGATGTTGAGATACCCCGACGGCTCCTTGGCATACAGATAGTCGAAGGTGTCTTTGTAGCACTGGAAGAAATCGCGGGGTGCGGCTCGGAGCACGCGGTTGTCGGCGAAGTCGCTGTGCGGGAGCGCGACTATCTGGCCGTGCTTGGTGGTGACGCGGCAGGGCAGGTCGATGCTGTTGTAGTCGCCATGCCAAAGGTAGCCTTCGGCCGCGAGGAAGTCGGCAGTGTGTGCAGTCGTCGCCATGGTCGGGCTTATCCAGCCGCTTGGCCGCTCGCCGGTCGCGTTCTTCAAGACATCGGTGCAGCGCCGGATCACTGCGCGCTCTTCGTCCGGTTGCATGATCGAGAGCACTTCGTCTTGCAGATACGCGTGCGCTGCGACCTCGTGGCCCGAATCGATAATCTGCCTGGCAAGATCCGGATGCATTTCGGCGGTGCGTGCATTGAGGCAGAACGTCGCCGGCACCTTGTGCTCGTCCAGGATGCGAAGCAACCGCCACGCGCCGGCACGGCCACCGTACTGCGACCACGTCACACCCGCACGGTCAATCACACCCGGCTTGGGCGTGGTCGTCATCGGCGAATAGGTCGGCGCTTTGCCTTCAGACCAGTTCTCGACGACAACTGTTACGACGATGACCATGCGCGCGCCGTTGGACCAGATGCCTGCTGCAGCGCTTGTCGCCATGACTGCCATCTTCCTCGATATTCGTCTTGCTCGATGGATATATTCTATGCGGGATCACTCGGATCAAGAAAACACGGCGAAGCACTTGCACGAGTTGAATATGTGGCTCTCGACCCAGTCGATGATCTCGACTCGCTTGCCGAGCGCGGACATCGCACCGGCGAGCGCCACCCAATTGAGAAGTTCATGTTGACCGGCATCCTCGAGCTGCGCTTGTGTCAGTGCGCGCCAGGACGCGTATTGCCCTTCTCGTAGCTCCTTCAAGCGAGCCCGATCGCTTTCGATGTCCGGATAGAGCCAATGGTTCTTCTTCGTGAGGAATGCGTGTGACCAGCTCGACGAAGCGAT
>JANMUI010000752.1:0-1209 GCA_031391405.1 Betaproteobacteria bacterium
CCTGCGGGTTGTATTCGATGATCGGCAGCTTCTTCGAGTCGGCGGTCTCGTTGGCGAAGGCGTGCTTCGCCTGGTAGCGGTGGAACTCGTATTTCACACCCGCGTCCTTCAGCTTCGTCTCGAGCTCGTCCACCTTGGCGATCGGGAACGGCACGTCCTCGATCGCGTAGTGGCCCATGAGCGGCGCCTTGATCTTGCTTGCGTCGATGTACTCGAGCGGCGGGAAGCCGTACCACGCGACCCCGGCGTCGGATTCGGGAACGTTCACCGCTGCGAGCAGCGTCAGCGCGCCGCCCATGCAAAAGCCCGTGACGCCGGCCTTCGCGCTACCGGTGGACTTCAGGTACTGCACCGCGCCGCGAACGTCCTGGCCCGCGGCCTCGCCGAAATTCAGATTGGTCATCAGGTGCTCGGCTTCGTTCGCTTCGACCGCGACCTTGCCGCGGTACAGATCGGGCACCAGCGCGCGATAGCCCGCTTTCGCCAGCATGTCGGCCACGCCCTTGATCTGGTCGTTCAGTCCCCACCACTCCTGGATCACCACCATGCCGGGCGCCTTGGCACCCTCTTTGGGTTCCGCGAGATAGCCGTTGACGCTTTGGCCGTCCGGCCGCTTGAAGCTGATCATATTGCCCATGAGGATTCCTCCGTTTGAACGGATGACAATCTTACTCTCAGCTCGCATTCACGAGGTATGCGCGGGTCTTTTCAATCACGCGCCTGACCCACTCGGCGGTATTGTAACGCGACCCGTTCGGCATCGGCACCTCGACGCTCAATGTCGTCTGCGCGGGCAGCACGTCGAGCAACTCGCGCAACGGCAGCGCGCCTTCGCCCGGAAGAAGACGCTTGAGCGGATCGAGCCGGCCGTCAGAGAATTGTGCGTACGGCAGAAGCCGACTCTCGATGCCACGCAAATCACTTGGCGAGGCACCGGATCGCGCCAGATGCAACGGATCGACGCAGATTGCGGCATTTGACTTGCCTGCCGTCTCGATCAACTGGAGCGTTTGCTGCCAGGTCGCCAACGGTCGCGCCGGATTGAATTCGACCACCGTCGTTATTTCGAATGTTGCCGCCAGATCGCAAAAGCGCGCGAACGTATCGCGAAGGCGCACCCAGTCTGCATCGTCGACTTGCACCAGCGCGAATCGCGCACCGAATTCGGCGCCCGCTGCGAGCGAGCGGTTGAACTGGTCGAAGTCGCAT
>JANMUI010000774.1:0-4716 GCA_031391405.1 Betaproteobacteria bacterium
CTTGCGGCCGCGAAGACGTCCGCGGAGCCCGGCCGCGTCGGCGACGTACCGATTTCGCCAAGAGTGTCGCGACTTAGTCGGTAAGGCATTTTCACCGCAGAGGACGCAGGGGATGCATTTTCACCGCAGGGGACGCAGAGGACGCAGAGGAAAAGCAACAACGGGAAACGGGAAACGGGAAACGGGAAACGGGAAACGGGAAACGGGAAACGCGCAACGGGAAACGCGCAACGGGAAACGCGCAACGGGAAACGCGCAACGGGAAACGCGCAACGGGAAACGCGCAACGGGGAAGCCCAATCCTCAACGTCTTCCCCGTTTTTCCTCTGTGTCCTCCGCGTCCTCCGTGGTGAATTTCTGAGGTTGTACTCGGTAGAGGTTTACTCCACCACCGCCCCATGCTCCGTCAGCAACACCCGCAGGATCGACCGATGGCAGCGCGTCTCGTCCTCGCAATAACAGCCTACCGAGAAATTCGTTGTACGGGACAGCGCCGCCAGCAGGTCGAGCAATCGGCCCGGCTCCGGCCTGCTCATCTCGGCGCGATACTTGCGCGCAAAGACCAGCCAAGCCGGATCGGTATTGGCCGCCAAGACGCGTTTGACGGTGTCCGCAGAGGGCGACAACTCAGGTAACCAGACGTCGTACCAATCCTTTTTCGCATAGTCGTTCTTCAGCACGCCACGCGGCGGGCGCCGGACAGTGCCGATGCGAATGCCCTCGCCCGCGATGCGCTTGGAACCGAGTCGGACGATGCGAATAGTCATTGTGGTGCGAGCCTACTTCATCAGCTTCACTAGAAACAGCGCGATATCGGGAAAGGCGATGAGGCCAAGGATCCCGAGCGCGAGCGGAATGATGAAAATCAGCGAACCATGAATGATGTCTTTCATGTTCGAGTTCGGCACGACGGTTTTCAACACGAAGAGATTGAAACCGACCGGCGGCGAAATCGCTGCGATCTCGATGTTGATCGTGATGATCACGCCGAACCACACCGGATCGTAACCTAGAGCGACCACGGCCGGGAAGAACACCGGGACGATCACCACCATCAGACTCATCGGGTCCATGAACATGCCAAGGACCGCGAGGAGCACGTTGATGAGTACCAGGATGACCCATGGCGGGATATCGAGACTCACCAGCATCTTCGCCGTTGCCTGCGGGATGCCAAGCCGCGCGAGCACGAACGCGCTGAACAATCCCGCGACGATGAGCAGCACGAACATCGCTGTCGTGCGGGACGTGTTGTCGAAGATGCGAACGATCGCTTTGCGATTGAGCGCGCGCAGCCACGCGGCGATCAACAGAGACCCGAGGGCACCGACGGCGCCGGCTTCAGTCGGTGTGGCAATGCCGGCGTAGATGGAACCCATGATCGCCACACCGAGCAGCGTGATCGGTATCACCGCCTTCAGCGACGTCCAACGCTCCGCTTCGACGGTGGCGATCGGGGCGTGCGGCGCGACCGATGGATCGCGCCAAACCTGAACCATCACGGTGAGCGCGAGCATGATCGTCATCAGTATGCCGGGAACGATGCCGGCGATGAACAGATCGCCGATCGATGTTTCCGTGATGACACCATAAAGCACCATCGGAATAGAGGGCGGGATCAGAATGCCCAAGGTGCCGCCGGCCGCGGTGACGCCATACGCGAGGCTAGGCTTGTAGCCTTTCTTGATCATCTCGGGAATGGCCATCGAGCCGATGGTCGCGGCGGTGACCGGGCTCGAACCGCACGGGCCGCCGAAAATCGCGCAGGCGAATATCGTGCCGACGGCAAGTGACCCAGGTAGCCTGTGGAGCCAAATCTGCGCCGCTGTGAACAGGTCGCGACCAATCGAGGTTGCCGCGAGCGCTTCACCCATCATCACGAAAAGCGGCACGACGACCAGAATGAAACTTGCCGACTGCGCGAACGCTATGCTCGCAAGCTGCGTGATCGCGCCGGTCGGCAAGAAGAGGTACACACCAAGGATGCCGACCAGTCCGGTTGCGACGGCCACCGGTGTTCCTGTGGCAAGGAACAGCAGAAGCACCACCATGAAGATCGAAAAGCCGGCAATCGGGTCCACTCGGAGTGATCCTTCCTAGACGGGCCGCGTTCGAATCGCGGTCGCGAGCCGCGCAAAGGCAGTGAGGATGAACTGGAGGATGCCAAGCGGTCCGACCCAGTAGATGTGCTTCAACTTTACCGGGACCACGGTCGGAAACAGGCTGTCGTCCTCGAAGGCTTCAATGGTGGTGCGCGTGATCTGCCACATCAGGAACGCGGCAAAGATGAGGACGAGCCCGAGCGCGAAAATCTGCATGATCCGCCTGGGGCCGGGCTTCATCATCTGTTCGACGAGATCGACCGTGACGTGATGGCCGTGCTCGAGCGTCGGCGCCATGGCGAAGAACGCGGCGAAGACAAGCAGAAACCTCGAGAAGTCGAGCGCCCATAAGGTCGGCGCGTCGAATACATTGCGAAGCACGAGGTCGTAAGTGATGGTGGCGAGAATCATCGCAATGACGATTCCCGAAATCGTGAGAAATACGCGATTCACGGCGCTCGTGAAGCGCGTGAACGCATCCAGCCAGTCAGCGGTCACGCCGGCCGCCGCGGAATGAAACGATCATCGTTCAGTGTCGTGCGCTCACGCTACCAAAAGCGCTTCACGGTGTCGGCGATCTGTTTTCCTGTGGCGCCCCCCTGTGCGTCCATTTTCTTGAAACCGGGATCGATGGCATTTCGAAATGCGGCAATCTCCGGCGGGGTCAGCGTATAGATCTCCGCCTTCTGCGTCTGCATTAGCGCTTGGGCTTCCAACTGCACCTCGTGCAGATGTTGCGCGGAGCGCTTCTCTGCCTCGGTGCCTAGTCGCTTGATGGCCGCGCGATCCTCCGGTGAAATCTTCTCCCAGACGGCCCTGTTGACAAGGTAGAAGGAAAGATTCACCGGCACACCCAGCACGGTAATCTTGGGCGCGACTTCATAGAGCTTCAACGCGGAAGCCAGTACGGCGACGCTCAACGCACAGTCGATGGTGCGGTTCTGCAGCGCGAGGTACTGTTCGGACATATCCGTGCTGACCGGCGATGCGCCGATCGACAGGAGCTGTTCCCCTTGCCAGCGTCCGGCGGTGCGCACTTTGCGTGCTTTCCAATCGGTGATGTTCTTCATCAGGCGATCACGGCACAGCACGATCAGATGTCCCGAACCCTGCGGCCATAGGTACTCGACACCCTGTTTGCGGAATTCTTCTTCTAGCGTCGGGCGGAGCGCAGCAACGGCTTCGCTGAATCTTTGCACGTCGCCTGGCATGCCGCCGATCGATTCCAGGTAGGCAAGGGAGGGGACGGTGCCCGACATCGCCGCGGCCGACGTGAATCCGGCGGGGACCGCTCCGTCTTTGACCGACTTCAGCGTTTCATTGGCGGTGACGAGTGCGCCGGCGTACGCGGGGTTGAACTTCACGCGGCCATTCGTGGCCTTGTCGACTTCATCGACCCACCATTTGAATGCAACGCTCCAGGCGTTACGCTCCGGATGAAAGATCGCGATATCGATCTTCGTCTGCGCGATCGCGCTGGCCGATAGACTCCCGATGACGAGTGCCAGAATAAGACGAATGCCGCGCAACGGCGCCTGCTTGCTCATGGTTGGTGTCTCCCCTTTTGGGTGGCGCGCCTGGGTCGCATGACGGACGCTGGTCCCGGGCGCGCGGTCGTCGCAAGATTACGACCCAACTATACGATACTCTTGACGGGAGCATCGGAATGGTGGGAAAACGCCACCGCTGTGGTCGCTTGCCGTTGGGCTGACTTCATGATCTTGCCCGGCACAGACTGTGAATCACTCACAAAGGGAGAAGACGATGCATCCCGTCCAGTTGTTCTGCTGGCACTTCATGGCGTATCCGCACCTGCCGAAGGATTTCGACGAGAAGTACGACTCTGGCTGGGTCACGGTCCCCAATACGCTTTGGGATCGCGAGAAAACGCGCGGCCTCTATCAGGAATACATCGACCAGCTCGTCTATGGCGAGGAGCTCGGCTTCGATGGGTTGGTCCTGAACGAGCACCACCAGAACATCTACGGCTTAATGCCATCGCCGAATATCATTGCCGCCGCTCTCACACAACGCACCAAACGGGCGAAGCTGGTTGTGCTTGGCAATCTTCTGCCCTTGCATCTCAATCCGCTTCGCATCGCCGAAGAGTACGCGATGATCGATTCGATGAGCGATGGCAGGCTCATTGCCGGATTCGCCGTCGGTGGCGGCCCCGAGGCATTCAACTACGACATTCCGCAACCACAGGCCCGCACACAGTACTGGGAAGCGATCGATCTCATTCATCGCTGCTGGACCGAACCGGGTCCGTTCGTGCATGAAGGCCGGCACTATCCGCTTCGATACACCAATGTGTGGCCGCTTCCGCAGCAGCGGCCGCATCCGCGCATCTGGATTCCAGGCGCGCTGTCGGTGGAAACGATGGAGGAGGTGGCAAAGCGCGGCTACGACTATTTTCTTTCGTCGCGCGCGCATGGTGCCGGTACGCGCGCTGCCGCGAATCGTTTCGCCGACATCATCAAATCCTACGGCGGCAAGTTCCATCCGTTTCGCATGGGCATCCTGCTGTCGGTCTATGTGTCCGAAACCGATGAGCAGGCGAAAGAAGAAGCGCATGAGGGCGTGTTCTATTTCTTGAAGAACACCTTGAAAG
>JANMUI010000803.1:0-26029 GCA_031391405.1 Betaproteobacteria bacterium
GCGGATCCCCCGCCAACGTCGTGCTGTGCAGATAGCTTACATGGGTGAGATCGAGCAGGTTGTCGACAATGAGTTGGTAGTTCGCCTTCGCATGGAGATAGCCGGGCACCGCTTCCCACTCGGGGCTGTCGAGCCAGAACAGGTTCGGAATGCGGGCGATATCGGCCTGCTCGGGATCGCCCATCCAGATCCAGACGGCTTGCCACTTCTCGTGCACCGGATACGACCGCACGGATGCGCCGATGGGGATATGGGGTTGTCCCGGAACGTGGATGCAGTTCCCGGACGTGTCAAAGCGAAGGCCGTGGTAGCCGCATTGCAACGTGCCTTCAATGCATACACCGCGGGAGAGCGGTGCCGCGCGATGCGGGCAGCGATCGGCGATGGCTGCGGGTGCGCCGCCCGTACTTCTAAACAGCACGACCTGCTCGCCCAACAGCGTGCGAGCCATCGGCTTGTCAACGAGATCTCTTGACCACGTTGCGACGTACCATGCATTGCGCAGGAACATGCGCTGCTCGCTGCTGTCGTTAGTTCAGATTGCGACGGAATAGCGCGAACAATCGCTCCCAATGGCGTTCGGCCGCAGGCTTGTTGTACTTTTGCCGCTGCGGGAATGCGAAGCCGTGGCCGACTCCCGGATAGACCTCGATCGTGGCCCGCGTGCCGGCCGCTTTCAGCGCCGATCGTAACTGCTCGATTTGCGCGGGCGGCGTCAGCTCGTCGGTTTCGCCGAAAGCGAAATAGGCCTCGCCCTTGATCTTGCCGACCTGCAGATGCGGGCTGTCAGGTTTATCGGTGGCAAGCGAAACACCATAGTACGAAGCGATCGCGGCGAACCGCTCCGGATAGTGATACCCGGCGACCGAGACGAACGGGCCGCTCATGCAATAGCCCACCGCACCGAGCGCGCCTTTGCGAATGTACGGTTGCTTGTCCATGAAGGCGAGCAGATCGCCGGTGTCCTCGGCGATCAACTGGTTCGACAAAGAGTGCATCAGCGCATACATGCGTTTGCGCTCGTCGCTGTCGGCAATGAATGTCTCGGGTGTCAGCACCGTGCCGTGGCCATGGCGGTAGTAAAGATTCGGCAGCAACACGCAGTAGCCGACTGATGTGATCCGGCGTGCCATATCGAGCAGCTCTTCGCGAATGCCGGGTGCATCCATGTAGAAGACGATGCCTGGCCACGGGCCGGCATTGTCCGGCCGGCAGATGAAGGTGTCGACGCTGCCTGCGCGGGTCGGAATATTGGTTTGGGTTTCGATCATTGGGCGCTCCGGTCTGATTGAAGGCAATCTTGCAACGGCGCATGTTCCCATGCCTTCGTCCAGCCTGCTCGGCAATGCCAATAGGTTGGTTCGACCGACCGGATCGTTGCTGATCCGCACCGCGGGCTACATCTGCTTGAACAAATGCGCGAACGGCTGGCTCACGGGCAGCGATTCTTTGCGGCTCTTCAGTTTGACGATCAAGTGGCCGGCAAGGTCGCGCGTTACGCCGGCGATCGCGTTCATATTGACGATTGTCGAGCGATGGATCTGCCAGAAGAGGGATGGATCGAGCTCGTCCGACAGCTCTTTCAGCGATTTGCGGATCAGGGATTCATGGCTCGCTGTCACGGCACGGGTGTACTTCGTGTCGGACTGGAAATAGCAGATTTCATCGATGGTAATCAGACGGACATCGGTCCCTTGCGATGCATTGATCCAGCGCAGATACGGGCGCGCTCTCTCGACCCGCTTGGCGAGCATTTCGAGCAGGTTGTCCAGGCCGGCTGGCGACCCCGGCAAACGCTTCTTGACGCGGCCGCAAGCGATCGTGAGGCGCGCGGCGTTGAGTGGTTTCATCACATAGTCCACCGCTCCTGCCTCGAAGGCGGCAACGGCATATTGGTCGTATGCAGTGACGAACACGACGTGACATCGCCCACTCGCATGCCTTGCAATCTCCAGTCCGGTGAGGCCGGGCATCTGGATATCGAGAAACAGCACATCGGGTGCATAGTCTGCGAGCGCGCGCATCGCCTGTAGACCGTCTTCGGCTGCCGCAACGACGGCGAGCTCGGGCCACACCGCGCTAAGCAATTCCTCCAACTGCGCGCGCAATACGGGTTCGTCTTCGGCAATGATCGCGGTGGGAGAACTCATCATGCAAGGCCTGATCCGGTCATCGATCGACTTGGGAAGTCAGGCCTTCGACTTTCCCGGCGTCTTCAGCTCTACGATCAGCACTCGGGAATTTGCCTTGCCGGTATTTTCGACCTTGTGTGTCTCGGCCTCGCTCCAGAATACGTCGCCGGATTTTCTCTGCCGCTGCTTGGCGGGTTCGCCTGGCGTGCTTGCCATGCCCTGCCAATCAGACATCACGATAGTCAGATGCGCTGGATGGGAGTGCATGCCTTCGCCGCAGATACCCATCCCAGGGCGACCGACGAAGTCGAGCACCCGCAACTGCTCATTTTCAAATGCCACGCGATAGGCTCTTGGCATGACCTTGGTCGCATCTTGCGCCACGGCATCGGGCGCGGCGAGCTCAGCGATCAGTCCACAAAGACCGGCCAGCAACAATTTTCTGCGCGCGCTGTTTGACACTTTCATATTCCCTCCTCGATCGATTAACGTTGACGCTTGCACTACTTCACCGGAACGGCATCGTCCGTGACGAACGGCCGCACCATTCCGGCCCCGGCGGCTCGGACGTCGGCGAGCGCCGCCCGGAGAAAGACGATGAGCTCTTCGAGCAGGCGATCTGCACCGGGCGGATCGGCCTCGTATAACTGTTCGAGTTTGGTCAGGGTCTGGAAAACAAATGCGGGATCGATGCGGGCTTGCAACGCGGCAAGCTTCGCATCGGCAAGGCGTCGTTGCGACGTTTCGCGGCTGAGCTCAGCGGCTCGCAGTATGGCAAGCATGCGGGCGTGCCGCTGACGAGAGGAGTATGCGGCCACCACGAGACCGCCGAACAAGAGCATCAGCCAGACGTGATAAAGGGCGATACCCATCATGTTCACTGGCTGGCCCACGAAATCCCGCAACACCCACATCCCGAACTGTTCGCGCAGCACCCAATGCACGATCGCCTGCCAGGCCAGCACGCCGCCGATCGAACCGACCATCGCGGCGAGCGCCAGTTGCCGCGCACCAAGCGGCCGCAGCGACTGCCGCAGCTCAAAGAGCGCCACGGTCACGGCGAGCAGAACGCCTTCTCCGCACCAGCTGATGAGTAGGGAAAAAAGTAAGAACACCTCAAGCGTGCCGGGCGCAGAGACGAGCGGATAGTAGTAGGCGAATTCGAGGAGCGCAATCGATGCGCCGAGGAGTAGCCCGTAACCGGCGCGCGACGCCAGGAATCGCAGCGGGCCACTCGCGTTCGGAGCACGCCGGCCCTCCATGAAGGTCTCCGTCGTCATGCCATCTCGTTAAGCATCAGCAATCCGGATCGGCAGCGCGATCGTCGCCCGGATGCCGCGCGGCAGATTGGCCGCGATGCTGAGGCTCGCCGCATCGCCATAGAGTGCCGCCAGTCGTGCGCGCAGATTGGCGAGTCCGGCGCCGCTGCCGCTGCTTTGCGTCAGCCCGGCACCCGTATCGGCGACTTCCACTTTGAGCGTGCCGTCTTGAACGTTGGCGCGGATCTCGATCGATCCGCCTTCTGGCAGCGGATTCAGTCCGTGTTTGATGGCGTTTTCGGTCAGGGTCGAAAGGGCTAGTGGAGGAAAGGGCAGTCCGTTCAGTGCGTTCGGCACATCGAGCCGGAATTGGAGCCGTGCCCCCATCCGTACCTGCAACACGTTCAAGTACGCACGGGCGAGATCAACCTCCTGTTTTAGGGTCGTCTCGTCCGACCTCATCTGCGGCAAGGCGGCGCGCAAATAAGCGACGAAGTTCGCGAGCATGGTGCGACCCAATGCAGGGTCCGTTTGATAGAGACGATGGACGTTGGCAAGCGTATTGAACAGAAAGTGCGGCTCGATCTGCGCGCGCAACGACTGCAAGCGCGCTTCCGTCATCTGTCGCTCAAGTTGTATTTGCTGGAGTCCGCTTTGGTGCGCTTCTGCCGCCGCTTGCGCTGTTTGGCGCAGAGTGATGTAGATCGCGTAGGCGAGGCCACCCACGACGACCCAGCGCGCTACTTTCGCGAACAACATTCCAGCGGCAAAGATATCCGGAGGGAGAGGCGCGCGCAGCGTCAACAGCATCTCGCCCGCCAGCGCACCGAGCGCGATCGATGCCATGAGCAGCAGATGCTCTGCCGCGCTCGATCTCGCACGCAGCAAAATGGCAATGGCGATGGCAGCAAAAATACATCCACCGACGATCGACAAGTCGAGTAGATGGTCCAGCCATCCGTGGAGGATATCGAGCAATGGCCAGACACCGTACAGCTCAACCTGGAAAAGGAATTGGGTGGACAGCACGAAGATGAGCGCAAGCACGATCATGCCGCTCTGAAACAACGACGGCGAGGAATTCTGGCGCCGTGCGGCTGGCCCGCCGTTGCGGCCAAAAAGATCGGGCAGGCGAAGTTGCATCGCGATATCCCTGTTGGTGCCGGAAACGAAATCGCCGGCACGGTTTGCCAACGATTTCGAACCAAGGTGCATCTTGACAGAGTCAACGCCCGGAATACAGCGCTGTCCCCTTCGCGCGGTGGCCCGCTTAATGAAGCGGCTTCAAGAAGTTCTGCACCGTGTATTCACCGATCTTGCGACCCATCGCAGCGCCGACTTCGCCGGAGGCGCGGTAGTGCACGCCATCGTAGACGCGCGCATTGATGACTTCCGCCACATAGTCGGACAGTCGCTCGAAGCCGCGAGTGACACCGGGTGCGGTCGTGCTGGTCAAGGTGAACCGCGGCACCGAATCTCCATACAACACTTGCAGCACGCTCGCCGCCGAGCCCTGAAAGATGCAGTGTGCGCACGGGTACTCGGGGTGCATCGGCGTGGGAATGAACGGCTCCCATGCCGCGTCGCGCTCGGTCGCGTCGTTGCCGTCCATATCGCCATTGCGAATCGCGGTCACCGGACGCCAGAAATCGTAGGCGTATTTGGCGTCAAAAACAGCAATCGGTGCATCGGCGGTAGCGATGGCGACCAGGGCGAATAGACGGGCATTGTCCAGCAGGTCGAGCTTTTTCGCCGCCGCGATCTGGCGGGCGACCGGGTTGTACGTGGCCGCCCCCGTCAACGCCCAGAAGCGGGCGATGTCGCTCTGCTCAGGCGTGCGCGCCGAGCCGGTCTTCGCACCCATCGTCTTCACTTCGTTATAGTCCTTCGCCCACAGCGCGCTGGTGAGCGCATAGGGGGCGGGCGGGCGGAACTGATTGCCGCTCTTGAGCCCAAACGGCTGCACCGCACCCCAGGTGGACGATGCCGGAAGCATCGTGGGAACGTATTTTCCGGCTACTGTGAACGGTCGGTAGGTAATCGGTGCATCGGCGCCGTCTTTGGCGCGCTCGGCGAGGATGACGGTTGCGGACTGCTCTCCCAGCCGTATGCCATTCGCCTTGGGTGCTCCATCCGCCACGCCGGCGAGCGAACCCTGCAAAGCCTTGTCAAAGTCTTTCGATTGATCGGGAAACAGGCGGGTAAGCGCGTAGTGGGCTGCAGTCGCCGCGGCGGCGTCCCGCGACGTGCCGGGTTCCGCTGGCAGACGTTTTCGATACGGCGTGTAGCGAGGTTCGATCGAATTGATCGCCTCGAACATGGCGATATGGACGATCGCCAATGCTCGCGATTGCATGTCGGGCGAGAAGCGCGCCGTATAGCCGGCAGCGACGGCCTTCTCGTTCCAATCGGTAATGACATCGGCACGGGCGCTTTGAATCCCTACCAACGCGCCGACAAGTGCCGCGGCTACCGCGATGCATCTACTGCGAAGCCCAGTCGTTCGATCGGATTGCTTGCCGTTCCCATTGACCTTGCTCATCGTTGCTTGACTGTCCACAATTCGCTCCTCAAGTAGATCGAGTGACGAAAGGTACTCGCACGGAACGTCGTGCCGATCGGATTGCGACGAGGCGAAAAAATCAGCGACGAATGCCTGTTTAGCGCGATGAATCGGACGTGATTGGTGATCCGAAACGCGATTGGCGCCAACACGGTGTCACCGGGCATCTACACGGCGATCGTGGCACGATCTGTCCCATCAAGGAGGCGCTCATGCAACGAATCGCTGGTGCAATCGATACGGGTCGGGCGACGGTGAGCTATCGGCCCGGAATGTCGAAGGGGTTCGCCTTCGCGTTTGGGGCCGCGCTTGGATTCGTCATCCCCTCGGCGTTTGCCCAGACCTATCCGTCCAAGCCTGTTCGCATGATGGTCAGCTCGCCGCCCGGCAGCCTCCCCGATACGCTTGGCCGCGCGCTCGGACAGTGGGTCGGGGAAGCGCTCGGCCAGCCGGTGGTCATCGAGAATCGCGCCGGGGCGAACGGCAATATCGGCATGGAAGTCTGCGCCCGCGCGGCGCCCGACGGCTACATGATCTGCATGGCGAGCGGGGCCATCGTTGCGCTCAACCCGTTCGCCTACGCGAAGATGCCGTTCGAGGTGGATGATCTCGTCCCGGTCGTTCATATCGTGAACTTCGATCAGGCGATCGGCGTGGATGCGAGACTGCCGGTGAACAACGTTCGCGAACTGGTCGAGTATGCGAAGGCAAAGCCCGACGCACTCAGTTGGGCATCTCTTGGCAGCGGCAGTACCGCGCATCTCTATATGGAATGGCTGCAAGCGCGAACGGGCGCACGCTTCGTGCATGTTCCATACAAAGGCTCGCCGCAGGCACTCCAGTCGGTAGCGAGTGGCGAGACGCATGTGACGACCCTCACGCCGACGCTGTTCGCGCCGTTCGTAGCTGCGGGGAAAATCAAGGTGCTCGCGGTCGTAAGCGGTTCGTCGCGAACACCGACAATGCCCGATGTGCCGACTTTCGCGGAGCAGGGCTACGACCTCGATTTTCGCAACTGGCTCGCACTCTATTTTCCGCGCGGTGTGTCGGGGGAGCCGGTGCGGCGCTGGAACGCGGAGGTGAATCGCGTGATTGCCGATCCCGCTTTTGTGCAACGCTTCCTCACAACGCTCGGTGTCACACCGGCCGGGGGATCGCCCGAAGCGCTCGCGGCATTTGCGCGGAAAAGCCGGGCAACCGGCGCCGAGCTGGCGAAGATTGCCAACTTGAAGTTCGATTGAGGCGTTGCCATGCAATGGGCGATAGTGCTCGACGTAAGAGTCGCGGTCGCGTGGGTGGGCAAATCGCTCCATCCAGGCCCAATTCGTGGCATGAGCACGCTAACGTTCGGATTTCCATAGATGTATCTACATGACCGTATATACTGGTGATATCGATCGACGCGGATTTCTGCCATGGCCATCGCGAAGGTATTCAAATCAGGTAATAGTCAGGCGGTTCGACTTCCCAAGGAATTCCGCATCGCCGCGAAGGAGGTCGAAATTTCCTTTCGCGGCGATGACATCGTCCTCACGCCAAGGCGTAGCTCACTCGCTGATGCGTTCCACCTGCTTGCAAGCCTGCCCGACGATTTCATGGAGAAAGGACGCGGCGATGCGCCGCCACAGCGGCGCGAGGAACTCTGATGCCGCAGTTTCTGCTCGACACGAACATTTGTATTTACATCACGAAGCAGCGTCCTCCGGAGGTCCTTGCTCGCTTCAAGCGACTCGCACCAGGCGACGTTGCGATGTCGGTAGTCACTTGGGGCGAGCTTGCGTTCGGCGCAGAAAAGAGCCGCGAGTCGGCGCGGGCACGGGAGGCGTTGGGCAAGCTTGCCGATTTGATTCCGGTGTTGCCGTTGAATTCCCAAGTAGGCGAGCAATACGGCAAGATCCGTGCAACCCTTGAATCCATTGGGCGCCCGATTGGTAACAACGACTTGTGGATCGCGGCGCACGCGCTCGCCGAGGGCCTCGTCCTCGTGACGAACAACGAAGCAGAATTCGCTCGCGTCGCAGGGCTCCGCTGCGCGAACTGGGCATCAGGTACCAGACTATCGACTCGCAAATAACCGCCGGGGTTTCGCCCGGCGGTTCCAGACAATCCCGGCGACTGCCAACATCAGCGCAGCTTCACCAGATCTTTCAGCACGCCATCGAGGCCACCGAATACCGAGATCTTATCGATCTTCTCGGCGACCTTTTCCAGCGACTCCAGTTCCTTCAGACGTAATGCGATCGGGCTCTTCTCCATCACCTGGGCGGTGTTCAGGAGCGAACGCGTCGCGGCGGTTTCTTCGCGGCGGCGGATCACATTCGCTTGCGCGATCTTCTCCGCCTCCACGACCCGCGCGAGGATCGTCTTCATCTCACCCGGCAGGATGATGTCCTTCACCCCGATCGACTCGACCTCCAGACCGAAGCCAGGAACGCGCCGCTTGATGTGCTCGGCGACCATCGCGTCGATGACCCCCTTGTCTTCCAGCAACTCATCCAAGGTACGGGTACCGATCGCGGCACGCAGACCGAACTGCAGTTCCTTGTACAGAAACTCGGTCGGCTTTGCGTGCTTCGCGAACGCCTGTTCAGCGTCCGAAAAGCGGTAACCAGCGGTGAGATTCACGCGCAGCGCAACTTTGTCGCGCGTCAGAATTTCCTGACCCGCGACATCGATCACCTGCATACGCAAATCGACCAGCTCGGCGCGAAGCTCGCGAGTGAAGCGCCAGAACGCGTGCATCCCGGCAGTAAGCTGGCGGTCGAGTTTGCCATCGACATACAAGAGCGCAACATGATCCTGCGCCACTTGCACGGTGAAGACGCTCTCGGCACCGGCCACTTTCACGCCACTGCGCCCAACCGCCGCGACGCTCATGGCGATCTGCGGCGCGAGCGACGGCGCGACCGCGAAGTCGTTGGCAATGTCGGACCGCACGAAGCGCTGGCCGACATAGCCGCGCCAGAAGAGTGCGCGCGTATTCGGTGCGAGCACCTCGGTCAAGACACCGTTCTCATAGCGCAGTCCAACTTCGGTCGGGCCAAGCTCGATCACGTGGAATTCACGCGCGGCGAGCTCTGGCTCCGCCTGGGCGATATAGCTTGCCAAACGATGGTCGAACCGCGCCGTCGCGAGCGCGAACACTTCAACCGACAGCTTGCGCAGCGGATCGAAGTAGATGTGCTCTCCAGCGCCAAGAACCCGCATGAAGTCGCCCTCACGCAGGAGCAATGCACGCTCATCTTTCTTCACTAGAAACTTACGACGAAACAACATGATTGCACTCCTTTCTCCGGCGTCATGAATGGGGACCCCGGTTCCCAAAAAATTGGTGAGGCTGGCTTCCCGCGCGAACGGTGGGCACCATGGAGCGCGACGAAGGAGTCGAGCTGCGCCTTGCGTCGATCGTGCATGACGCTTGGCTGTTGCTCGCTCGATTCAATCGCGCATGCCGCGATGCCGATCCGGACGGGTGGTGAGGGCGATCCCGAATTGCGAATCGACGACATGAAGCCGGCCTCGGGTACTGCTTCGTGCACCTTCATTTTTCCAGCGGGATTCGAACCCGCTACCGATCGATTATCAGTCGATTGCTCTACCCGATGAGCTATGGAACACTGCGCGGACAACGGGATTCGAACCCGCGACCCCGAACGGCGCCAAGCACCGTTCGTGCTCTACCAGACTGAGCTATGCCCGCGAACATCCATCGCGCCCGCGCCGCGGTACGCGCATGAGTCGATTTTCAGACCCGTGCGCGCCAGGGAGGACTCACGAGCCTCGCCCGCTGTCGACGCGCTTGCGACGAATTCTTTCTGGCTATTGAATTTTTCTGGGGTGATCTGCCGGAATCGAACCGGCACCCTCGGGGCCACATCCCGATGTGCTGCCACTACACCAAGACCACCACTGTGCCTTCCCTCGGATTCGAACCGAGCTCTCCGGTGCTTCATACCGGCGCCATCACCAGATTGGCTAAAAAGGCGTCGTGCTACCGCTCGTAGAAGTCGCGGAGCGTGCCGTCGAAGCGACCGGCTGCTTCGTTTTCATGATGATCTCCTATGGGTGCTGGTTGGCGCGGCAGGCATCGCCGACGTGCCGCCGGCCGCGGTTTGGCGGCTCCTTCGAAGCATCGCCAAACCCTTCGCATCCAACGCGCGAGCCAAGCAGTTGGTTCGCTCCTTTGCGCCAAGAGATTTGGCGGAGCGGGTGGGATGCGAACCTGCAACCTTCGCATTAAGAGTGCGCTACTCTGCCGATTGAGTTACGCGCCAAGTGTTGTTGGTACCCCCGGGCGGATTCGAACCGCCGACCATCGCCTTCGGACGACGAAGCTCTTCCGCTGACCTCACCCGAAGTCGAGCAGTTCCCGTGGCTCGCCTTGCGACGAGCCGCGCTACCAAGCCAAGTTGTCAAAGAGCAGCCGCGTGGTCCGGCAAAGTGCCGGCGCGGGTCGAACGTCAAATCGATCGGGCAACAAAAAAGCCCGGGTGCTGTGTGCACATCCGGGCTTTCGTTTGTCGTAGCAGTGGGCTACATTAAACGCTTCTCCCGAATGGCCGATGCCTTCGTCTCCGGATGCGCGAACGTCTCCTTCGTGGCACACGCGATCAACGCGGCGAGCGCAAGTCGACCGTCACGTGCCCGTGGCGGTAATGGCATATGGATCGCTATCAGATTCATTTCGTACCTACGGTTTCGAAGGGTTCCAGCCAAATCGGGGTGATCAATCGGTGGCACAACGAGCACAACGCATTTCGGTGTATGCACTGCACGGTGCACCGAAACAAAAAGGCCCGGGGCAGTGATTCCGCGCCGGGCCTCGTCGATCAGGGGGAGAGTCACTCTCTATCCCGATCGCCTCCCGGCGACGAACGGCTCCGGCCGCAGCGCATGTGGGCGCTTGGCCGTGCTGAACTGTTCATTGCGATGGAGTTTCATGGCGTTCGTATCAATGGGTTTGGTGCAAGGGCGCGAACTTTATCGGTGCTTATGCGCCGAGTCAATACCGTCGATCGAAATCTTTCGGCCCCTCTACACATTGGCCCGCAGCCCTTCGAGGATCGCCAGCGCCTTCCCCACGGAGAATGCGTAGGTCTTCGCGTCGAAGGCCTTCGGATTGTCGTTGAACATGTAGCCGTGCTGCACGCCCGGAAAGATATGCAGCTCGGTATTCGGCATGCGGGAGGTGACGGTTCGATAGGCGTCGAGTACCGGTGCCGGTGCTGCATGATCCTGATCGCCCCAGATGATGCACACCGGTTTCTTCAACCCTTCGAGCGCGCCGATGTAATCGAGCATCTGCGTGCCGTGGCATGAAATGCCGGCATCGTAGCCAAGCCGTGCGGGACCAAGCGTCGCGTAAGGGCCACCGAAACAATATCCGATCGCCGCGACGCGCCCGTTGCAAAGCGCATGCTTTTTCACCAGCGCCAGGGTATCGATCATGTCGGACTCGCCCGTCTTGATGACCTCAAGGCGGGGCTGTCCCCGGCTGGTAGTGCGCGGATCATCGCGCGACAAGGGGCCCGGCACTGTGCGCCAGAATAGATCGGGCGCGGCGGCGAGAAACCCGTGCGCCGCGAATTCATCGGCCATCGCGCGAAGCGTGTCGGTCACGCCGTGGATCGCCGAGGCGAGCACGATCGCCGGCACCTTCTTGTTTCCTTCAGGGGCGACGACGTAACAGTCGAATTCACCGCCGCCGGTTGCTTGAATGCGTACATCGCTTCGTTGCATGACGTTTCTCCTCGATGTTTGATCGTGCCAAGCGTATCGCTCGGGCGAAGCGAAGTCCAGGCGCTTCACACGCGATGCCTTCCTTACGGAGTTTGCCGCTCCGCGAATCCGACCTACCGGACTGTTCGCTTGGGTGCGATGGCGAAGGCCCGATGGATGCGCCCCTTCACGGCTTCGCGAACGGGTGGGTCGAGACTTGTCTCGGCAAGCCGCGTGAGAAGCGAGGCCCGCTTGATGAGCCGAAGTCGCGCCAACTCGCGCAGGAATGCGAGGTCCTTCGTGCGACCAGCGACGCACTTTTCGATCGCCAGATCGTGAAACTCGAGGCACAAGCCTTCGACGCCGCCGGTATTCGCGTTCTCGATCGGGACGAGCCGGCGCTCCCAGCCGGTGGGCAGAATCGCGGTCTCGGGGCCGACACCTTGCGCGTAGTAGCCGAACTGTTCGTGAAAATGAGAGCCCTCGCCGATCGATCCGTCGACGAGCTCAGCCAGGTCCGGTTTGTTTGCGGGATAAAGATCGGCTTCCATCGAGACGCGCAGCGAGCGCGGCGCATCGGGTCGAGATTGGCGCGCGCACGATCGATCAACTCGGGATGTGCGCGTACCTTTCGCGCGATCGCCCCATGCAGTGCAAGACTGCGTAGCTCGAGCAATTGGTGATCGGAAAAGGGCGCCGCTGTCTGGTCACCCGCAACCCATCGCCGCTCAAGCCGCAGCCCGGCCGCCCGGCGACGCGCACGATCGCGCCGCATTCGCTCGGCGGGCGGAGTCGGCGTGCCTGCCATCTTGCTGCCGGGGCGTACCGTCGGTTTAATCCATCGATCGTAACGCGTTACGCCGTAGATCGACAAACGCGTTCAATGATCACCACCACCGCGATCACGCCAAGCCACATCGTCAGTCGGGTTAGCGAAACGTAGTCCGACCTACCGGACTTTCCTCACCCACAACGCATCCCGCGCCCGCCGCTCCCGACGCCAAGACTCCGGGTGCCGAGACTCAAAGCGGGCGCGCGTGCGGGTCGCGGGCGTGCACAACCGTTCTCACCATGACGGGCCCTGGACCCCTGCTGGCACGCCCACCGCAACCTTGATCGCGGCGGCTCTGGCGCGCAGGCGTACTGGCAAAACGAAAACCGTTGTGGTTGTTCCGGTTCGCGGTGTCGTTCCTGTTGCGGTTGGCAGTGCGCACGTTCCTGGGGTTGTTGTTCCAGGCGCCACCGCGCAGCACGCGTTGGCCGCAACGATCACGGCCTTCGAAGCCCGGCAGCACGAAGCCCAAGGAGCCGGTCGGAGCCTTGGTATCGATCGTCCGCGTTTTCGTTGGATGCACGACCAGCCGCCGACCGACCAGAAATTTCTCGATGCGACCCCGCCAGCTCGCAAGCACATCCGGGTCACCATCAAACAGGGCGAAGTCATCGACATAGCGAACGTAAGGCGCTCGCAGAATTTCCTTCGCGAAATGATCGAGCGGATCGAGGTACACGTTCGCAAAGAACTCGCTGGTGAGATTGCCGATCGGCAGGCCGCGCCGGCACTCGAGCGGGGGACAAGAGATCGTCTCCCGGAAAGTACAGATGCGCGTGATGTGAATGCTGGCGTGGCCCTCAATCTTGAAAAAATGGTGATTACAAGACCAAGTGGGGATAGCAAAGACGGGCAACTCCGTGCCCAATCTTCGAATGATTCATCGCTCGACCGGCCTCCCGAGAATATCTCCCTTGGGGAC
This sequence comes from Betaproteobacteria bacterium, assembly GCA_031391405.1. Lineage (GTDB taxonomy): Bacteria > Pseudomonadota > Gammaproteobacteria > Burkholderiales > SG8-39 > SHXR01. The sequence goes on from JANMUI010000803.1 coordinate 13,427, forward strand.
GATTGAAGCAATGGCGGACGGGAAGCGGGCTCGATCGAATGGCCCATGGCAGGGTTATAAGCCGCTAACGCATTCTCGACCGCAGCACCTGCCGAGGCAAGGCGGCGCGGACGGCCTTTCTCACCCGATGGGCTAACGCAACGGCGCGCCGCGCCTCGGCAAAGGGCACGTCATCCGCGCCGGGATAACGCCCCACCGTTGCGTATTCCGTGAGGCTCGCGACATCATCGCGAGTCAGCACCGAGCGCAACGATACCGGCAGTCGAGCAGCCAGCCTGCCCGTCGGCCGGTCGTTCGATCGTGCCCGGAATCTCTTTCCGCCAGGCGAATTCTTCCGGCGTGGTGACGACGACATCTTTGGATATATCGAAGTCGTCGAGCGCTAGGCGAATGTCGTGTTGCGCCTCGCGCTTCGGACCGTTTCCTGAAAGGACGACGAGCAAATCGACGTCGCTCTCCGGGCGGGCCGTCCCACGGGCGTGTGATCCGAAGAGAATCACTCGCTCGGGATCAAATCGATCGACGATGCGGCGAACCATCGCTTGAATAATTCTCTTCGTGAGTCTTTGATTCATCGCTTACCTCACTCCACCTGTATCCCCGATGCGCGTACCACTTCGGTCCACTGCGCCACTTCGTCCCGCAGAATCTTTCCAAACGCTTCCGCCGTGCTGCCGACCGGCTCGGCGCCTTGTTCCAGGATGCGCTGCCGGATCTCCGGCATGTTGGCGGTCTTGATGATCGCGTTCGAGAGCAGGTTGACGATCTCGCGGGGTGTCGCGGCCGGGGCCAGCACGCCGCACCAGATTTCCGTCACCACGCCGTGCACGCCGGCCTCCGCCATGGTCGGAACATCGGGCATGAGCTCGGATCGCTTGGCGCCGGCCGAAGCGAGCGCGCGCAATCGCCCGCCTTTGATGTGCGGCAATGTGGCCTGGATCGTGGTGAAGCTCGTGTTCACTTCGCCGGCCAACACGGCCGTAAGCGCCGGGCCGGTCCCTTTGTATGGAACGTGCAGCAGGTCGGTTTTCGTGCGCAGCTTGAAGATCTCACCACCTAGGTGTTGTCCGGTGCCGGTGCCGGCCGAACCGAAGGTTAGCGCACCCGATTTGCGACGCGCCAGATCGATCAACTCTTGCAGATTCTTGGCTGGTACGGCGTCGTGTACGACCAGCACCAACGGGCCGGTCGAGAACATCGACACCGCCGTCAAGTCGCGCAGCGTGTCGAACGGCAGCTTTTTGTAGAGCGCCATGCCGGTGGTGACCGACGGTGTCGTGAGCAGCAGCGTGTAGCCGTCCGGTGCGGCCTTCGCGACCAGCTCATGCGCAATGTTCGCCCCCGCGCCCGGACGATTCTCGACCACCACCGGCTGACCCAGCATCTCGGCGAGCTTCGGTGCCAGCAATCGGGCGTTGATGTCGGCGCCACCGCCCGGCGCAAATCCGATGATGATCCGGATCGGTCTGCTGGGATAGGACTGTGCGAGCGTCGCACCGGCTTGCACCACCAGCGCGATCAACGCCATATAGAGGCAGGCGCTATGTACCATTGGCATGGCATTTACTCCTGCATCGGGATGCGGGCATCGCGGATCAACTTCGCGAACGCCGCGATGTCGGTCTTGTAGCGCGCGTCGAACTGCTCCGGGGTCGTGCCGACCGGCTCATAGCCTAAGGGCGGCAACCGGTCCTTCATTTCCTGTTGAATCAGGACCGCCGCGATATTGCGCTGAATCTGATTCACCGTGTCGCGTGGTGTGTTCGCCGGGGCGAGGATGCCAAGCCAACCGGCATATTCCGCCTTCGGGAAGCCGGCTTCGACGATGCTCGGGACATCGGGCAGCGCGGTGCCGCGGAGGGCGCTCGTGACCGCAAGGGCGCGCAATCTGCCGGCCTTGACATGCCCCACGATCGCCGAGGGCGGCAGAAACGCAGCTTGCACTTCTCCGCTCACCAGCGCGGGGCCCACTTGCGCGTCGCCCTTGTACGGAACGTGCAGCATATCGATGCCGGTCGCCGCCTTGAAAAGTTCCATCACAAGATGTGGTGCAACGCCAACGCCGGTGGATCCGTAGCTGATGCCACCGCGCCGCCCGCGGGAAATGGGACGATCAAACGAATGGGTTTCGCCGGATACGCCTGCCCGAGGGCGTGACCGCACGCAAGGGTGAAGGCGAGGGAAACCGCGAACCGACGCAGCAAACTCTTCATGGCAGAGACCGACATCCGAAACGTGTGCGACGATGATGCTTTGAATCGTCAGGCGAATACGATCCCGCGACACACTGCCAGGAGACCACGTGTCAAGCATTGAAGTCAAGCTACCCACTGCCGGGATGGCGCCGGGGCGCGAGCTCGCAGGCAAGGTTGCGCTCGTGACAGGTGGTGCCCGCAACATCGGCCGCGCCATCGCGCGATCGCTCGCGGCGGGTGGCGCGAAGGTGATGGTCAACGCCAGGACGTCCCGTGCGGACGCAGAGATAACGCTCGCATTGATCAGGGACGCAGGGGGCGACGCGGCCATTCACTACGCCGATATCACCGATCCCGGCGCCGTTGCCGCGATGGTCGAGGCGACGGTGAAGCGATTTGGGCGCATCGATATTCTCGTCAACAACGCGGCGGTGCGGATGGAAGCATGCTTTGCCGACATCAAACTCGCCGACTGGCAGCAGGTGATGCGCACGATCCTCGACGGCACGTTTATTTGCAGCCAGGCGGTGCTGCCGCATCTGGTACGCGTCGGTGGCGGTACGATCATCAATATCGGCGGGCAGTCGGGCCACAAAGGTGCGCGTGAACGCGTGCATGTGATCGCAGCGAAAGCGGGGCTCGCGGGGATGACCAAGGCGATGGCGATCGACTTGGCCGGCGATGGCATTACGGTCAACTGCGTGGTGCCCGGATCAATTGACACCGTGCGAGGCTTGCCGGGTGCGCCGGATCGCTCCGATGAACGCAAGGCGATTCCACCGATTGGTCGTCGCGGCGAGCCCGAAGAGCTCGCGGCGATGGTGCGAATGCTGTGCGGGCCGGATTCACGATTCGTCACCGGCCAAGCGATTCATGTAAATGGCGGCGGCTATCTGCCATAAGTCGATCCGCTATGGTCGCAACCATCACCGCCATCGTGAGAGCCTGATGATGAACCGACTGCAATCGATTGCTTGGGCATTGGCATTGCTGATCGTGGTCGCCAGCACCGCACTCGGGCAGAGCTGGCCGGTCAAGCCCATCACCCTCATCATTCCGTTTGCACCCGGGGGCGGCGTCGATGCGAGCGCGCGCATCCAGGCGCAGCACATGGGCGAATTGCTCGGCCAGAGCATCATCTCCGAAAATGTTGGCGCCGCGGCGGGCATGGTCGGGTCCGCGCGTGTTGCCAAAGCGGAACCGGATGGCTACACGTTTCTTATCGGCAACACCGGTACGCACGCCTTCTCGCAGTCGCTCTACAAGAAGCCCCTCTATAACTCGGCCACGGATTTCGCGCCGGTGGGGCTCGTCACGGAATCGCCGCGAATCCTGATCGCCCGCAAAGATCTGCCCGTCAGCAACCTGCGTGAATTCATCGCCTATGCGAAAGCCAATCACGTCAAGATGCAATTTGGTTCGGCGGGTGTGGGTTCCGGCACGCACTTGCCGTGCGCGCTGCTCGTCAAGAACATTGGTCTTGATATCACGCACATTCCGTATCGCGGGGCGGGGCCTGCCATGCAGGATCTCATCGGCGGACGCATCGACTTCATGTGCGACACCATCCAGACCGGGGCCGCCCAGGCGAAAGCGCAGACGGTGAAGGGGATCGCCGTCATGTCGGAGAAACGCGTGCCGATCATTGCCGAGTTGCCCACCACCGGCGAGCAAGGATTACCCGGTGTCGAAGCGAGCGTGTGGAATGCTTTTTTCCTGCCGAAGGGCACACCCGAGCCGATCGTGCGCCGGCTCAATAAGGCGATGAGCGACATGCTGGACAATCCATCCGTCAGGAAACGCCTCGAAGATCTTGGGCTGGAGATCGTGCCCGTGGAACGTCGCAGCCCCGAGTATCTGGCGAAGCTGGTGCCCGAGGAAATCGCGCGATGGGGCGCCGTGATCAGAGCGGCGGGGATCACGCCGGAGTGACCTTTCCATGGCAGCAGGCCAGCGTGAATATCGTCATGTATAGTCGCGTCCGGCAAACTATCAATTCAAGTATTCAACCATCGCACCACCGACGCCGGCCCGGCCTCGGCGAAAACGGCCGCACACAATACGGGACCGTCACGACGTGCGCGTCCCAAAGACTGCTCCCCTTGTACTGGCGAAGATCTCACCGCCGGTGCTGGCGACCGTCTATGAACGCGAACGTCTATACCACGCGCTCGATGAAGCCGGCCGTCGCCCGCTGACGTGGCTCACCGCACCGGCCGGCGCCGGCAAGACCACGCTGGCCGCCAGTTACCTCAAGGCGCGCAACCGACCCGCACTCTGGTTAGAGCTCGAAGCGGACAACGCCGATCCAGCGAGCTTCGTGTATTACCTGCGCCTGGCCGCGCAACGCCTCGCACCGCGGCGCGCCGCCACGCTGCCGCTGCTGACCCCGCAATATCAGTTGGGCCTGCCGGCATTCGCCAAGCATCTGTTTGAGACGCTTGGAACGACGCTGTCGGCCGACACGATACTCGTGCTCGATAATTACCAGGAGGTCGGCGACGATGCCGCGCTCCATGCGTTTCTGGCCGAAGGGCTCACGACCCTGCCACCGGGCATGCGCCTTATTTGTCTGAGCAGACAGACCCACACGCGGCGCTGGCGCGCCGGCGCGCCGAAGCGGCCTTGGCGCTGGTCGATTGGGACATGCTGCGCTTCACCGCCGAGGAAACCGCGGCGATTGTGAAGATGCAGTACGGGAACCGCGCCGCACCTTCCGCGGCGGTGCTGCGGCAGTTGCATGCACGCACGCACGGTTGGGCGGCCGGCCTGATATTGCTGCTCGAATCACCGGATGCGATGGCTGCAACGGGCCCACCCATGGACGAGGGTAGTCAAACGACTTTCGACTACTTTGCCTCTGAAGTTTTCCAGCACATGGACGCAGGTTCGCGCGCGCTATTGCCGGCCCTTGCGATTCCACTTGCCGTGTCGGCGACCATGGCCGACGCATTGACGGGCAGCCCGCGCGCCGGGCAACGGCTGGAAGAGTTGGTACGCGCCAACTGCTTTACCACCCGCCATGCGTCCGGCCACTATCAGTTCCATCCGCTGTTCCGGAATTTTCTGCTCGATGTGCTGCGCAACAGCGCGACCGAGAGCGATCGCCGGCGCCTGCAGCGTAGCGCTGCGAATCTGTTGATCAGCGAAGATCGGCCCGAGGAAGCGGCCCAACTTCTTATCGATGCCGCGGACTGGAGCCGTCTCACTGCCCTCATCGTCCAAAACGGCCAAGCCTTGCTGGCCCAGGGCCGTCATGAAACCTTGGGCATGTGGTTGCATGCGCTGCCCGCGGACCTGCGCAACGCCAACCCCTGGATGCTGTTTTATCTTGGTGCCACACGGCTGCCGTTCGATTTTGCGGAAGCCCGCGTGTTGTTCGAACAGGCGACTGAACGCTTCAACGACGACGACAGCGAACTGGCCGGGCTCGTGCTCGCGTGGTCCGGCACCGTCCAGGCTATTGGTCTCGCATGGAGCGACGCGTCTTTGCTGGGGCGTTGGATTGCGTTCGCCGAACAGAAGATCGTGCCGCGCCTGGCGGAGCTGGCACCGCCATTGCGGGGTCAAGCGATCCAAGGCATGTTTGTCGCGTATCAGTTCAACCGGCCGCACCATCCGGACATGCGCAAGTGGACGGATCTTCTTGAGACCACCGTGCGCCAATGCGCAGATCCCGGCGACAAGCTTCGGATGGGAGCCGTGTTATTGCCGTACTACGCCCACTGGGTGGGCGATCTGGTTGCCACCGAACGGATCATTCGACTCATTCAACCGCAACGACCGGAGTCGCTGTCGGCCGAGGCGCGCCTCTACTGGCACGTTCATTACATGCTGGCGCTGGCGCTGGCGCATCACGCGTCCAGCGAAGCGATGCTTGCCGAGGGCGAAACCGGACAAGGGTTGGCAGCGAAGTGCGGAGTGCGGATATGGGATTTCCTGTTCGCCATCAATGGTGCCCATGCCAGTCTCAACGCGCAGGACACGGTCGCGGCCGAGCGTTTTCTCGACCAGGCCGAGCGCCTCACCTCGCCTGATCGTGCGCAGGAGCTCGTCCACTACACACTCATGCGCGCGCGGTGCGCACGCGAACGCGGCGACGTTCACGCCGCACGTCGGAGCAATGAGTGGGCCGCCGCCCTCATCAAGCCAAAGTGCGGCGCATTCGAGCTGTCGGTGGTGCTGGTCGAGCTTGCCCACAGCCAGCGCGCGTGCGGCGATCATGGCGAAGCGCTGGCCAACGCCGAGCAGGCGCTTGCGCTCGCGCGTTCCATCGGCGGCCGCTGGGCCGAATACCTCGCGCAAGCCTGCATTGCCGAGACGGCGTTCGCGTTTGGCGACTCCGCACGAGGCCTTGACGCGCTTCGCGAGGCCTATCGGATTGCCCGCGAGAACGGCTTTCGATCCCTCATGTTGCAGAACCCGAAAAGCATGGCTCTGTTGTGCAGCCATGCACTGGGAGCGGATATCGAACCCGAGCACTGTCGCGGGCTCATTGCCGCCCACCGCCTCGTTCCGCCCGACAACGCTCGACCCGCTGAACACTGGCCCTATCCGTTGAAGATCCGCACCCTTGGCACCTTCACGCTGTTTCGGGACAGCCAGCCGCTGCGCTTCGAAGGCAAGCCGCAACGCAAGCCGCTTGAGCTGCTCAAACTGTTGATCGCCCTCGGTGGGCGGGACGTTCGCGACGAGCGCCTGAGCGATATCCTGTGGCCCGACGCCGTCGGCGATGCCGCAAACTCCTCGTTCGGCACGACGCTTGCACGATTGCGCAAGCTGCTTGGCGATGACGACTTCATCGTGGTGGAAGACGGGCGTGTGAGTCTCAACCTGCGGCAATGCTGGATTGACACCTGGGCGCTGGAAGCGCTTGTCGAGGCGATCGAACGTACGCCGGTCGCGGTCGGTGCCAGCGATCCGGTGCTCGACATGTATCGCGGCGCATTTCTCGAACAGGAGAGCGACGCCGCATGGGTGCTGCCGGCGCGCGAGCGGCTGCGCTCGCGCTTCCTGCGTTTTCTCACCAGCGAAGCGCGCCGGCTGGTTGCAGCGGGACACCGGGAACAGGCCGCTACGCTTTATCTGCGTGGGCTTGAGATCGACCCACTGATGGAAAGTTTCCAACAGGGTTTGATGATCACCTACGGCGATCTTGGCCGGCCGGCCGAGGCGCTGGCCGGCTTTGAGCGCTTTCGCACATTGTTGGCCAAAATGCACGGCGTTGAACCCGGGGCTGAAACGAAGGCCTTGGCCGAGCGCCTGCGTCAGACGCAATAACGCACGTCTCCAACCAACGCCAGCCGGCGGATCTCGCCCGCAATCGGCGACGCATGGGACCTGATGTTTGGCCAGTGCACCCTTGCTGGTGTCAATCCTGGATGCGTTGATCGGCCGGCTGCTCGGTGCGCGGCGTGATGGTGACTTTGTCCTGATTTATCTGTGACCTATCTGTGACTGTCTCGGCCGCACGATGGCGCCGCTGGAGCAGTGGATCGTCCCCTCCGGCCAATCGCATGGCATGTGCGATTCACCATCAATGAGGAACCATACGTGGATAGCAGAGCAGATCGAAATCAAGGCAATGCATCAAGGTTTAAAAGCAGCGTACGCAGGCATCCTTCCGTTCAACGCGGCCTCGTCGCGCTGGCGGCGGCAGTCTTGGTCGCGATGGCCGGTTGCGGCGGTGGTGGTGGTGGTGGTGGTGACGCAGGTACCACGCCTCCTCCGACGGCCGCGACAACATTGAGCGGCACCGCGGCGGCGGGCGCACCCATCATCGGTTCGGTCTCCGTCAAAGACAGCCTCGGTGCGGTAAGAACCGTCGTCATTGCGTCGGATGGAAAATATTCCGTCGATGTTACCGGCATGACGCCGCCATTCATGTTGCGTGCCGAGGGAACGGTCGGTAGTCAGTCGTACCGGTTACATTCCGCCGTTGCCGCCGCCGATTTGAGTGGCAACGTCAACAATTACGCCTCTGACCGACCTGATCGTGGCAAACGTGGCCAGTCAGGTTGCTGCCACGCTCTACAGCGGTGGCGCCTTCGCGAGCCTTACGCCTGCGGCACTAAGCCAGGCAGAAGCCAACCTGCGGACCCGCTTGCAACCGTTGTTGGCCGCGATTGGTTTGGATTCAACCACCGATCTACTGCGCGCGGTGTTCAACGCCAACCACGCGGGACAGGACGCATTGCTGGACATACTGCGTGTGACGGTGGACCCAGTCACCGCCCAGGCGACCATCCTGAACATCATCAACAACCAGCAAATTGTCGATGACCTCGCCACCCAGACCGATGTGACCGTGGCGGATGGCACCGGCGTCGCGGCAGGATTGACCGAGATTCAGCAGATCGTGGCCAAGTTTGACGCGTGGACGGCATTGTATGCGGCCTCGCTGCCCGCGCCAGACAGTCCTCAGTTGCTTGCGCTGTTTGACCCATCGTTCTTATGGATGGGCGAAACCCTCGCAGTAAGCATGGCCGATATGACGTCAGATCCAAAGTTGATCGGCGTCAAATTCACGAACGTATCGGTGGAATCCCTATCCGCCAGCACAGCCAAAGCAAAGTTCGTGGCATTGCTGAGCAGCGGCACGACGTACCGCCTGACATTTGTCGTGAACAAGGTGAATGGCGTTTGGCTCCTGGCTGGCGATCAGCGGATTCTCGATTTAGAGCTTCTGGCCAACGCTAACTATCGGACGGCAACGGGGAATCAGAGTGGGCCACAAGGGATTTCCACTGGGTTTCGGCTCATTTTCAACCCCGGCTCAGCCTCACCGGCAATGCACTACGCTGTTATTACCGGCAAGGGTCTGCCGACCGCCAATGCAGGCCGTGATGGTCTGTCCCCCGGCCGGCTGTACGCGGATTACGGGAACGGACGATTCGGCTGGGCACAAGGCGCCTATAACGGCATCAACACCGCACGCCTCGTGGTCAACGGTGTAACCATTTTCGATCAGAGCTTGCCGTTGTCCGATGCCCGCATCGATCTCATCGGTGACAACGAGACCTACACCGTCAAGGTGTATGCCGATCCGAACAGTTCGCCCGGCAATTTCGCAGACGATGTGGAGCTTGCCACCTATACTGAGGTGGTCGGCACGCGGCCATACAAGTCCGGCGAGCTCACCGCGGCGTCGTTCCCAGCTGTTAGCACGACCGTTGTGCAGGTCGGCACCTTTGCCAGAAATGGTGGCACGCTGACTGTGAATTGGACGCAGCCCACCGGCCTCAAGGGCAATGAGCTCAGCGCCTTTCGCGGCAATGGCCAAGGCAATACGGAGAATGTGGAAACAGAACCGGCGGGCATCGTCACCAGTGCCAATCTGACCTGGTTATTTCCGGCATTCAATGTCCAGGGAAATAGTCTTCGCGTTCGTGCGAATGATGTGTTCAACCGAGGGCTCCAAACGGTGCTTGAGAGCAACCAGTAGATGCGCGGTAGTATAAGCATCACTCGCTAGTCGAGACTGGATCAGCGGCCCGCTTTTTGCGGGCCGTTTGATTTTCAGGTTCGGACAACAGGAGTCGCCAGGATTAATGGCTCCCGCGCCCCGCGAGATTCGGGAGCTCGGTGGCGCGCCCGTGACGCCACGCATCGAAGATCGGCCCGAGCTCACTTGGCAGCGATGCACCGAATTCATCGTCGAGACGATAGTGCGGCATCGATGAGGCGATGACGTTCAGCAACGCTTCGCCCTGGCGCTTATCTTTTGGGCGTTTGCGAGGATCCCGCGTCTGCTTGTCTGCGAGCCACAATTTCTGCAAGGCGAAATAGCGCGGGTCGGGCGCAACGATCCGTGCTGGCGTCGCATCGCGGCCGCAGACGACTTGGTCGACGCGCGTGCCCTGCAGCAACCATTCCTGTTCGGGGAGCGCGACCGGTTTGATGCGCTCCAGCTTCGGATAGCTCGATGCATTAGATGGCGCAATAAGGATCTCGACTTCATAGGCGTTCTTGTTGCGCGCCTGGAATGGCCGCTCGACATTGACCGTGTAGGTCGAGTCGACCGCCTTCAGCAGACCGAGGATCGGTGCGGTGGACCCGACCCCGGCAAGCACCATCGCTCCGGACCATGCGAGATCGAAGTCTTCGGTGGCGTCCATGCCGATTGCGAAGCGACGCATCGCTTCGAGCTCATAGGCGGCCATTGCATTGGTTCCGACCACCATGAGCGAGGACCCGAGCAGCTTGCGACGATCTGCTTCCCGCAGTACGGCGGCGGCGGCACTCGCGATGGTACCGAGCCTGAGCGCGCGGTAGATGCGGCAGGCGTCGGCAATGGCGGCGCTACTCGCGCGTTCGCGTTCGACGGCCGTCGCCTTGTCGGCTTGAAACGCGGCGAATTGTGCTTCGGTTGCGGGTGACCGAACCCCGAGTGAGGTGCCATTGCCATCCCGATCAACGACGGTGTAGAGGTAATCGCGGCCGCCGCGTGGCTTCCATGTGAGCTGGTAGTCGAGGTCTATCCGAGCCCGATCCGCTTCGATCCAGACTTCGTAGAACTGCCGTAAGTTAGTGATTACTCGAAGTTGTTCATCATTGAAATTCAACGCTTTGCCCCGCAAAATGGCTAATACGCCATTTTGCGGGGCAAATCCCGTCCTGGCAACGTAAAAATAGTAACTACATGATTAATAGACCATTGCCCTTCAATTTGTGGTTTTCTGAAAATGCAGGGCAAACGCGTTGTCGACGGCCTGAACCAAGACTCAGCCGGGCCAGTGCACCATCGGCAGTCCGGCGACCGGCGATCGAAAATACGGGATGCGCGTTCCGCGCAGGCTGCCGATGTAAGCGGTCTGCAGGTCGGGTCCGCCGAATGTCACGCTCGCCATCCAGGGCGCGATCGTGCCGTGAGTCGCGAACATCATTTCATTGGTGAGCGTGCCGCGGTCGGCATGCGCCATGAATGCGGCGCTCGCAGCCGGGTCGCCGTCGTCGAGCAACACGCGCAGGTCGCCCTGCGGCGTGAGCGCGATCAGTCGGTCAACCATGATCAACGTGCACCATAGGTTGCCGAATGCATCGAAGGCGATGCCATCGGGCATGCCGCCCAGATTGCTTGGACCGAAGACTTCCCGATTGGTGAGCGAGCCATCGGGCTGGACGCGCATCCGGGTGATATGGGGACCGGTCGTCTCGACGATGTAGAGCCAGTCCTCCTTGGCGTCCATGCGGACTTCATTGGTGAAGTAGAAGCCCTCGGCGACGACGCGAATCCCTTTCTCGTCGACCAGTGCGAGGTAGCCGTCGCGTACGCGGGTGGTTGCCGCCGACGTCCAAGGATTGACCATGGTCGAGATCGTGAGCCAGATGCGGTTCTTCGAATCTCGCAGGACGAAGTTGACCTTGCCGATCGGCTTGCCCTCGATCCGGTCATACAAGGTGCGGGTCTCGCCGGTACGTGTCATGACCTCCAGCAGATCGGTGCCGAAGTTGGAGATGAGGATGTCCCCATTTCGCGCGAAGGCGAGCCCGTTCGGCAGCGTGCCCTGGGTATAGCGCGACGCGAGATCGCCCGCGGCCTCGAATTTCTTTTCCAGCTTCTGGCTGATCAGGGTCTGCGCGCCGTCCGGGCGGATATGCATGACGCCCCCGCGCGCATCGGCTGCCCAGAGATCGCCGTTCGGTTCGGCAAGGATGCATTCGGGCCGCTGCAGATCCTGCCCGATGTAGCGGATCGATGCGCGATCGACGCTGAAGCCATCGAGCGGATTGTTGGAATGGGCCGCCATGGGGGTCTCCTTTTATGCGCGAAGCGCGTTGTCCTGCTGCGGTCCTGATGCCCGCTCTGGTTCGCGCTAATCCCGTACTTCGACCCGCGCCATCCGTACCGGATCGCGGGGGGCCGGCAAATCGGTTCGGCGCCATTGCCGCCAGGTATCGATCACCATTTTCGCGTAGTCGTCGCGATCGCGTGTGCCCTTGTAGCGGGCGAGCGCACGAAACAGATCGCCGCTTTCGAGATCGAGATAGTGCCTGAGGATGACCGTGCCGTAGCGAAGATTGAGGTTGGTGTCGAACAGATCATGGTCATCGTGCCCGATGGCCTGCACCCAGAACGGCATCACTTGCATATAGCCGAGCGCGCCGCGCGATGAGACCGCAATTTGCCGAAACGTGCTTTCGACCTGGATCAACGCGAGGATCAATTCCGGATCAAGGCGCGCGCGCCGCGATTCACGGTGGACTGCGCTGATAAAGCGCATGCGTGCGTCGCCGTCGGCGATCCACGGGCGTATGCGCTGGGATGCATGGTTGAGCCAGGCGCGTACCGCAGCCGCCGACGCCTGTTCGCCGATCGGCTTGACGAGGGCGGCCTCCGCCTTCGCGGGATCCGTCAGGATTTGCGCCCGTAGCGCGCTATTCGTCCGATCGTTCGCCGATACGTTGG
>JANMUI010000631.1:0-14003 GCA_031391405.1 Betaproteobacteria bacterium
CCCTCGGGCAACGACCCGGGTGTCCAGTGGGCCATGCCCGCCACCCGATAGAATGCGAGGTTCTTCGCCGGATCGAGGACAGAGAAGATCTTGCCGCCCTTGAAATTCAGATTCTCAGGTGCGATGGAGAGGGCCAGACCCGCGATCGATGCGAGCTTTTTCCTGATGCGACCTGCGGCCAGATAGGCCGCATTGGCCGTCGAGGCGGCGAACCGGCTCGCGTAGTTGCCCGCCGCGATCGACCATGCATCCTTGCTCGTATCGAGCTCGACATTCACTGCGATTTCATCGGGTGTCAGACCCAACTCGTCGGCAACGATCTGCGCCAGCACCGTTCGATGCCCCTGGCCTTGCGGCGTGGAATCGGATACGACACTGACCTGCCCGTTGCCATCCACTGCAACGGTTGCGGTGCCGATTGCGCCATCCTTGGGACCGGCCTTCTTGCGTGCTTCGAGCGGCAGCAAGGTCGAGAGATAGCCCATGTTCGACACGCCCGGTTCCGATGCGCATGCGAAGCCGATGCCGTACAAGCGCCCCGCGCTGCGGGCTTCGTCGCGCCGGCGCTTCAGCTCGTCGAGTCCGCCGTCGCGAATGGCGCTCGCCACCGCCTTTTGAAAATCGCCTGAATCGAGAAGCGCCCCGGCGGCGGTGCGATACGGGAATGCATCGGCAGGAATCAAATTGCGGCGCATTACATCAAGCGGATCGAGCTTCAACTCGACGGCGATTCGCTGCACGAGTCGCTCCAGAGCGAAATAGATCTGCGGGCCGCCAAAGCCGCGCACCAGACTCACCGGCACCTTGTTGGTGAGGACGATGCGATTGTGGATCGACAGATTGCGGATGCCGTACGGACCCGTCGTAACGCCGTGCATGCGGTACAGCGGCCCTGGCATCGGCGCCCGCAGCAACGCGCCATACTCTTCGAGATGATCGCAGGTGAGCGCGACGATCCGCCCGTCACGCTCCACCGCGGCTTCGATGTTGGTGATGCGATGCGGACCCGATCCGGACGCGGTGATGTGCTCGAGGCGATCTTCGACCCATTTGACGGGGCGCCCCGTTTTCTTCGACGCCACGCAGATGAGCACGATATAAGGAAAGATCGCGAGCTTCGATCCGAAGCTCCCGCCCGAATTAGGAGGTGTGCGCAGCCGAAATTTGTTCCCCGCGACCCTCAGCGCACGGGGCACGACCGTCAAGACCGAGAAGGGGCCCTGGAAATTCGCGACGACATCATAGAAATCCTCGGCGGCGTTGTGATCGGCGACGACCACATAGCCTTCCATCGGCGCGCAGAGCACGCGTGGATATTCGACTTCGAGCTTGATGCGATGGGGCGCTGTCGCAAAGGCACTTTCCGGATCGCCGTAACGAAACGTTCGATCGTGAACGACATTCGACTTGCAGGCAGGATGGAGCAAGGTGGCGTCGGGGCGGAGCGCGGTACGCGGATCGACTTCGACCGGCAAGGGCCGATACTCGACTGCGATCGCATCGAGCGCGTCCTCAGCCTTATAGCGATCGCTCGCCACGACGACCGCGACCGGCTCACCGACATAGCGTACCCGGTCGACTGCAAGTGCCCAATCGTCGATCGGCGCTTTCACACCGACAATGAATGGCTCGGTCATCGCCTTGACTTCAGGGCCGGTGAGCACGGCAGCGACACCGGGGCGTGCAAGCGCCTTGCTCGCGTCGATCGAGAGGATCTCCGCATGCGGATGCGGTGATCGCAGAATTGCGGCGTAAAGCGTGTTGCCCCGCGCGGCCATGTCGTCACCGAAGAGGGCCGAACCGGTGAGAAGAGAAAGGTCCTCGATCCTTTCGATCGACTGGCCGACGAATGATTGGCGAGCCAACGGGTCTTGGGCGATCTGCTTGTCTGCGGGGGCGTTCAAAGGTGGTTCCTTCCTGTTGATTCACCACGACGGATGCAGGGCGCGCGCGGCGGGAATTTTCGGCGGAGAACCCGCTTGTTCTATCATGCACGACTGGGCCGAATTTATACAGGTCAATACGACTACGCAAGGAGAGTGAGATGGTCGCACCGCAATCGGCACCTACGATTCGGACACCCGCGGAGGCGACGGGCGAATACCGGGAAATGTTGCTGCGCCTGATGACGCGCCAGTTCTACGCCGAAACCGCCACCGCCGAAGTCTTCGGCAGATCGATCGGCTGCGCGCCGTCGCTTCGCGAGAAATTCCTCGCCGCCGAATTTGCCGAGGAAGAAGCGGAGCACAGCGCGCGCCTGTGCAAGCTGTTCGAGGCCCTGGGTGAAGATCCCGAGAAAATCCACGCCGGCCGCCCACCCGCGGCACAGTTCTGGTCGCTCGATCTCGACAATTGGATTCACATCGCGGTGTTCAACTTCACCGTCGATCGGGCCGGCAGCCAGCAGATCATGGAGTACCGCGATTCGAGCTATGAACCGTGGGCGAAGGAAATGGATTCCGTGCTGCGTGACGAAGAGGGGCACTACGGCAACGGGGTCGAGAACCTGCGCGAGTTTTCTCGCCATCCGGTGAAGTTCGCGGAGTTCCAGGCGCTTTACAACCAGATGCTTCCAGTGACGGTCAAGCGCGCGTTCGGCCGGCCAACGGGTCCGGACAACGACTATTGCGTGAAGGTGGGATTGAAGCGACATTCCACCGAGCAGGTCGTGAATCGCTATCTCGAAGAGATGCTCGGTTATATGCGCGAATGCGGTCTCAAGTTCCCGGCGATGTCTGCCTTTGAGCGCGTCGGCGCGGAAATCCTGCCGAGCACGCGGGCGATCCTGATGTCGAATCAGTGAGCTTGGGGCCGGGAAACGGGAAACGGGAAACGGGAAACGGGAAACGGGAAACGGGAAACGGGAAACGGGAAACGGGAAACGGGAAACGAAATGGGCTCTAGGCCGAATGGCACTTACTTCAGCGAGTTAGGGGACTTACCGTTCGACCTGAGCCTGTCGAAGGGTGAATGCCGGAGTGGACGTGAGCGGACGATCGCCAGCCTTCGATAAGCCTGCGTTACCCATCGACAGGCTCAGGGCGAACGGAGTCTTGAGCAGCGCACTTTAAGTAAGTGCCATTCGGCTCGAGGCCCCCTCTCCACCGTCACCGCAGACAGGGGGTGAGACGAGGGATTCGCAGAGCATGCTCTCCGTTCGTCGAACGGCAGCGCGATGCAACCGGATGCGCGCCCTGCAAGCGAGGTGGATTACGTTTCCCGTTTCCCCCTTCCTTCTTCCCCCTTCACGCTTGCTACGTGCCGCCGCCTCGTCGGCGTCAGGTAGCAAGCCTGTAATCGCGCCGCAGCATTGCCTGCTCCCAGAGGTAGGGAACGAACTCCTTCCAGGTTTTCTCGGCGAATGCAAAGCGTGGCTCGGCGCCGCTCACCACCGCCTCGATCCGTTTCTTGACGCGCGCCGAGTCGATCAATGATGATGTCCGGAAACTCTCGGAATTGATCGCATCGAGGAAGTACGGCTTCATCTGATTCTTCATCCAATCGACGATCGGCGAGTTGAAGCCGAGCTTCGATTTGCGCGTCGTGATCTCGTTCGGCATGAAGGGTGCCAGTGCATCGCGCACGATTTTCTTCGTGTAGCCGCCGCCGATCTTGCTTCGCATCGGAATGGAGAACGCGTAGCTCATGACGCGATGGTCCATGAATGGCGCGCGGATCTCGACGCTGTTGATCATTGCGTACCGATCGTAATTGCGGAGCAGGGTGGGCAGGATCGTGTCGTGGGTCAGCGCGTAGAGGTACTGATTGAAGCGGTCGAGCCGCGCGAATCCGGGGTGGGTCGCGTCCGCTGAGCGGTATCGCCGGCCGAGCATTTCCTTGGCGAGTTTGCGCACCATGAAATAGGCGTATAGGACCTTGTTGTTCTTGATCACGCTGAACTGCGAGCTGTCGGCCGGCATCATGTCGCGGTAGAGATTGGCGATCTCGTCGGCGCCGATGTGGCAGTCGATCGCCGCTTCGAAGAGCTCCTTTGGATAGCCGACGAACATTTCGTCCGCACCATGTCCATCGAGCGTGACGATCACCCCGCCTTGGCGCATCGCCCCGTAGAGTTGAATCATCGGGATCGGACTGGTGATGTACAGCTCCTCGAACAGGTAGAAATAGTGGTCGAGTTTGTCGAGCGAACGCGTTGGATCGATCGCGACATAGGTTGCGTTCAGATTGTGCTTGCGAACGACTGTCTTCGCGTAATGCGTCTCATCAAGCGGCGTGCCGGGAAACGTGGCGACGAACGCGCGCTGCCAATCGTCGGCAACCCGGTCACCGGCAAGATTCTTGGCGATGTGCGCCATCGTGGATGCGACACCGCTTGAATCGATCCCGCCGCTCAGCGCGGTGCCGATCGGCACGTCCGAGCGCATGCGGATTCGACACGCATCGATGAAGAGCTCGCGAAACTGCTCCACCTGCTCTTCGTAGCGCGCCGGCACCTCCACCAGGTGGTCGAGTGTGTTCCAGTAGCGATGTACTGAAAGTTTGCCCGCCTTCAGGATGCCGGAATGGCCGGCGGGAAAGCGCTTGATGCCCTCGATCAGGCATTTGTCCGTGGACTCGTAGGTGAAGATATTTCGCTTCATCCAGTCGAAGTCGCTCGAAGGCTTCACCGCCGGAAGCAGCGGCAGGATTGCTTTCATTTCGGATGCGAAGACGAAGTTGTCGCCGATCCGCGCGTAGAAAAGAGGTTTCTTGCCGAATCGATCGCGCGAAAGGAAAAGCGATTTCCCTACGGAATCCCAGATCGCGAAGGCCCACATGCCGTTGAAACGGGTAGTGCAGTCGATCCCCCATTCCGCGTACGCCGCGAGAATGACTTCCGTGTCGGAGGTTCCCTTGAACGCGTGGCCGCGCTGTTCAAGATCACGCTTGATCTCGATGAAGTTGTAGATCTCGCCGTTGAAGGTGATCCAGTAGCGATCGTCGCCGTAGGACATCGGTTGCTTGCCGGTCGCGGATAGATCCAGGATCGACAGTCTGCGATGTCCAAGGGTCACATCATTGGTTTGCCAGAGTCCATGGCCATCCGGACCGCGATGCTCCATCGTGTCGAGACACGTTCGAGCGTGCTCTTTGCGGATATGCCCTACGACGCCGAAGATTCCGCACATTGCTCGATCTCACGCCTTATTTGGTGTCATTGCTGCGGCCGTCCGTATTGCGCCCAGCCGCTGCGGGTGCATCCTCGCTCGTGGTCACCGACCATCGCGCGCCCGGGGTCGTCGCTTCAACCCGGACAATGCGTTTGCCGGCAAGTGCCGAGATGTCCTCGAAGGCTTTCTTCACCTCGGGATTGCGAAAGGGTTGTCCGAGATTCGTCTCGTCTTTGCCCTGGCTGCTCCAATGGAAGAAGCAGACCTGCTGGATCCCCTCTACCGCGGCTTTCACGCCGTAATTGAAGATGGTCGCTGGGGTGGCGACACCCGGTCCGAAGCCCTTTTCGCCGTCGACGATCGGTTTGTCGATACCCGCTTCGCGCAGGCCGTCGCGCAACTCGACAAGGGAGGTCCAGTGGTTCGCCTTGCTCGCTCTCTTGCCGAGATGCTCGCCGGTAACGTGATAAAAATGCGCGGAGATCGCGTCAAACTCGGCCGTCCGCGGATAGCGCTTGAGCCATGCGAGATAGTTCTTCATGTTGCCGAGGAAACCCGGGACCGATGGGGACCACACCTTGCCTTTCCAACCCGTTGCTCGACGCCAATCGAGCACCCAGTCGGACAGCGTGTTGAGCTCTGCTTCGGTACCGATCCAGAAGCTTTTCTCGAGGGTCGGCGCAAATACTTCGTTCGCGATCTCGATGATGTCGATCTCGGGATAGCGCGTGGTGATCGCCGATAGCCATTGGTTGAGGGCGGCTTGCGAATTGGGCAGTTGACCGCGCCAATTGCTGTAATCGTGTTTATGACGCGTGTAGAAGGGGGGCGGATTGTAGATCGTGTAGTTGACTGACTTTACGCCGACCTTGCGGAACTTCGCGAAAGCGGAATCCCAATGTTTCCAGTCGAATCTGCCGGCCGACTTTTCGGTGCTGTGTCCCCATTCGAGCCCGCCCATCCCATACAGTCGGATCGCATTGATCTTCGCGTTGAAGTTCGGATCGGGGCCGACATAGATGTCATGGTTCCCGCTCATGCAGGGGTAGCACACTTCGAGCCCGACATGATGGATACACCCGAAGTCTTTTGGGACGACCACCCCTTGGGCGCTATCGTAGATAAGCGCGTCCTGGCCGCACGCGCTGAGAGAGAGCGCCGCGGACAGTACGATCACTGCTAGCCGTTGGACCATCTTCCGCCGCGTCGATGCATGAGCAGGATTAGTATGTTTCAGCTTCCTCGATATCGCGCACGCCGTACACAATCGGGGCATAGGCGGCGTCGGCATTGCCGCGCGTGACATAGCCTTCGATATTCGCATTGTCCCGCACCACCAATCTGCCGTATATGACATCGCCGTTGATGCGGCCGCCGCCTGCAAGGCCGACCACTGCAGTCGCGCTAACGGACCCGTTGACTGTTCCGCTCACGACGGCGTTCGATACGCTCACCTTACCGTCGATCCGGCCGTCGCGTCCGACCACGAGCGTGCCGCTGGTCGACTTGTAGATGCTGACATCACCCTTGATGTGACCGTCCACGCGGACATCGCCGGTAAAGGTCACGTCGCCCTCGATGCTCATGCCGGGGCCGATGGTCGAATCGAAATGCGTTTTCTTGGTCGTGAACATCTTGAGAATCGGTAGCACCACGGGCGCCCTCCGGGAGCAGCGTTGTTGTGAGGGCAAGGCGGGACGGGCCCATCCAACGCACCCGATGCAGGAGAATCTCGGCGGATGCGGGCGCGATGCATTGTCGTGAAGTCTGACAGTCGCGATGGCGTTTTCAAGAAGCGGGCATTGCGCGAGGGAACTTTGTCACACGGCAGGCGTATGCGTGAAAAGCGTCGCAGCTTCCTAAACCATCGTCACTCCGCCATCGGCGACGAGTACCTGCCCGGTGATGAACGCTCCGGCGCGCGCCGCAAGCATCACTGCGATGCCGCCGATGTCGTCCGGATCGCCGATGCGCCGGAGTGGTGTCGCCGCTTCGCGCGCTGCACGCAGGGTGTCGTTTTCCCAAAGCGCTTTCGCGAAATCGGTCTTGATGAGTCCGGGTGCGATGGCATTGACGCGGATGTTGGACGGGCCCCATTCGGCGGCGAGATTGCGCACCATCGAGAAGAGGGCTGCCTTGCCGACGCCGTACAGCCCGAGGAGCGGGTTGCCCTTCAGACCGGCGATGCTGCCGACGACGATGATCGTGCCGTCCTTGCGAGCGGCCATTTGCGGAATCACAAGGCTGGTGAGCTGCCAAACGCTCTTCACGTTCACGCTCATGATCTTGTCGTAGGCCTCCTCGGAGGCCTTGCCGATCGGTCCGAAGTGCGTGTTCGTCGCGGCGTTGCAGACCAGGGAGTCGATGCGGCCCCACTTCGCGAGCACGGTCTCGACCATCCGCTTCTGCTGGTCGTTCTTGCCGACATCGCACGGGACGGGAATCGCTTGATGACCGGCTGCGGCGAGGCGTGCGGCGACTTTCTCGCATTCGTCATGCTTGCGACTGGCGATGACAACCTTCGCGCCTTGCTTCGCGAAGTTCTCCGCGATTGATAGGCCAATGCCGCGCGTGGAGCCGGTGATCAGGGCGACCTTGTCAGTGAGATCGAACACGTGTGGGGCTCCCTCGATCGTCTACTTCTGCTACGTCGTTTCACCACAGAGGACACAGGGGACGCAGAGGAAAAGCCGGATGAAGGGAAAAAGGCTCCCTCTTCACCCTTCCCGCTTTTCTAGTTGCCGTTTTTCCCCTGTGTCCCCTGCGTCCTCTGTGGCTAATTTCTGAGAAGCATTAAGCGTACACATACCCGTCGAACAATCTTCGCGCCGTCCGATAGAACGAGCCGCGCCGCGCGTGCCAGCCACTGCCTTCCTCATGAACGCTCGCATCGACGGTGAGCACGCCTGACGGCATGCCCAACCGCAATGCGCCGCTCGCACCAGCACGAACTGCGCGTTGTACGACCGATCCCGGCAGTCGCGCCGCCACCGCCGTGCAGAGCGAACCGGTAAGAGGCAAAGCACGATGCGGTTGGCCGTTGGAGATGAATCGGACCGTGAGATCGATCGCATCGGCCGGGACATCTTCGCCCGCCAAGGTCCGAAAGGGCTGTGGCGGGGCGACGATCGCAAAGAACGGCACCATTGTTTTTTGCCGAGCAGCGGCAATGTCGGACGTAATGCCCATCGCGACTGATCCTGCAGCGCGGATTGCCGCGATCCGTTCAAGCAATGCCGCATCGCCTTCGAGCGCATCGGGCAGTTCCGTCCCGCGCAGGCCAAGCGTATCGGCGCCGACGAATACCGTGGCGTTCGCGGCGTCGATGAGCGAAATCGCGATGGCACCGACACCCGGCACGTCCAGATGATCGATCACATTGCCGGTCGGCAGTAGCTTTCCTGTGGTGGCGCCACCCGGATCCAGGAAGTCGAGGCGGATCGGCGCGCCGCTCCCTGCGACACCGGGAATCACGAGATCGCCTTGTTCGATCGCCTCACCCGCCTCGACGCGGAACGCGGAATGAATGATTTTTTTCGTGTTGGTGTTGTGGATGCGAATGAGCGCATCGCCGTCCCCGCTCATAACCAGCTTCTCGTCGATCGCAAAGGGACCCACGGCCGACGACATGTTGCCGCAATTGCCGCTGTAGTCCACCCGTGCATCTTTCACGAGCAC
Organism: Betaproteobacteria bacterium; assembly: GCA_031391405.1. Lineage (GTDB taxonomy): Bacteria > Pseudomonadota > Gammaproteobacteria > Burkholderiales > SG8-39 > SHXR01. The sequence goes on from JANMUI010000631.1 coordinate 8,790, forward strand.
CTGCGCGAAGGTGTAGTCGACATCCGCATCGTCGTCCGTCGGCGGACCGATCACGCAAACTTTGGAAAGCGATGACACGCCACCGCCCATGCCATTCAACTGCCGGCCGCTTGGATCCGGGCTGCCGATCGCACTGAGGAAGATCGCATCCCATCGCGATCGATCGAGCGGCAGATCGCGCAAATGGAACATCAGCGCTTTGCTGGTGCCGCCGCGCATGAAGGCGGCGGGAAATCGACTGGACTTCATCGGAGGATCCGGAAAAATTGACGCAGCCGCTATGATAGGTCCATATCGATCATTCCCTTTCCTTTCCATGACTGACACCCTGGGCACGCGCGTGTTGCGCGTCGAAGACGAACGCCTGCTTACCGGTCGCGGCAGCTATGTGGCCGACCTCGCGTTCGACGGCATGGCCCATCTCGTGGTCATCCGCTCACCGCACCCTTCTGCGCGCGTGCGATCGATCGATGCTCGCGCTGCGATGCGTATCCCCGGCACCCTCGGCGTGTGGACGGGTGGTGATGTCCGCGGCGATGGATTGGGCGGTATTCCCTGGGAGCTGCGTCCGCCCGTTGCGCTCGGGACCTCGCCGGCGTCGTTGCCGCGGCAAGGGGATCCATCGGTTGCGCCGCCGCAGCCGCTCTTGGCCGAAGAATTCGTGCGGTATCAAGGTGAGCCGGTTGCGGTGGTGGCCGCAACGACGTTTGCCGGGGCACTCGATGCTGCCGAGGCGATCGACATCGACTATGAACCGTTGCCCGCCGTCTTCGATGCACGTGCAGCACTCGATCCCGGCGCGCCTCAACTTTGGAACCAGTTTCCCGGCAACGTGTGCTTCCGTGTCAACGCGGGTGATCGGGCGAAGACCGATCGTGCATTCGCCAAAGCGGCGCATGTCACGCAGCTTTCGATCCACATTCCTCGCCTCGTCCAGAATCCGATCGAGGCGAGAACGTATGTTGGGCGCTTCGATCCGGCGAGCGGGCGCTACACGTTGCACGCCGCCGCGGGCAAGCCGCAGACCATCGGGCGTGCAATCGCGAATGACATTCTGCATGTCCCAACGGAGCATGTCCGCGTCATCACGAAAGATGTCGGCGGCGGGTTCGGGGCGAAGAACACGCTCTATGCGGAGGAAGCACTGGTGTTGTGGATCGCGAAGAAGATCGGGCGCCCAGTGCGCTGGATATCATCGCGGAGCGAGAGCTTTCTCTCCGATATGCAGGCGCGCGATCAGGCCGCGGACGCATCGCTCGCGTTCGATGCTGCCGGAAAGATCCTCGGCATGCGTGTGCGCATGTTCACCAACCTCGGTGGCTATCTCGGCCAGCGCGGGGCGACGCCGCCGACGCTGCCGACGCGCATCATCACCGGCGTCTACGACATCCCGTCGCTTGACTATGAGGGGCTGGCGATCCACACGAATACCGTACCCACCTGTCCCTATCGCGGTGCGGGCGCGCCCGAGGCGATGCTCGTGATCGAACGATTGATGGACAACGCCGCGCGCGAGCTTGGCGTGGATCCGGCAGCGTTCCGCCGGCGCAATTTCATCGCGAAGACAAGCATGCCTTACCAGACAGCCGGGGTGTCGCTCTATGACTCTGCGGACTTCGCGGGCGGGATGGACGTCGCGGAACGCTCGGCCGCCGTCGATGGGTTCGCCGCGCGCCGCACGGCCAGCGAATCGCGCGGCCGCCTGCGTGGGCTCGGATATGCCACGATGATCGAGGCCTGTGGCTACGGTATTGCCGAGAAGGCGGAAGTCGCGTGCCTGCCCGACGGCTCGATCGATGTTCGGATCGGCACGATGTCGAACGGGCAATCGCATGAGACGGTCTACGCGCAGATTCTGGCCGATGGACTAGGAGTTGCGCTCGATCGCATCCGCGTGATCCAGGGCGATTCGAACGAAACACCCGATGGCTGGGGCACCGGCGCTTCCCGTTCGATGACGGTGGGCGGTAGTGCGCTGATGCTGGCCGGTCGCAAGGTGATCGAATTGGGACGCCACGCCGCCGCGGAGATGCTGGAAACCGCGCCCGCCGATCTGATGTATGAGCACGGTAGGTTCAAGGTCGCCGGTACCGATCGATTCGTTCGCCTGGAGGACGTGGCACGCCGGTGCATCGAACACGGCGCTCGAGCCGATCGCGGACTCAGCGCGGAAGATCAATTCGAACCGGCGAGTCCAACCTTTCCGAATGGCTGCCATATCGCGGAAGTCGAGATCGACCCCGAGACGGGTGTCGTACGCCTTTGCGCCTATACGATGGCGCAGGATGTCGGACGCGCGCTGAATCCGATGGTCGTGGAGGGTCAGCTGGTCGGCGGCGTCGCGCAAGGGGTTGGGGAGGCGCTGTTCGAGCGGGTCGTCCTCGATCCGCAGTCGGGGCAACTTCTGAGCGGGTCGTTCATGGACTATCCGCTGCCGCGCGCCGATGATCTGCCGGCGTTCGCGACCGACCTCATCGAAATACCATGCCAACATAATCCCATGGGTATCAAGTCGTGCGGCGAGGCGGGCGCGACCGCGGCGCCCGCTGCGGTGATCAACGCCATCGGCGATGCGCTCGCGCCGCTCGGCGTGACGGACATTCCGATCCCCGCGACCTCCGAGGCGATTCTGCGCGCGATCAATGCGGCGCGAACATGCCGGACATAGACGCTCCCATGGACGCATCGCCCAGCACGCGAGAATCCCCATTCGGTCGTTCGATTCGTCGTCTCGAGGACCCCGATTTGTTGCGTGGTCGCGGTCGCTTCGTCGATGACATTCAGTTCCCGGGCATGTTGCATGCGGCGTTCGTTCGGAGCCCGCATGCCCATGCCGGAATCAGCAAGATCGACAAGACAGCCGCCCTCGCACTGCCCGGTATCCATGCCGTGTTGGCGCTTGCTGATCTGCGTCCGTACCTCAAAGGCGATCGACTGGTGGTCGGTCTCCCGAGCGCGAGCTATCGCCAGCAGGCGGATCGTCCGGTGCTCGCCGATGACGAAGTCGTCCATGTTGGCGAGCCCATTGCAGTGGTCATTGCTGACAACCGCTACATCGCCGAGGATGCGGCTGCACTGGTCGACGTGACCTACGAGCCGCTGCAAGCGGTCGCCGACTGCCGCGATGCGCTTGCAATCAATGCGCCGCGCGTGCATCGGGCCGCGCCGCACAACCTGCTTGCGTCGTTCGACATGGGATATGGTGACATCGACGCTGCGTTCGCAGGCGAGGCGCTCGTGTTTCGCGAATCGATCTGGCAGCACCGCGGCGGCGGACATTCAATCGAGGGGCGCGGCAATGTCGCGGTGTACTCGAATGTGGAAGATCGAATCACGCTCTGGAGCTCGACGCAGCTGCCGCATGCGGCAATGCGCTTGCTGTGCGATCTGCTCGGGCGCGACGAGAACGGCGTGCGCGTCATAACCCCCGATGTGGGCGGTGGGTTCGGACCGAAGCTGGTGTTCTATCCCGAGGACGCCGTGGTGTGCGCCGCCGCATTGGCGCTGGGCCGTCCGGTGAAATGGATCGAAGACCGGCGTGAGCACTTCGTCGCCTCCACCCAAGAACGCGATCAGTATTGGGATGTGTCGATCGCCGTCAATCCCGATGGGCGTATTCGTGGGGTTCGCGGCACGTTGCTTCATGATCACGGCGCATACACAGCACGTGGCGTGAATCTTCCCTATGAATCCGCGCAGACGGTGACCTTGCCCTATGAGATCCCCGCCTACCACCTCGATATCAAGCTCGCGCTGACAAACAAGGTCCCGGTCTCACCGGTGCGTGGCGCGGGCCAGCCGCAAGGCGTGTTCGTGATGGAACGCCTGCTCGATCGCGCGGCGCGCGAGCTTGGCATGGACCGGGCGGAAATACGCCGCCGCAATCTGATCGCAGGCAGCAGGATGCCGCACACCAAGCCCCTTGCGACGCGCGGCGGGATGCCGGTCGTGCTCGACAGTGGGGACTATCCGAAATGCCAGGCCGACGCAATTGATCGCATCGGTTGGAACACGTTCGCCGCACGGCAGCGATCAGCGCGCGATGCGGGACGTTATCTTGGCATTGGGCTCGCGAATTTCGTGAAAGGAACCGGGCGTGGGCCCTTTGAGCCGGTCACTGTGCGGATCGGTTCGTCCGGCAAGGTGCTCGTGTACACCGGTGCGGCGGCGATGGGGCAGGGGACGCGCACGATGCTTGCGCAGGTAGTCGCTGATCAGATGGGCTGCGATCTTTCCAATGTCGTGGTGACAGCGGGCGACACCGGACCGATCGCAATGGGCATGGGCGGCTTCAACAGTCGCCAAGCAGTCATGGCGGGAACCTCGGCACATCTCGCCGCGATCAAGGTCCGGGACAAGGCGCTTCTGATCGCAAGCCATATGCTGGAAGCGGCGGTCGACGACCTCGAGCTCACGGCGGATCGCGTCTGCGTCAAAGGATTTCCGACGCGCAATGTTCCACTCGCAAAGTTGGCGGGCGCAGTCGCCGGCACGGCCGGATTTCGAATCCCGGGCGGTGTCACCCCGGGGCTGGAAGCGACCGAGCATCCGGTCATGGACGAGATGGCATACGCCAACGGTACCGCAGCCGTCGAAGTCGAAGTCGATGCGGACATCGGTGCGGTGCGGATCGTACGATTCGTGGTCGTGCACGATTGCGGCCGACTGATCAATCCGATGCTGGTCGACGGTCAGATCATCGGCGGCGTAGCACATGGCATCGGCAATGCGCTGTTCGAATGGATGGGCTTTGATGCCGAGGGGCAGCCCATCACGACGAATCTTGGCGAGTACCTCTTGACTGGGGCGGGCGATGTGCCACGTGTCGAGACCGCGCATCACGAATCCCCGACTCCCTTGAATCCGCTCGGTGTGAAGGGGGTGGGCGAGTGCGGCGTGTTGCCGACCGCTGCGGCGATCGTGTCGGCAATCGAAGACGCGCTATCGCCGTTTGGCGTTCGGATCGCGCAGACGCCGATACGGCCCTGGGAGATCGTGGGGATGATCAACGGACGCAAGGGATGCCCGCCATAGCGGGTCGCCGAACGACGCGCACGCCTTGTGCGATGAAAACTTGGAACGTACTATGTGCACACTGATTACGTGTTCAACGTAGGGGTTTCTTCATGAACCTGACTCTCTCGGTCGACGATCAAGTCGTCGACAACGCCCGCCTCGCGGCGCGAGCCATGGGGAAGAGCTTGAACCAACTAG
>JANMUI010000838.1:0-14085 GCA_031391405.1 Betaproteobacteria bacterium
TGCGGGCCTCGATTTCACCGGCATCACCGATGTCCTGGAAGCCTCGTACGGCGGCTATCTCAGCAGCTTGTCGGATGCGCCTGACCCGGCACGGCTGACGGCGGGGTTAGGCTCGACATGGGAAACGCTCAACGTGGGCTACAAGCCGCATGCGAGCGTGACCAGCATCCATAGCGCACTCGACGGACTCGCGCACATCATGCGCGAGCAAGCGCTGGGCGCCGATGACATCGTGCAGGTCGAAGCGGGCCTGAGTCCGATGACGCATGTCCACTGTGCCTGGGAATACAAGGCGCAGGGCGTCACCGCCGCGCAGATGAACCTGTATTTCGGGCTTGCCGCGATCGCGTTGGAGGGGGCGGCGTTCACCGCGCAATTCCAGGAGCGAAAACTGAACGACCCGCGCATTCTTGATTTTACCAAGCGCATTACGGCGCATGTCGATCCCGAGATCGAATCGATGGGAGCGCCGTTCCGCCACGCATCTCGCATGCGGGTGACGAGTCGCAGTGGTCAGCAATTCGAGCAACTGACCTTGCACCGTCGCGGCAGTCCGGAAAATCCACTGTCGATCGAGGATATCGAAGACAAGTTTCGCAGCGTGGTAGCGCCGTGTCTGAGCAAGCCGAAAGCCGAGCGCATCGTCACATTGGTGAGGCGATTCGAAACACTCGACAGTCTCGATGAATTGATTTCCGCGGACGGGTCCGCGATTCACGTGGACTAATCAAAAGGAATGCCGTTCCAATGACCGAAAAAACAGCCGCCGAGAAACTTGCCGCCCGATTCACCTCGCTCAAGTACGACGAAGTGTCCGCGGACGCGAGTCAGCGTCTGTGGTACGCCTGTAGCGTTGTCGCCGTCCATGCGGTGTCGCGCGCGCCACTAAAAAAAGCGTTAGATTTCACATCGACCCGAGCCGAGGTGCACGTTCCCGACTTGGGCCAAATCGGTTCAATTCGGTCTTGCGACAGCAGGTTGTTGTATATACACTAGACGGGTGCGGATCACCTACGATCCGGCCAAGCGCGCTCGAACCCTCGCCGAACGTGGCCTCGACTTCGAAGACGCTAGCGCCATATTCGAAGGCATTACGGTCGAGATCGAAGATTTGCGCAAAGACTATGGTGAAAGCCGCATCATTTGCTACGGCCTGCTGCAGGGCCGTATCGTTGTCGTCGGTTACACCCCGCGTGGCCCGGTCCGTCACATATTTAGCATGCGAAAAGCCAATGACCGTGAGAAAGCCCGTCTCGCGCCGTACTTTGAAATCTGATCTTGCTCGGGTGGACGCGCATGTTGTGCGCCGCTCCGAGTACCAAGAGCTTCCTGAGCTTACCGAAGAGATGCTCGCCCGGGCGAAGGTGAGAAAAGGTGGCCGCCCTCGCTCCCCGAGCCCAAGACAAATGATTTCGCTGCGCCTGCCTGCGGAGGTCATTGCGCGCTGGCGAGCTACTGGACCAGGGTGGCAAACGCGCATGGCGGAGCGGTTGAGCAAGGTTAAGTTAAGAACGTGAGATCTCCCCCCCGTTCAAGCCAAGCCACAACGGCACGTCACGCGGGTCCGGTCGGCGGTACGCCGTACATTTTCGCCAACCGGGCTTATCCACAGAGGGGCGCGGTGCGTAGCTGCTTGCGTAGTTCTTGCTAGTACGCCTTCTCGAATTCCTGAGACGAGCGGTACCGAAGGCGCGAGTGCTTTCCGGCATGCCCCAAAAACTCTTCCTCAGTCACGATTCCCGCGATCGCCAGCGCGCCGTATCTTTCAGTTTTTCAGTTTGTCGCGGAGCGCTTTGCCTTCGGCGGCAGTCTTCTGGACCCACTCGTCCATCATCTTTGCGCCGACCTGCCTGAGCTCGCCCATGAACTTCTCGCTCGGCTCGACGACCTCCATGCCTTTCTGGCGAATCTCGTCGAGGGCTTCCTTCTCGCGTCGCTGGCTCAATTCCCAGCCGCGTATCTCGGCTTTTGCGGCAGCATCGAGCACCAATTTCTTCAGATCGTCGCCGAGCGCATCGAACGCGCGCTGGTTGACCACGAAGACATCCTTGCTGTGCATCGCCCGGGTGTTGTGGAAGAACTTCGCATATTCCCAGGCGTGGGTATCGACTGCGGTCGTCGGCGAGTAGATGCTCGAATCGACTGAATTGGCGAAGAAGGCCATCGAGATCTCGGATGTTTGCACGACGGTCGGAAAGCCGCCGAGCAACTCGGCGAAGCGTGCGGTCGTCGCGCCGGCGGTGCGCATCTTCGAGCCTTTCAGGCCGACGGCCGACTCGAACCGCTTCTTCGCGACGATGCCCTGACCCGGCCACGGAACGTAGAACAGCGAGCGGACTCCGCGCTCGGCGAGACGGCGCTCGAGATAAGGCCGCTGCAACTCGTAAAGCCGGCGGGCCTCGTCATAGCCCACAGCAACGAATGGAATGGTATCGAGCTCGAAGAACGGGTCCTGATTGCCATGGAGGAACAGCAGTACATCGCCGCCCTGGATCTGGCCACTCTGCACGGCGCGCAGAATATCGGGCAACCGAACGAGCGAGGCATTCGAGTGCACCACCAGCTCGAGGCGGCCGCCGGTCGCCGTCTTCACATCCTCGGCGAAGGCGCGCAGATTCTGCGTCTGGAAATTCGAATCAGCAAATCCGGTCGCTACGATCCAGCGCGCCGGCTGGGCGTTGGAGGCGGCACTCGCAAGTCCTAGGGTCATCGCCAGTCCGGCTGCGGCGGCCAGCTTACGAAGTTGATGGCTCATCGTCCGCTCCTTTATGTGTGAACCAAGCGATCAGAAAACGTGCGCGCGATCAGAAAACGTGCGCGCACGCTTTACTATCATAATCGCGAGATTGGCGACATAGCGCAGCAATCGACTGACTCGAACCACATACCGACCGTCCTAAGCGCATCGAAGGATCGCACGCACGTCGACACGGTGCTTCGACAGGCCTGTCGGAGAGCTCAGGCTGAACAGATCCGGAGGAAGCACGATGGCGAATTCAATCAGTGAAACCCTGTGGATCGCAACGATCCGGTTGGTGTCGGTGGCGCTCTGTTTCGCGTTCGGCATCGGGTGGGCCGCGGCGCAAGAGTATCCGACCAAGTCGATCCGCATCGTGGTGGGTTTTCCGCCGGGGGGATCGAACGATGTGGTGGCACGCAAGCTCTACTACGAAGAACGCGCACGCGGCGGCGTCGCGATGATCATGACCGAGGCGATGGTCGTCACCGAGTATGCGCGCCCGCACAATAGTTCCCTCTGCGTTTATCACGACCGGTTCATCCGGGGCTTGCCTCCATTGTCGATGCGATCAAGCAGTACGACTGCCACGTGTTCGGACAGATCAATCACCGCGGCGCGCTGCTCCGGCGCTCGGTCCTTGACATGGACCATCGCCATCGGCGCCGTGCCCAATCGGGACGTCGTACCCGCCATCGAAGCCGCGGGGATCGAATACGCCTTGGCGGGCGATGCATCCCGCCCGGGTGATTTTCTGACCTGCATTCGGGATGCCTGGCTGGTCGCGCTTTCGGTGGATGAGCGATTCAAGATCCGGTGAATGAAAGTGCGCGGTCATTTGATCGCTTACAATGCAGCGACACGATTTTGCCCATCGGCCAGTCACGCCTGCGCTCTCCGGTTCCCATGGCCCTCCCCCGTTATCGCATCGGTTTCGACATCGGCGGCACCTTCACCGATTTCGTTCTCCACGACGGGCTCACGCATGCGCTGAGCCTGCACAAGACGCTCACCACGCCGGCCGATCCGTCGGTTGGTGCGCTCGCCGGGCTGGACGAATTGGTCGCCGCCGCCGGCATCGGCATGGCGGACATCGGCGAGATCATCCACGGCACGACACTCGTCACCAACGCGCTCATCGAGCGCAAGGGTCCGTCCATCGCGCTCCTCACGACGCGCGGATTTCGCGATGTGCTGCAGATGGGCACCGAGCAGCGCTACGATATCTACGATCTCTTCCTCCAGTATCCGGCGCCGCTCGTGCCGCGCCAGTGGCGGGTCGAGATCACCGAGCGTGTGGATCGGGACGGGCGCATCGTTACACCGCTCGATCAGGGCGAAGTGCGTCGCGCCGGCGCGCGCATGCTGGCGAGTGGCGTGAAGGCGGTGGCGATTTCATTCCTGCACTCGTACCGCAACAGCGACCATGAGCGCGCCGCCGCCGCACTGATCGCGCGTGAATTCCCCAGCCTGGTGGTATCGATCTCGGCCGATGTAGTCGCGGAGTTGCGCGAGTATCCACGCACCGTCACCACCTGCGCCAACGCCTATGTGCGTCCGCTGGTCGACCGGTATCTCGGCCGCATCGAATCGGCGCTCGCGGCACGCGGCTTTCGCGGCGCTCTGTGGCTGATGCATTCGGCCGCAGGACTCATCTCGGCCAAAGCGGCGCGCGAGCTGCCGATCCGGTTGCTTGAATCGGGCCCGGCCGGCGGTGCGCTGGCGACTGCAATCGCGGGGACACGCGCCGGTCACCCCGACGTCATCGCGTTCGATATGGGCGGCACCACCGCGAAAACCTGCCTGCTCGAAGACGGTCGCGCCGAGATCGTGCCGGTTCTCGAAGCCGGCCGCATGCATCGCTTCAAGAAGGGTTCGGGGCTGCCGATCAAGACGCCGGTCGTCGATATGATCGAGATCGGCGCGGGCGGCGGCTCGATCGCGACCATCGATGAGGTCGGGCTCTTGCGGGTCGGTCCGCATTCCGCAGGGGCCGATCCTGGACCAGCGTGCTACGGTCGCGGCGGACTGCTCCCGACAGTCACCGACGCCAACATGCTGCTCGGCTATTACGACCCCGGGTTCTTTCTTGGCGGGACGATGCCGCTCGATCGCCCGGCGGCCGAGCGCGCTGTATCGGGGCTTGGCGCCGCGTTGCGCCTCTCACCGGTCGAGACTGCGTGGGGGATCCACAAGGTCGTCACCGAAAGCATGGCTGCGGCCGCGCGCGTGCATCTCGTCGAGAAAGGCAAGGATCCCCGGCGCTATGCGATGGTCGCTTTCGGTGGCGCAGGTCCGGCGCACGCGGCCGGCGTGGCGCGCATTCTCGGCATTCGTGAAGTGATCGTGCCGCCCGCTTCGGGGGCCGCCTCGGCGGTCGGCTTCCTCGTCGCGCCGCTGTCCTCGGAGCATGTGCATTCGCTGCCGACGCGGCTGACCAGCGGGTTCGATGCGGTGCTCGTCAATCGCACATTGGCTGCGATGGAAGTCGAAGGCCGCACGCAATTGCGCGCCGCCGGCGTCGGCGAGCAGGACATGACCGTCGAGCGATCCGCGGACATGCGCCTGCTCGGCCAGATGCATGAAATCGCAGTGCCATTGCCGGCCGGGGATCTGAACGACGCCCGCCTCGGCGAGATCCACGACGCTTTTGCGGCCCAGTACACCGCGCGTTACTCCGCGCTCTACGGCGCACCGGTCATCGAGGCGATCACCTGGCGCGTGCGGGTCGTCGCACCGCAGCCACCGGTTGATCTCGAACCCACCGCGCATCGCCGGCAGGAGCGCACCTCGCGCAAAGGTTCGCGCCCTGCGTACTTCGGCGCGCAGTTCATCGACGCCGACGTACATGATCGCTATGCGCTGCGTGCCGGTGATCGCATCACGGGCCCCGCCATCATCGAGGAGCGCGAAGCAACCACGATCGTGCCGCCGGGTGCGACGATGAGCGTGGATGCGGGCCTCAACCTGCGCATCGCGCTCGAAGCACTGGCGCCGCCGACCGCAATCGTGCGCCCGGATATGTCGGTCGCCGAAGCCGTGCGGGCGATCGAGGCCGATCCGATCTCGCTCGAGATCATGTGGAGCCGGCTGGTCACGATCGCCGACGAAATGTGGGTCACGGTCATCCGCACCGCGTTTTCGCTCATCATCTCGGAGTCGCAGGATTTCGCGAGCGAGCTGCTCGATGCCGATGGTGAGTCGCTCGCCCATTCGCCGCGCTCGATGCCGGTGTTCAACCTGTCATTGCCCCGCGCGGTGAAAGCGATGCTCGCGCGTTTTCCCGCGCACACGCTCATGCCGGGTGATGTGCTCATCACCAATGATCCGTGGCTCTGCGCGGGCCATCTGTTCGACATCGTGGCGGTGACGCCGGTCTTTCACGACGGTCGGCTCGTCGCGCTCATGGGCACGGTCGGCCATGTGAACGACATCGGCGGCACCAAGGATTCGCTTCGCGTGCGCGAGCTGTACGAAGAAGGCATCCAGATTCCGCCGATGAAGCTGCATCGCGCGGGCGTCCCGAACGAGGACCTGCTCGCGTTGCTGGCCGAGAACGTGCGCAACCCCGATCAGGTGATCGGTGACGTGAATTCGTTCGTCGCGGCGAACGCGATGGGTGCCGCACGGCTCATCGACTTCATGCGCGAGTACGGCGTCCACGATCTGCGCGCCCTTGCGATGGTGGTCCAGAAACGTTCTGAGCAGGCGATGCGCGATGCGATCCGCGCGCTGCCCGATGGCGAGTACTTCGGAGAGATCCATACCAATCCGCTCGGTGAGCCGATGCGCCTGCCAACGCGCATCACTATCGCTGGGGATGCGATGGAGATCGACTTTGCAGGCGCGCCGCCGCAGGCTGATCGGGGCGGGATCAACTGCACACTCAACTACACCGCCTCGCACGCCACCTACCCGATCAAATGCATGCTTACGCCGACGGTTCGCAGCAACGCCGGCTGCTATCGGCCGATCGTGGTCAAAGCCCCGGAAGGCAGCGTGCTCAACTGCGTGAAGCCCGCATCGGTCAATCTGCGGCTGCGCACCGGCTGGTATATCGCACCTAACGTCTTCACCGCACTCGCGCAAGCCACCCCTGAAACAGTCCAGGCGTTCACCGGACTCCCGGTGGCCATCGGCATCTATGGACGCGAGGCGGACGGCACGCTCTACGCCGATCATTTGTTCATGGGTGGCGGCCAGGGCGCGGGCGCCGGCTGCGATGGCAATCCAAGCCTGCTCTGGCCCACGTCCGCGGCCGGCACATCGATCGAGCTCTTCGAGACGCGCGTGCCGGTTCTCGTCCTGGAAAAAAACTATGTAACCGATTCGGGTGGCCCAGGGCGTACGCGGGGTGGACTCGGCCAGCGCGTGCGACTCGCCAAGCTCTACGATGATGGCCTGCCGACCTTAGCATCGCTCTATCCGGAAGGTGTGGGTGTCGATGCACCGGGCCTGTTCGGCGGGCGCGCCGGCAGCCCTGTGTTCGGCCGGATCATCGACCGGGACGGCGGGCGCGCACGGGATTGCGGCACCGGAGAATTGGTCACGCTGACGCGTTCGAGCGAGATTGCCGAAGTGGAATTGGCCGGTGGCTCGGGATACGGCAACGCGCTCGAGCGATTACCTGAACGCGTTCGCGACGACGTTCGCGACGAATTCGTCTCGCTTGCCGCAATCGGGCGCGACTATGGCACGGTGCTCGATGCCGGCGGCGAAATCGACCTGCACGCCACGGCGGCGCTTCGCGGCACACACACCGAAAAAACGGTCACAGCAGGAGGAGCAACGACATGAAGCGAGAATTCGGATTCATCACGATGCATGGCCTCGCCATCGGTGTGGCCGCGTTGATGCTCGGCGCGATGCATGCAAGCGGCGTCCACGCGCAGGCGCGCAAGGTGATGGTCGTGGCGAGCGGCCAGGACATTCCCAACTTCGATCCGCACGTCGCGACCGGCTATTCGGCGGCGATGATGTTGCGCAACACCTACGATTCGCTGGTGCGGGTCGAGGGCAATCCGCCGAGCGTCGTGTCGCACCTCGCGGAAAGCTGGGCCGCCACCGGTGACGGTCTCGAATATGTATTCCGGCTCAACCGCAACGCGAAATTCCATGATGGCACGCCGGTCACCGCGGAAGCGGTGCAGTACTCGCTCAACCGGTTGCTGCGAATCAACAAAGGCGTCGCCTGGATGTTCGCGGGCATCGTCGACCAATCTAGCGCGCAGGTGGTCGATACGTATATGCTCAAAGTGAAGCTCACCAAACCGTTCGCGGCTTTTCTGCAGGTCTTGCCATGGCTTTTCATCGTCAATCCCGCCGAAGTCGAGGCGAACAAGGGCGCCGACGACGGGCAGAAGTATCTCGCCAACAAGCTCGCCGGATCCGGCCCGTTCAAGGTGCGCCGCAACGAGCCTGGCAACCTGTACGAGCTGGAACGCGTGCCGAGCTACTGGAAGGCAGGCGGTGGCAATCTCACCGGCGCGATCTGGAAGATCACACGCGAGACCACGACCCAGCGCCTGCAACTCCAGAAAGGCGAGGCGCACATGGCAGTGGACCTTACGTCCGAGGACATGGATGCGCTGAAGGACAAGCCCGGTGTCGTACGCATGCTCCAGCCGGAGTACCGCACCTTCTCCATCAAGATGAACACCGAGCACGGGCCGCTCGCCGATCCGAATCTGCGCAAGGCGGTGTCGCACGCGTTCAACTACAAGGCCATGCTCGATGCGGCGGGCTACGCGGATCTCATGATCGGGCCGCTGCCCACGGGCATCTTCGGACATGATGCAAAGCTTGTGGTCCCCCGCACCGATCTTGCGAAAGCGAAGGAGTATCTCGGCAAATCGAAATACCCCACCGGCGGTGTGAAGCTTACGATGGTGCATGTGACGGGCCTCGATCAGCAGCGCAAATGGGCGCTTGTGATGCTGGACAGCTTGAAGAGGCTCAACATCGAGCTCGATATCAAGCCGATGGTGTGGCCGGACATGGTCGCATCGACCAAGACACCCGCGACCACCGCGGATTTCTTCCCGGTGTATCAGACTGCCAACTACGCCGACCCGGACAATATCGCGTTCGCCGCCTACCACGGCTCGCGCAACGGCAACTGGCAGAACCCGGTCTACAACAATCCGAAGGTGGACGCGCTCATCATGGCCGCCCGCGCCGAGCGCGACCAAGGCAAGCGCGCGCAGCTCTACCTCGACATGCAAAAGACGGTGGTGAACGATGCTCCTGATATTTTCGGCGTGCTGGAGAAGCGGAAGCTCGCGTATCGCGCCGAGCTCCAGAATTTTCAATTCACGCCGATCGCGGGTCAGGCGATCGAATTCTTTGGACTCTCACTGAAGTAGGCTGAAGCGGGGCGCGTGCGATGTGGCGATACGCAGCGCGCCGGATCCTCCTGATCGTCCCGGTCGTTATCGGGCTCTCGATCCTCACGTTCGCAATTGCCCGGATGCTGCCGGGCGATCCGGTGCAACTGGCCGCCGGGCCCCAGGCAAGCACGGCAGAGATCGAGGCCCTGCGCACCGAGCTCGGGCTCGATCGTCCGATCGTTACGCAATACTGGACCTATGCCACCGGGCTATTGCGCGGTGATTGGGGCGAATCGATCCTCACCCGGCGCGCCGTCGCCGATGACCTGCGGATCTATCTACCCGCTTCGCTCGAGCTGGTGATCGCAGCAATGGGGTTCGCCGTCCTGCTTGGTGTGCCGATCGGCATGGCCGCCGCGGTCTATCGCGATCGTTGGCCAGATTACGTATCGCGCGTGTTCGCACTCGGCGCGATCTCGATGCCCCGGTTCTTTCTCGCGTTGCTGTTGCAACTGGCGTTTGCCATGGCGTTGGGGTGGCTCCCGCTCTCCGGACGCTTCCCGCTCACCCTGGATCCGCCGCCAATCCTCACCGGGTTTCTGCTCATCGACGCCCTCGCCGCCGGACAATGGGGCGCGTTCGGCATCGCGGTCGAACACATGCTGATGCCGGCGTTCGCGATGAGCCTCTCGCCGCTCGCGACCATTACCCGCATGATGCGGGCGAGCGTGCTCGAAATCCTCCAACAGGACTATGTGCTCGCCGCGCGCGCGCTCGGGCTCTCGGAGCGGCGCATCCTGTTCAAATACGTCCTCAAGAACGCGATGTCGGCCACGCTCACGGTCATCGGTCTCTACTTCGGATGGCTGCTTGCCGGAACGGTGCTGGTCGAGACCGTCTTCGATTGGCCGGGAATCGGGCTTTATGCCACGAAGGCGATCCTCACCCAGGATTTCCAGCCGATCATCGGCGTAACGCTCGTCATCGGGCTGCTATTCGTCACGGTGAATCTGCTCGTCGATCTCGCGTACGGATTCCTCAATCCAAAGGTCCGGTACCAATGAGCGAGACGGGCAGAGCAGAATCGGACGACGAACGCGCCCGTGCGGGTTCGCGGCACCTTCCCCTCGCCCCACTGCGGGAGAGGGGCCAGGGGAGAGGGGAAGCAGCGGCATTAGATAGCGCCCCTCTGCAAAGTGACGAGCCACGCCTCACCAACGATCGCTGGCGGCGCGGCTTCTATCGATTCCGGCAAAGCCATCTGTCGATGGTCGGGCTCGCGATTGTCGTGGCACTTGCGCTGATCGCCATCGCCGGACCGCTCGCCATTCCGTATCCGCAAGATGTCGAAGGAGCAGTGCGAAGTGAAGCCCGGTTCCAGCCGCCCTCCTTCGCCTGGCCGTTCGGCACCAACGAGGTCGGCCAAGACGTGCTGAGTCTCACCATCGCGGGCGCGCGGATCTCGCTTGCAATCGGCTTCATCGTGGTGTTGGTCGGCGCAGGCATCGGCACGGTCGTCGGCGCGATCGCCGGTTATTTCGGCCGGTGGGTCGATGAGGCACTGATGCGCTTCACCGACCTTGTCATGACCCTGCCCTCGCTCATCCTCGCAATGGCCATCGCGGCGGCACTCGGCGGCGGGATCGTCAACACGATGTTCGCGATCTCGTTGTCATGGTGGCCGGGCTACGCGCGGCTCGTGCGAGGCGAAGTCATGGCCCACAAGGAGAACCTCTATGTGCAGGCGGCACGCACGGTGGGTGCATCGCCATTGCGGATCGTGTTCCGGCACATTTTGCCCAACATCGTGTCACCGCTCGTGGTGAAGATGTCGCTCGACATGGGCTTTGCGATTCTCACCGCCGCATCCCTTGGCTTCATCGGTATCGGCGTCAAACCACCCATGCCCGAGTGGGGTGCGATGCTCTCGACCGCCCGCGGCTACATGCCCGATTTCTGATGGACGGCGGTGTTCCCCGGTCTGGCGATCTTCGTTGCGGTATTCGGCTTCAACCTGTTAGGCGATGGACTGCGCGATGTGCTCGATCCGCGCGCTAAGAGATGAGCGCGCTCGCGCCAAGCGATGAGCGCGCTCGCACGCTGGCGATGACCGTGCCCACCATGCCGCTCCTCAGCATTCGCAATCTCCACCTGCATATCCGCTCGTTCGATGGCGATGCCCACATCCTGAACGGCGTGGACCTCGACATCGAACGCGGCCAAGTCTGGGGCCTCGTGGGCGAGACTGGCTGCGGCAAGTCGCTCACCGGACTCTCGATCGCGCGCCTGGTCGCCTCGCCCCCTGCACGCTACACCGCCGGCAGCATCACGTTCGATGGCATCGACATGCTCACCGCCGATGATGCGAAGGTCCGCTTGCTGCGCGGGCACCGCATCGCGATGATTTTTCAGGATCCGACCACCAACCTCAATCCGGTATTCCGGATCGGCGAGCAGATGGTGGATGTGGCCCGCCACGTGACCGGGGCGCCAGCGTCCGTGAGCCGGCGTGGCCGCCGCGAAGCTGCCCGCGCGCGTGCGATCGCGCTCCTCGATCGCGTCGGCATCGATCGCCCGGCCGCCCGTATGGACCAATACCCGCATGAACTCTCAGGCGGCATGCGCCAGCGCGTGCTGATTGCGATGGCGTTACTCGGCCGCCCCGACCTGCTGATCGCTGACGAACCGACCACCGCCCTCGATGTGTCGGTACAGGAGCAGATCCTGCAGCTCCTGCATGGCCTCGTCATGGAGTATCGCCTCGCGGTGTTGCTCATCACGCACAATCTCGGTGTCGTCGCGCGGCTCGCCACCCATGTTGCCGTGATGTACGCGGGCAATGTGGTCGAAGCCGGACCGATGGCGAGTGTCCTCGAGCATCCCGCACATCCGTACACGCGCGCGCTGCTCGCGGCGGTCCCAAGCGCCCGTATGAAGCGGGGTGCGCTTGCCGGACTCCCCGGCGTCGTGCCCAACCTATTCCTTCCACCGCCGGGTTGTCGCTTCGCGCCGCGCTGCACGAGTGCGCGGCCGCAATGCGTCGTGGCGGTCCCTCCGCCCGTTGCCGTCGGACGTGATCACCGCGCACATTGCATCGCATTGGAGCACCAGTGAACGCCATGTCATCTGCGACCATCGGCCGCCCGCTGCTGGTCATCGAGGACTTGACCAAGCGCTATCGGCTGCCGGGCCACGGTGCCGGCATGTCCACCGCACTCCATCAGGTCAACCTAACCATCCATGCAGGCGAGAGCGTCGGGCTGGTTGGCGAGTCGGGCTCGGGCAAGACGACACTTGCGCGTTGCATCCTGCGCCTGGAAACACCGGACACGGGTCGCATCCTGTTCGAGGGTGTCGACCTGGTTCCCCTCAACGAGCGGGCGCTGCGGCCGCGCCGTGCCGACGTCCAGGTCGTGTTCCAGGATCCGTACGCGTCGCTCAATCCGCGCATGACGGTGGCCGACATCATCGCCGAGCCGCTCGTGGTGAATCCCCGCCGGAGCCCCCTCGACGCGCGCGCCCGCAGGGATCGGGTCGCCGAGCTCATCGAGATGGTCGGGCTCAGGCCGGAGCACCGCCACCGGTATCCACACGAATTCTCAGGCGGTCAGCGGCAACGCATCGGCATCGCGCGTGCGCTCGCTCTCCAACCCAAATTGCTGATCCTGGATGAACCGACCTCCGCGCTCGATGTGTCCGTCCAGGCCCAGATCCTCAATCTGCTCGACGGATTACAACGACGATTCGGCTTGACGATGCTGTTCATCTCGCACGACCTCGCGGTGATCCGGCACATCTGCGATCGCGTCGCGCTCCTCTACCGCGGCGAGCTGGTCGAGGAAGGTGCCACCGAGAAGATATTCACCGCGCCACAAAGCGATTACGCGAAGACGCTGATCGCAGCCAGTCCGGAACCGCACCCGGGGCGATCGCTCCATTTGGCGAATTAGTCGCTCCCTCTCTCCCTCTGGACGCCCTTGCGAATCTGATTTAGGATGGCCTAAATCCGGGTAACCCGATGATTCGGAAAGGCTGTCATGCTAACTACTGGGTATTTATATAGAATCATGACTCCTTATAAGGCGTCGTTTAGGATGTCTCTTACCCCGTCATATGGGGTGGCGACTAAACGTTGGGAGATCACTATGGTCCACACGAAAGTACATATTGCGATGCGCCTTGGCACGTGGGCATCCATCACTCTCGCGCTGCTACTGGTCGCCGGCTGTGCCTCGGCTCCAAGTGCTCCTCCAGCCGCGCGCGCCGAGCTTGCGTCGACGGGAAAACTTCGTGTCGGTCTCATATTGTCGAATCAAGTCCTCGTGACGAAAGACCCGGCCAGCGGGGAGGTGCGTGGTGTAACGGTAAATCTCGCGAAGGCGCTGGCGCAACGGCTCGGCGTACCATTCGAGCCGGTTGGTTATGCAAACCCGGCGGCGCTCGTGAAGAGCTTCGATGCCAACGAATGGGATATCGCATTTCTAGCATTTGATCCTGCCCGCGCTCAGCAAGTGGATTTTTCGCCACCCTATATGGAGGTCGACAACACCTATCTGGTTACCGCAAAGTCGAAGGTTGGAACGGTCGAGCTTGCCGATCAGCCGGGCGTAACGATCGCCGTGCCGGAGAGAAGCGCCCCTGATTTATTCCTGAGCCGAAACCTTAAATCGGCGACGGTAATGCGCGTTCCCGGAGGAGAGGACGCGGCGATCGAGGCGCTGAAGTCGGGAAAGGCCGACGCCTACGCTGAGAATGCGCACATGCTTTCGCTCTATGCCGATCGGCTGCCTGACGCGCGCGTTTTGGAAGGCCGTTACACCGTGATCCAACATGCCGTTGCGACACCGAAAGGAAAGATGGCCGCATCCGAATATATGAAGACATTTGTTGAGGAGGCCAAATCGGACGGCACGGTTGCCGAGGCCATCCGCGCGGCCGGGTTGCGCCGAACCCGAGTAGCGCCACCTTTGCAGATGAAATGATCTCCTGATCGGGTAAGGGCCGGCTTCTAGCCGGCCC
>JANMUI010000849.1:0-5790 GCA_031391405.1 Betaproteobacteria bacterium
TCTTCAAGCCGGCGGCGGCGTTCGAGAAAAGGGTTTCCTACGCGAACGACACGCGGAGCAACCTGCCCGCCCCCGCCGACAAGCCCGAGACGTTCGGCAGCGCACGCGAACACACCCGGCATTACTGATCCGCCCGCCATCGGCTTTCACTTCGGAGACTCGCCATGCCAACCTTTGTGTATATGACCCGGTGCGACGGCTGCGGGCATTGTGTCGATATCTGCCCGTCCGACATCATGCACATCGACAAGGTCACTCGGCGCGCCTACAACATCGAGCCGAACATGTGCTGGGAGTGCTACTCCTGCGTCAAGGCCTGCCCGCAAAACGCCATCGACGTGCGCGGCTACGCCGACTTCGCCCCGCTGGGCCACAGCGTGCGGGTGCTGCGCGAAGAGACCAAGGCAACGATCTCGTGGAAGCTCAAGTTCCGCGACGGCCGCGAGAAGAACTTCGAGTCGCCGATCCGGACCACCCCTTGGGGATCGATCAAGGGGCCGGCCGAGTACGACGTGCCCCGCCCCGAGGACTTCGCCAAACAGGATCTCGCGCACGAACCGCAAGCGCTCAACATCAAAGGCGGATTGCCTGCGTTGCGCCCGGATCAACTCAAGCAGGGAGTCGTCTGATGGGTCTGTTCGGCGGCAGGAAAACAGTATTCGTCGACGCGGACATCCTCGTCATCGGCGGCGGCATGGCCGGCTGCGGGGCGACTTACGAATCCCGCTACTGGGGGCGCGACCTGAAGATCGTCTGCGTCGAGAAAGCGAACATCGAGCGGAGCGGCGCGGTCGCCCAGGGACTCTACGCGATCAACTGCTACATGGGCATGCAGTGGGGCGAGAACCAGCCAGAGGACCATGTGCGCTATGCGCGCAACGACCTGATGGGCCTGGTGCGCGAAGACTTGGGCTACGACATCGCCCGGCATGTGGACTCCACGGTGCACAAGTTCGAGGAGTGGGGCCTGCCGATCATGAAGGACCCCAAGACCGGGCGCTACCTGCGCGAGGGCAAGTGGCAGATCATGATCCACGGCGAAAGCTACAAGCCCATCGTCGCCGAGGCCGCCCGCAAAGCGGCGACCGAGATATACAACCGAGTCATGATCACCCATCTGTTGATGGACAAGAGCAAGGCGAACCGGGTCGCTGGTGCCGTGGGCTTCAACGTGCGCACCGGTGTCTACCATGTGTTTCGCGCGAAGGCCGTGATCGTCGGCGCCGGCGGCGCGTCGCACATTTTCAAGCCGCGTTCCGTGGGCGAAGGCATGGGCCGGACCTGGTATGCGCCGTGGAGCAGCGCATCCGCCTATGCATTGCCGATTCAGGTCGGTGCCAAGATGACGCAGATGGAAAACCGCATCGTCCTGACCCGTTTCAAGGACGGCTATGGCCCGGTCGGCGCGTATTTCCTGCATCTGAAAACGTACACGCAGAACGGCGACGGTGAGGAGTACGAGAAGCGGTGGTACGACGACACCAAGGCACTGGTGGGTGATTATGTCGACCGGCATCCGATGCCGACCTGCCTGCGCAATCACGCCATCTTGAAGGAGCTCGCAGCCGGCCGCGGCCCGATCCGGATGGTGACCACAGAGGCGTTCCAGGACCCCCACAAAGAGACCGTCGGCTGGGAAAACTTCCTCGGCATGACGATCGGGCAAGCGGTCGTCTGGGCATCGCAAAACATCGACCCCAAGCACATCAACCCCGAGCTGACGACTTCCGAGCCTTATGTGATGGGCTCGCACGCCACCTGTTCCGGCGCGTGGGCGAGCGGACCGGAAGACTACGCCCCGGCGGAATATCAGTGGGGATACAACCGCATGATGACGGTGGACGGCCTGTTCGGCGCCGGCGACACGATCGGCGGCACCGCGCACAAGTTCTCCTCCGGCTCGTTCACCGAAGGCCGCATCGCCGCCAAGGCGGCGGTCAACTATGTGAACGACATGGGCAAGGGCCGGCCTGAGGTCAGCGAACAGGAATATCGCGACTTGGAGAAGCTCATCTTCCAGCCGCTGGAGAACTATCGCGTCGGCCGCAACGAGATCACCGCCGGAACCGTGTCACCGAGTTACCTGCTGCCGATCCACGGTCTTCAGCGCTTGGAGAAGATCATGGACGAATACGTCGGCGGCATCGGCACCAACTACATGACAAACGGGGGCTTGCTCAACCGCGGCCTGGAGCTGCTTGCAATGCTGAAGGAAGACATGGCGCACATGGGCGCCGAAGACCTGCATCAACTGCAGCGCACCTGGGAGCTGAACCACCGGCTGTTGGCCTCCGAGTCAGTCACCCACCACACGCTGTTCCGCAAGGAAACGCGTTGGCCGGGTTACTACTACCGCGGCGACCACATGAAGCTGGACGATGAGAACTGGCATTGCTTCACCTTATCGCGCTACGACCGCGAGTCGGGCAAGTGGGCCATGGAGAAGGCGCCGGTCTACCACATCATCGACTGACGGCGTAGTACTCGCGCAGCACCTCAAGCACTTCCGGGCGGCTGAATTCGGTCGGCACCTCTGCACCCGCTGCGAGCCACGTACGCAGTTGCGTGCCCGATACCTGCAGGCGATCCTGATCCTGGTGCGCGCACGTCCGCCCCGAGGCCATGCCACCGCATCGATAGCACCAGAAGGTCACGTCCATCTTCAGCGGCCGGGTCAGCAGCGCGTCCGGAGGAATCTCGTCGAAGATGTGGTGCGCATCGAACGGCCCGTAGTAGCTGCCCACACCGGCGTGGTCGCGGCCGACAACGAGGTGCGAGCAACCATAGTTTTGCCGGAACACCGCATGCAGCAGCGCTTCACGCGGGCCGGCATAGCGCATATCGAGCGGGTAGCCCGCCTGCACGACTGTGCCGGGGCGAAAATACTTCTCGATCAGCACGGCAATGGCACGCGTGCGCACCGCCGCAGGGATATCGCCCGGCTTGAGGTTGCCGAGCAATGAGTGCACCAACACGCCGTCGCACACTTCGATCGCAACCTTGGCGAGATACTCGTGCGAGCGATGCATCGGATTGCGCGTCTGGAAGGCCGCGATGCGTGACCAGCCAAGACGCTCGAATTCAGCGCGCGTGTCGGCTGGTGTCATGAACAGCGCGCCGTACTTGTCGCTGAAGCCACCGTCGGAGAGCACTTTCACCGGGCCGGCGAGATTGACCTTGCCCTGCTGCATGACCATTTTCACGCCGGGATGCGCGGCATCGGCGGTCTTAAATACGGCCATGCATTCGTGCGTCTTGTCGATGGCGTATTTTTCCGTCACTTTCATGGTGGCTAGCAGCCCACCGTCGTCTGGGTCAGCGAGCGCAATCGCTGCGCCGACGGCAATGGCACCCGCAGCCGCTTCATCGACAGACAGCGTGATCGGAATGGGCCAGAACAGACCGCTTGCCGTGCGATAGCCATCGCAGACGCCCTGCCAGTCGGCGTGCGTCATGAAACCCTCGAGCGGTGTGAAGCCGCCGATGCCAAGCATGATCAGGTCGCCCTTTTCACGCGGGCTGACGCGAATCGCCGGTAAGGTCCGGGCGCGAGCACGGTCGGTCACGAGCGCCTCGCCCGCGAGTACCAGCGGTTTGAGGCTTCCGCCTCCATGCGGTGTGACGAGCTTGGGCAACATATTCAGCGCCTTGAAATCACGCTCGTGCATTGTCGGGACGCGCCCGGTCTCGCGCAAGGCCGTTATTCAAATGAGGGGATAAACGCGATTGATCGTCACCGCGCGACGCAGCGGCGAACGGTTAGCGGCCTTGATGTGCGCCGACAGATCGACACGCTCCTCGATGAGTACACCGACGCGCAGACCGCCCACCTGCTCAACGAGCGCGGCATGCGCACCGGCGCCGGTGATGCGTTCGATTCGGCCGGCATCCACTGGGTCCGCTTTTCGCATAAGCTCAAGAGCCTCAGGCAGCGCTTGCTCGACGCCGGCTGGCTAACCGGCAAGCAGATCGCCTCCAAGCTCGCAGTCACGCGCACAACGCTCGGGCGGTGGCGCCAAACGTGGCGCATCATGGCGCGCATCTGCAACGACCGCGGCGAATGGCTGTACCGGCTTCCCGACGAGCTCGCTGCATCCGGCGCAAACATATCCCAATGGGGCACGGACGAATCCACTGCAAGCGGTGCAGTATGAAACATGCTCCTTTGATATCAACATCGAGCGTTGCGCGTGCGGCGGCACGTTGAAGCTCATTGCGCTCATCGGGGAACCGGTGGTGATCGGGAAGATACTCACACACATCGGTCTTGATCCGCAGTCGCCGCCACATCTGGGAAGTTTTTTTCCTATTGCGCAGCATGTCTTTTGGATCTTATTTTCGGCCTGATAGCGGTCGAATTTGCAATCCGCGGCTTCCCTTACTATAATGAACATCGTAAGGAAGAAGGAGCGCCGCGATGACCACTGCTGCAGCAACCCTGACCAGCAAAGGCCAGACCACCATCCCCAAGGGAATCCGGGACAGCCTCGGCATGAAAGCCGGCGACCGGATGACGTTCACCCTGATGCCCGATGGCACTGTGGTGATGCGGGTCAAGAACAAGAGCATCACCGACCTCGCAGGCATGCTGTTCAAGAAGGGACGTAAGCGCATTCCCATTGACCAACTATCGCGCTGATGCTGGGGATCGACACCAATCTGCTCGTGCGCTATCTGGTGCGTGACGACGAAGCACAGTTTGAAAAAGCCAATCGCCTGATTAAGCGCGGCATTGGCTCTGGTGAGGCGGTGTTTGTGAGTCTGCCGGTGCTTCTGGAAACCGAATGGGTGCTGCGCAGCCGCTACGGTCTCAATAAGGCGGAAATTGCCGAGGCCATTTCTGGCCTGCTGTATGCGACCGAAATTCAGTTCGAGGCGGAGCCGGCTATCGAAGAA
Organism: Betaproteobacteria bacterium; assembly: GCA_031391405.1. Lineage (GTDB taxonomy): Bacteria > Pseudomonadota > Gammaproteobacteria > Burkholderiales > SG8-39 > SHXR01. The sequence continues at coordinate 4,897 of JANMUI010000849.1, forward strand.
TGTCTCCAATTCTGGAAGGACAGCACTGCGGATTTTGCTGACTGCCTTATCGGCGCGCACAATCGGCGTCTTGGCTGCAGAGCTACCGTAACATTCGACGTAAAGGCTGCGCGGCTATCCTCGTTCATGGCGTTGTGAGACGCGGCTGATGCGGTCGGATTCTCGCTCCCGCACTCTTCAAGCACGACGCACACGTCGGCATTGGCGAACGAAAACGACCCAATGTCGCCCGGCAGGAACTGCGTCATCGCCGAGGTGTTGCCGTGCACCCGCAGCACGCTCTGGCGGCCGCGCGCGTGCGGTTGCGCATTTCCGCCGCGCGGGCGCTTGAAGCCGGCGAATATCCTTTTGGACGGACCCTCGGTCGTTCTTGCAGATCTGGGTCTCTGTCTGGATGAACGGTCGGAGCGCCTCACTGCCACGGACGAGGCGGTGGGCGCACGTCTCTACACCGCACCGGAGAACGAATCGGGCAGAAACCCGTCCAGCGATCAAAGACCGGCCGACTTTTACGCGTTCGGAAAGATCGTATGGGCATGTTTCGCGGGATCCCAGCCTCCGGCGCGCGAGCGCCAGCTTGAAAGAGACTGGAGCCTCACGGCGATCCTGAATGACGAACGCTTCGACACACTGCGCCAGCTTCAGGAACAGCTTTTGGTACTGGACCCGGAGAGGCGCTTGAACGACTGGCCCCACGTCATTCGGACCTTGGAGGCCTTTGGAAGCTACGTGAACGACGGGGCGCCGACCGTACGTGACTGCCTTGCTGCCGCCAATGCCGACGTCACGGCTCATGCTTCGAGCGGCGTGCGGTAGGGACGGGAGAATCTATGCGATCGGAGGAGAGGGGAGCAGCGACTATTCGAACGCTGTCGAGGCGTACGCGCCCGATCG
>JANMUI010000900.1:0-9348 GCA_031391405.1 Betaproteobacteria bacterium
CCAACCGCTTGCTTTGACGTGGGGCCGATGAGAACGCAGCGGGTCAAGGTCAAACCCAATGCACGCGCAAGCGAAATTACCGAGCAGATGGACGGGATCGATCCAGAGGGGGCGGAGTCCTGCACGGGCGAGCGCGCCACCCAGGTTGAGCGCGGTCGTGGTCTTACCCACGCCACCTTTCTGGCTGAACACGGCGATCTTGTTGGCGAATTTCAGCAACGCTAAAACTCCTGATCTTGGCGAGCGGTGGGTACGATCGAAACCGAATATTATGCCGTTGATCGCTCGCCTAAAGCGATCGCAGATGACGAAAGGCGGGACACGCGATGGCAGAGAACGATCCGTTCCGTATAGAAGAGGCGACGATCGATGCGTTGCACGCCGCGATCAAGTCGGGGCAGACAACGTGCGTTGCGGTGGTCGAGCAGTACATCGAACGGGCGCGGGCCTACAACGGGGTGGCGAGTCTGCTCTTGTCGAAGGACGGCGCGCCGGTCCCTGAAGCCGCCGGCGTGGTGCGCGCCAAGTCGCCGCTGCGCTTTCCAACCGCAACCATCAACGCCGAATCGGTTTTCCCGGATCTCGACAAGTATCAAGGCCCGCCGCTCGAATTCGGTCGAATGGAGGCGACGGCTTCCGACCCCGCAGTGATGCAGCAGTTCGGGATGATCGTCGGCAAACCGAACGCGGGCCAGGTGAACGCACTGGCCACCCTCAACATCCGGGGCGAACGTTCCGTCACATGCCGCGGCGACTTCGATCGGCATCCTTCATTCGGACCGCTGCCTTCCAACGCCCCGCCGGTGTGTGAGTTGTTTCGCCAATTCCCCGATGCGCTCGAACGTGCGGTGGAGCTCGACGCACGGTACGGGCGAAACCCGGATCTGCAGAAGATGCCGATGTATGGCGTTGTGTTCTCATTCAAGGATCCGTTCGATACGAAGGACATGCGCTCGACCGGCGGTGGCGACGCGCGCTACGACATCGACTTCCCCGCGCGCGATCACGTGTTGGTCGAGCAATTGCGCAACAAGGGCGGGATCATTTACGCCAAGGCCGTGAACACCGAATACAACGGACGTGCCGGCGATCCCGGTGGCCGCCACACGCCAGACAAGGTGCTGCCCTCGACCCTCGGCTACCAGCGCAGCACGTGGGGCGGCAATCCGTCCAATCCCTACGACACGACGCGCGCGGCGTCGCTCGGTTCGAGCTCCGGATCGGCGCTGTCCGTCAGCACCAATCTGGTGATGGCAAGTCTGGGCGAGGAGACGCGAGCGTCGTGCCGCGGCCCCTCCAATCACAACGCCGTCGCGCTTCTTCTCCCGCACAAGGCGATGCTGGGATTCGATGGCGGTGCGATCGGCGCCGACATCTATTGCGACCGCAGCGGCATTCATTGCCGCACGATCGGTGACTGTGCGATGGTGCTCGACGCGCTGAAGGATCCGGTGAATGGCTACTACGATCCGCGTGATCCCTACACTACCGTTCCGCGCTCATCGGTGTTAGCCGCAGGCTACGCGATGCACGCGAAGATGCCCGGTGAGCCGGGTGCGTTGAAAGGCATGCGGATCGGCATCGTTCGCGAATCGATGGTGTACCCCGAAGGCTCGATGACCGAGGTGCCGATCGTCACTGCCGCGGCCCGGGAAATCAAATCGGTGTTAGGCGAGAAATTGGGCGCGACCCTCGTTGAATCGTCGGATCGCAGATGGCAGCGGGATCCCGAAGTCGAGCGGATGAAGACCGATTTCCGGCGCGCGCTGGCGAAGCTCTTGCCCGTATTCATGCCCGAGGTGCTTTTCCGGCTCGCCCCGGACGGACAGCCCTTGTTCAAGGAATTCGCGGCGGCGATCGTACCCACTGAATTCATGCCTGGGAAAACGTTCGGCACCGGGACGATACAGCCGATCGATTACTGCGTCCTGCTGGCCGAGGGGCACATCGAGCCACCCGCGAATTTCGATATCGCGACCATCCAGGATCAAGCCCTCGCACCGACCTTTCGATTCCACATTCCGCAATACCTGACGCGCCGTGCCGCAGACTGGAAGGCGAGCGGATTCACCGAGTCGTTGATCGATTTCGCGACGCTCAACGCACGTTCGAAGTTCTGGGGCGACGATCAGCGCGCAGCCTTCAAGAACTGGGAAGAGGTCGCGGATCCGCGTAATCCGCTCGACCAGCGCCAAGGCGTGAATGAACGCATCATGCTCCGCGAGTTGTTGCGCAGAGTCGACATGATGGTCCTCATCGAAAACAATCTCGATGCGTTCGTGCGCCTGCACACGCCGTTTCCACCGGGCAAGATCGGTGGCGCCTATCAACCAGGGATGCCGGGCAACCTGCGTCTGGAAACATTCTACGGCCCGAATGCGGGCCTGACTGAAGTGCTGATACCAGCGGGGTATGTGACGACCGTCTACGACCCGGTATTCAAGCTGAGTGCCGACGGCAAACGGTATGTGGCCACGCCTTCAAATACGCCGACGAGCATCCCGGTGCCAGGATTACCGTTCTCGCTCGTATTTCGCGCGGAGCCCGGAAAAGAGGATGTGATCCTCAAGATCGCGTCAGCGTACGAGGCGGCCTCGAAGCGGCGCATTTCGCCGCCGGCGTTTGGGCCGTTGGGGAAGACGTTACGTTGAAGGCTCGCGAGGAAGCCCGCTCAAGCGTTGAGGTTGATTCCCGATGTGCCGTGATCGGGGGCGTCATCCCGGCAACAGAATTCGGAACCGCTGCGCGATGATGTCGATCGGCCAAATTGACGAGCGCGACGACCGCTCCGGTGTCAACGAGGGCGCGTGACACCAAAGGCTTTGCGCGCGGCGTCACGAACGCGATCCGACTGCAGGGCGGGCACGCCTTCGGGCGGAATCAGGTCCGCGGCGAGCGAATAGGCGTCGGGTCCACCGGAACTCTGATCGAGATACTGATCGAGAGCGCGAACGATTGCTTCGGTTCGCGTCACTCCCTGCCTCGCACAGTACTGCGCGAGCTTCTGCTCAACACGCGGGGGTATTCGTGCATTCACCGTCTCGCCCATGATCACCTCTCCAATTGCGTAATACCATTGGCGGCAATCGTATTACAGCTCGGCGCGGCAAAAATCCATGAGGGTGCCGGTCAATGATAATTCTCAGAAACTGCTAGCGCACCCGCGCGACCAACCCCATCATCTCCCCCAACCGAATCGAGCGGCCCGCCGCCCAATCGGGGTTGAAGCGCACCGTGTCGCGGGGAAACAGCAGCACCACGGTTGAACCCAACCGGAAGCGCCCCATCTCGGCGCCCTGATCGAGCACGACTGCGTTCTCGTCATACTGCCATTCGCGCATTCGGCCTGACCGCGGTGGATTGACCACCCCGTGCCACACGGTGGCCATGCTACCGACGATGGTGGCGCCGACCAGCGCGAGAACGAATGGACCGTGCGCCGAGTCGAAAATGCACACGACGCGTTCATTGCGCGCGAACAGTTCGGGGATCGCCCGTGCGGTGACGGGATTCACCGAGAAGAGCGTGCCGGGAACATGGATCATGCGCCGCAAGATGCCGCGACATGGCATGTGAATACGATGGTAGTCCTTGGGGCTCAAGTACAGCGTGGCGAACGCGCCGTTTTCGAACCGCGCGGCGAGCGCCGCATCACCACCGACCAAGGCGCGCGCGCTGAAGTGATGCCCTTTGGCTTGCAACACCCGGTCGCGCTCGATCGTGCCGAACTGGCTGATCGCGCCGTCCACCGGGCATACAAATGGTGCCTCGGCGATCGGGCGAATACCGGGCCGCAAGCTTCGGGTGAAGAATTCATTGAATGTCGCGTAGTGCTCGATCTCAGGATCGGCGGCCTCGGACATATCGACCCGATAGCGCGCGACAAACCGCCGAACGGCGGCATGCGTCAGGCTACCGCCGCGAAGACTCGCGAGCTTGCCGACCAGCGCGGTGAGCGTCTGCTTGGGTAACAGGTATTGCGGGAGAACTGCCAGTCGATCGGACACTGCGAAGGCCAGGACATTGAATGCGCGACAGTTTAACCGGCGCGCCTCACTGTGGTCCGATCCGTCACCTCAAGTGATGCGACACAACCGCCTCAGTCGTCGCGGCGTCCTCTGCCGTGCCCATGGCCGTGGTCATGACCGCGGCCATGGCGGGCATCACGATCATCGCGATCGCCGTGGCGACGATCGCCGCGGTCGTAGCGGTCATGACGATCCCCGCGATGGTCCCGATGATGGGGTACGTACACGTTCTCGTACCAGTCGTTGCGAACGAAGTAGACCGGATGCCCGCATGCCTCGTAGCGATGGCAGTGCTTGCGCCAGTTTTTTTCATGACCAGGCTGAACGCGAAGGTAGATCGGACGCGGCGCCACGGCCACCGGTTGCTGAACGATGATCACCGGCCTCGAATAGATGACTTGCGGCTGGGGAGCCTGACCGATATCGATGTGTCCATAGAACCCGGGCTGGCCAATTGTGATCGATACCCCCACGTCAGCGGCCAGCGAAGGGAAAGCAACAAATGCCGTCAGCAACACGGCGAGGAGCGCGTTTATCATTGATGAGTTCCGTTCTGAGGGCTGAAGATCAACATCGGGATTCATCGATCTCAGCGAGTTGCGATGGTATCTGCATGTGAATCGGCGGAGCCTGCATATCGCCTGCCGTTCGTCCAATTTTCATGCGCGGTCGTCAGCTTCGACGGAGCGATCAATATTCCCTCGCGCTACGACCGGCGCCGCTCGCGCTCCCGCTCCCGCTCGCGTAACACGTCGATCATCACGTTGAACGTGCGCGTAAGCTGTCCCAATTCATCGCGGCTGCCGGGCGGCACATTCGCCCTGTCGAAATCACCCTTCTCGAGGGCGTGAACAGCCTCGGTGAGGCTGCGGATCGGGCGCACGATGGTCCGGGAGAAAGCGAGCGCGAGCCCGGTGAAGAACAGGCCGATCAGGACGACGCTCCACATCAAGTGGGTATATAGACTGTTCAGCGGTTCCTCGAACGTCGCGCGCGATTCGGTGACGCCAACCACCCAGTTATGTCCGGGCACCGGCGCGAATCCCGCAATCTCCGCCTGCTCGGTGATGTTGGATCGATAGCTCACATGGCCGTTCTCGCGCGCACCCACCATTGCTTGCGCGAGCTCGGGCATGTTCAAGGTTTCGATGTTGTCCCGCCGGAAGCGCTGGTCGGCACGAATTTCCGCGAGCGTTGCGGCGGGTAACGGCATCAGACTTTGGTACAGGAGGTCTTGGCGCGGATGGTGGATCATAACGCCATCGCCGTCCACTAGAAACGGGGTCAGCCTGGTGTCGTGTCGCACCTCGTCGAGAATGGTCGAGAATGACGAGGCGCGAATACGCAGAACGATCGCACCAATGATGTCATCGTCCTTGCGCACCGGCTCGGAGTAGAACATGCCCGCGGCGCCCGCTACCGCACCCACGACGAGTCCGCTCGCGAAAGATCGACCGGCAATCGCCTCCTTGAAGTACTGGCGGAAGGCGAAGTTACGACCCATCACTGCAGGGTCGCTGGAGACGATGGCGACGCCTGCGGCATCCATCAATATGATGAGCTGCACATCGGGGTTGGCCTGGGTAAGTCGTTCAAGCTTTGCGCGCATTGCGGACTTGCCCTCGTCAGTGGGCTCGGCAAGGAAGCCTCCGAAGTCGTCGTCGGTTCCAAGAGAACGTGCGAAGTGGCGGCTGTCAGTGATGAGCTGCCCCACGCGTCCGGCGGTGCTGTGCGCCATCTGCTCCACATACCGCAACTCCCCGGCGGACACAGCGTCAAGGCTCCCGCGCAGGTTGTAGCCGGCCGTGATGAGCATTGGCAGCAGCGCCGTTGCAAGCATCGCCAGGGACATCTTCAGGGCGAGCGGCCAATCGCCGGGCGAGAACACGCGCCGCAACCGCGCGAGTCCGCCTTGTTTCGGTGTGTCGGCCTGTGTGAGGACTTCCTGCAAGCCAAGACTCGCGCTGTGGTCGGCGAATAATGCGCGTCGAAATTCAGCTACGGTGCGTGGGCGGTTTGCGGGATCCGATTGCAGGGCCCAGTCGATCGCCGCAAGAAATGCAGCGCCGAACCGCCCGTTCCCGACCTGCGCTGCAGGAACAAGCGCCAGCGGGTCCGATGTGCGAACTTCGGCGTCAGGCGGCCTGCGTCCGGTGATCGCCCAGTGAAGGGTCGCCGCGAGCGCGTAGAGATCGGTCCACGGCCCCTGCTCGCCGAAGCCGTATTGCTCGATCGGCGCATAACCCGGCGTAACCACCACTGCGCTTTCGTCCGCGAGCGCAACGGCCTTCCCGGCCGACCCGAAGTCGAGCAGAACCAGCCTGCCATCCTCGGTACGCACCTGAATGTTGTCGGGTTTGATATCGCGATGGAGAAAGCCGGCCGCGTGCACGGCGGCAAGTCCGTCCAGCAGTGGATGCAATAGCTCCACGAGCGCCTTCTCGCCGATCGCCTTGTGCTCGGGCCACCATGTCTTGAACGGGGCGCCCCGCACGTAATCGAGCACCATATAGGCGGTGTGGTGCGCCTCGAAAAACCGCGCCACACGAACAATCGACGAATGACGAAACGTGGCGAGCGTCTGTGCCTCGACCAGGAAGCTTTCGAGCCCCTGTTGATAGCGATCGCGATGGCGCGTGGCATTCGGCATGACGCTCGAGTCGGCGGTGCGAAACGCGATCTCCTCGGGCATGTACTCCTTGATCGCCACGGGCGCATTCAGGTTCACGTCGGTCGCGAGATAGGTAACACCAAAGCCACCCTGGCCAAGCACGCTATCGATCCGGTACTCGTGCAAGCGAAAGCCTGCCGGCAATGTCACCGGGGTGCGTTTCGGAAGCGCGGCCAGCGAGCGAGGTTGAGCGGATTTGAGCCGCACCGTCTTCGTGACCTCGGCATCCGGCGACAATGCGGGGACCAGGATCCTGGTCTTGACAACCGTGGCGTCGGCGTCGGCGTCCACCGCGGAAACGGTGGCGTCCGGATCGAAGGTCACGGTCATCGCTGCAACGTTCCAGCTTGCCGGGCGGAGAGGCTTTTCCTGGCCCGATCAATCCCGCCGCTCATCACAACATCGATCATCGTCACTGTAATCACCTCGCCGCGCAGGGGCACGCAACGAATCAATCGGCATCACTGTGCCGGTGATGAGGGCGACATACGACGGGAGTTACCCATTCGCGTGCAGTTTGCGCATTGACGATGATTTTCGCGTTCGCATCCGAGATTAGACCGGTTCATCTATCGGATCGTCCATTGAAGGTCAGGGCTTTGATGTCGTCAACGGTGCGACCGTAACGCCACGAATACCGTTGCGTTCGATCGCCCGCGCGACCAGCCCGATCGCTTTGACGTCCTCGACGAATTCCCGCAGATAGCGCGCGCCGATATCGCGTCCACGTGGCGTCCCGATGGATTGTTGAACGGTGCTGAATCGGCCGTCGAGAACCCGTGATCCCGGAAGCTTCTCCGCATAGGCAATCAGCACAGGCCGGAGGCCCGCGAGAGCATCCAATTTCTCGGCGGTGAATAATTCGAACGATCCAGGGATTCCGGGCACGCGTTGCAGCCGGGCTCGTTGCTGGGTGCGGCCAAGTACAGCTCATAGGCACTCTTCGCCGATACCGCGATGCGCACACCTTCGCGGTCCACATCGGCAATGGTCCTAAGCGGCGATCCGGCGGGCGCCAGATATGTGGATTCGATCTCCGCGTAGGCAGCGGTGAAACTGATCTCGCTCGCACGCTGCGGCTCGGCGCCGAGAAACGCCACATCCCAGACGCCGGTCTTCACCGCGTCAGCCATGGTCCCGGCAGTATTGAACGCGACAATCCCGATCGGCATACCGATCCATGCCCGAGCTCTCGCGCCAAATCGACCGCGACGCCACCGGGCGCACCGCTTGCCGAGTCCCTCGCCGTAAGCAGCGTGTTGCCGAAGTTGATGCCGACCCGCAACTTGCCGGTGGGCGCGAGCTCGGCACGCGCCGCTGGGGAAATCGATGGAACGGTTGAGCAGGATGCCAGCAGGACCAATCCGGCAAATAGAGACGCAAGTCCAACCACGACCGACCTCGGCGATCTATTCCGTGATGTCCGGTGGCATATTGCCCGTCTGTACCGGTGTGCCGGTGAGCATGAGCGGGAAACACGCCACGGCAATACTGAAAATGGGTTGCTGATCAGCATCGCGCTGCCCTACGCGTCTTGGTCCCGAAGATGATTGAAGTTGAGCGCCTTCGCTCCACGGGATACAGCAGCGAGAAAGAGAGAAAGATCGGCGGTGATTAGCGGCAATCCCTCAGCGCAGAGGTCGAGGAGCGCGCAGTCCGTCAGGCCTAAACGAGCCAGTTCGGGAACCGCAGTGGCACGCTTGCTCGCGACGTACCTTTCCTCCGACTCCGGAAGGAGAAGGAGATTACGCAGCGTCTCGTAGATGTGGCTTCGAGCGGGCTCGCCAATGTGATCGATTAGGTTCGACGTTTCTGTCAGTGTATTGGGCGTTAGCACAATGGTCGAGGCGACGCTGAGTTGCTCGAGCAGTAAATCAAAGTCGCTGGAGTCGAAGGTCTTCAAGCGTTTATGCTTTGCAATGTACCCACGCGAGGCGCTTCCGACAACGAACAGCAGCAACAGATTGCTGTCGAGAATGACCGAAGCCACCGTCACACCTTTTCTTCCAGACTTTTAACCGAAAGGACAGTCGATGTGCCTTCGTCAATGCGAACGACCTTGTAGGCACGGCGCCAGTACGAATTCTGTCCTGCAAGGGCAGCCAGTGCATTGCGCGGTTCATCCCACGGACGGGAAAAGCCGATGGTGACTTGCCAAATACCCTCGGCGTCGTCGTATTCAACCTCCTCAAGCCCGAGGTTTTTTATTCCCTCATCGGCAAAGAGGTCAGATATTTGTTGCTTCGCCAGCGCAACAGCGGCTTTCACGTCCATAGCTTGGATCCTTCGGAGCAGCCTCGACGAGTACCAATGGTAACAAGTTAACCTCCGCGAGCTTGCGGTGCGGCAGGCGCAGTCCGGCCGTGGTCCGCCTTCCGGACGCCCAACTAGCAGTAAGCCCCACGATCAGCCGTTGGCGATACCAGACGGGAGGGCACTCCACCGCATCGCCGATTGCTGCTACAAGCCGAGATACGCTTCCCGCACCCGATCGTCCTTGAGAAGCTCGGCACCCGAACCCGTCAATGTGATGCGTCCGTTTTCGAGAACGTACGCACGGCTCGCGAGCTTCAATGACACGGCGACATTCTGCTCGACCAGCACGATCGTGTGGCCGTCCCGATTGAGCTGCTCGATGATGCGAAACAC
>JANMUI010000910.1:0-8799 GCA_031391405.1 Betaproteobacteria bacterium
CACAAGACCGACAAAGGCACCTTCGGCAACACCTTCCGAGTGGTCTGCGCCGAGAATGAAGACGCGCTCGCGAAGATCGGCTGGGCGCCGATGAGTGCCGACATGGGATTCACCGCGGGCGACAACACGGTGACCATCTCCCGCATGAGCGGTGGCAATGTCATCGCGTCGATCTCGGGCAGCACGCCCGAGCAGATTCTCGACAACATCGCATTCTCGCTCGCCAATCAAACCACCTGGCAACTCACCTTTACCTTGGGTTCGGCGTATGGAACATTGCGGCCGATGGTGCTGTTGTCGCCGATTCTCGCCGAGACGATCGCGAAAGCCGGCTGGTCCAAGCAGGACGTGAAGCAGTATCTCTTCGATCACGCAAGGGTCCCCGCCTGGGAGTTGGAGCGCAACCTGCGCGTCTGGATGAACAAGCCGATCTGGAATCTGACCGAGGAAACGAAAGCCGGCCGGCTACCGAAGGTGTTCCATGCATCCGACGATCCCAATCGCCTGGTTCCGCACGCGTGGAAGCCGGACGACTACATGGTGGTCGTGACCGGTGACCCGTTGCGCACGAACGCTTACGTGTTTGCACAGAACGGGCGACTCGGATTTCCCGTGGCGAGGAAAGTGCCACTTCCCCCGAACTGGAACGCCCTGCTCGCCCAGGCGCGCGCGTAGACCCTGTGGTTGATTGCAAGAATCGCGAAGGAGGCTCGATGAGAATGCGTGCTCACAGTAGCATCAGCGTCGTACTCGCGCTTTGCACCCTGGCAGGTGGCGCGCTCGCGCAGGGGTATCCCTCCAAGCCCGTGAAAATTCTCGTTCCTTACGGCGTCGGCTCCGGGATCGATGTGGTCGTGCGTCTGCTCGCCGAGCCACTCGGCAAAGCCCTTGGTCAACCGATCATCACCGAGAATCGACCCGGCGCCGCCGGCACGATCGCGGCAGCGTATGTGCTCTCGCAACCGGCCGATGGCCATACGCTCCTGAGCGATTCGTCGTCGCACACCATCGTTCCATCGCTGATGCCCGCAATTCCGTTCGATACCGCGCGCGATTTCGCCGGCGTGACCACATTGATCGAGAACCCACTGGTGCTCGTGACCGCCCGCTCGAAAGGCTACCAAACAGTGCAGGAGCTGATCGCGGCGGCCAAGGCGAAGCCTGGAATGATCACCTACGCGTCGGCGGGGGTGGGCACGACCACGCATATCAGCGCCGAGAAGTTTCGCATCGGCGCCGGATTCGAGGGCACCCACATCCCGTTCAAGAGCTCGACCGATGGACTGGTCGAGGTGTTGGGCGGACGCATCGATTACACCTACACGGCCCTCGCGTCCGCGCAATCGGGCATTCGTGACGGCAAGCTTGTTGCGCTTGCCATGGTGTCGCGCCGCGTGGCGGTGATGCCCGATGTGCCTGCAATCGACGAAATCGTGCCCGGTTCGGCGTATAGCACCTGGCTCGGCATTATCGTGTCGAGCAAGGTTCCGCGCGAGATCGTGCAGCGGGTCAATCAGGCGATCGTGACGTCGATGACCTCCGCTGACATGAAGGAGCGGCTGGCCAAGCTCGGCACCGAGCCATGGACCATGTCACCGGAGGCCTTCGATGTGCTGCGCCGGCGCGAGCTTGTGGAAAACGAGCGGTTGGTGAAGACCGCCGGCATCAAGATGCAATAACAACCCGCCCGCTTACTCCATGGCATCCACCAAACCCGCCAGCGCGTCCGACTGGACGCTCGCAGCGGACGAGATCGCACTCCCGGCACCAGCGGTGGCCACTGCGGTGCGCATCCTCGATTTTCTATCGAAGCAGACGCCGCGCGCCGGGGTGACCGAGATCTCGCGTGCCCTTGCGACCAACAAGAGCACCTGCTTCAACATCCTGCTCACGCTTGCACACTTCGGCGTCGTGGTGAAGTTGCCGGGCTCGGCGCATTACCAGCTTGGCCCACGCCTGGCAGAACTTGGCGGCGCATTCCGCCGGCGGTACGACTACCGCGACTTGCTACGGCGACAATTTGCGGAGCTGGTTGCGGAAACGCAGCTCGTGTGCGTGATCGGTCAGATATTGGGCGATGAGTCATCGTTCGTGATCATCGATCAGATCGCGCCGGCCGGATCCCGCTCGCGGGATCCGGCACCGCCGGTGGGAACGGTCTTTCCGTTGACCGGCCCGGCCATGGGCGGTGCGCTCCTCAGTTGCTTCGACGACGACGATGCGATCGAGATCGTGCGCAATCTATCGCCACGAATGAAGCCCGCCGACGAGACCGCATGGCGGGCGCGTCTCGCCGAGATCCGAGGTGCGGGATTCGCCGCGAGCCGCGAGCAATACAAGGATGGTGTGAATGCGCTCGCGGCCCCGATCAAGCGCGCCGGCGAGCCCTACCTGGTGGCGGCGCTGATTGCCCATTCGCGCGACTTGACGGGTCAGCGCATTGACGAGCTCGGCACGCGACTCGCCTATGCTGCGCGCCGGCTTGGTGGCCGATTGCGTCTGGCCGGACGCGGGCTCGGCATCGCATGATCGCCGCGGCACCGCTTGCCGGCGTGAAAGTCCTCGATCTGAGCCGCGTATTGGCCGGCCCGTTCTGCTCGATGATCCTCGCTGATCTCGGCGCCGAAGTGACGAAGATCGAAGAGCTCGGCCGCGGCGATCAGACCCGCACGATCCCGCCGTTCGTACATGGCGAGAGTCATTATTTTCTTGCGATCAACCGCAACAAACGCAGCGTGAGCATCGACCTGAAGAAACCGGAAGGCCGCGATCTCATTCTAAAAATGGCCGGCAATGCAGACGTGGTGCTCGAAAATTTCCGCCCGGGCGTGATGGATCGATTAGGCCTGGGCTACGACGCCCTCGAGCGCGCCAATCCGCGCCTCGTGATTTGCTCGATCAGCGGCTTCGGGCAGACCGGCCCGATGCGTGAAACCGCATCGTTCGATCTGGTCACGCAGGCGATGAGCGGCGTCATGAGTATCAACGGCGAAGCCGACGGGCCGCCGACCAAGATGGGCATCCCGATGGGGGATGTTGGCGGTGGCATGTGGGCGGCGATCGGCATTCTCTCCGGGCTGCAAAAGCGGAACGCGAGCGGTCGCGGGTCGCGCATTGACCTGAGCCTGCTTGAAGGCATGATGGGGTTCCTTGGCTACCTCTCGCAGATTTATTTCACGACGGGCGAGAGCCCGGAGCGGGTGGGCAGCAGCCATCACAGCGTCGTGCCTTACGGTCGCTATCCGGTCAAGGACGGCGATATCGTGATTGCGCTGCACGTCGGCAATTTCTGGCGGAAATTCTGCGGTGCAATCGAGCGCGAGGACCTGATCGAGGATCCGCGCTTTCGCACCACCGCCGATCGACAGGCGAACCGGGTCGAGCTGGAAGGGCTCGTCATCGAGATCCTGCGGACCAAGACCGCACGAGAGTGGGCCGAAATTTTCACGCGCGTGGACATCCCGCATGGCCAGGTCAATAGCGTGGGCGAGGCAATCGAGCAGGACGTGATCCGCGAGCGCGGGATGGTTCGCAAGGTCGAGCATGCCCGCGCCGGCACGGTGAAGGTGCTCGGATCGCCGCTTCGCTTCGCCGCGTTCGATGCAAGCAACTATCGCGCGTCCCCGCTGCTCGGCGAGCACACGCGCGTCGTCCTCACCGAGCTTGGCTGCACAGCGGCCGAGATCGATCGTTTGATCGCCGCTGAGGTCGTCGGCATCCCCGAGCAACCTGGATCCAAACGCACGTTATGAGCCGGACAACAACATGACGCAGCCCGCCGAAGCGCAAGAACCGGTACACACCGGACGTGTCACCGACGCGGAGCTCGCGCGCCTGCGCACCCTGATCGGCAAGCGCGTGGAGATCAAGGAACCGCCCTACCTCACCGAGGTCACGCGCGATGCGGTACGGCACTGGGCGTGGGCGACCGGCGATCGCAATCGTCTTTATCTCGACGAGCCCTACGCCCAGGCCTCGCGCTATCAGGGCATCATCGCACCACCTTCGATGCTCTATGCGTTCAGCCGCCTCTCGATCGGCTACCGCGGTGGATTGCCCGGCGTGCATTCGATGTTCGGTGGATCGCACTGGCGCTGGAAGGAACCCGGGCGCCTCGGCGATCTCATCGCGCCCGAGGTGACGTTCAAGGATTTGATCGAGCTGCCGAGCCGGTTCGCCGGCCGCATGTTCAAACAGATATCGAGCATCGACTTTCGTACCGCCGATGGCCGCTCGCTTGCGCAGTCGGAGTCCTGGGGCATGCGGATGGAGCGCACCAAGGCGAAGGAGAAAGGCAAGTACAAGGCGATCGAGATCAAACCCTACACGAAAGACGAGATCCAGAAGATCGCCGACCAGCTTGCGGCCGAGCAACCGCGCGGTGCCGATCCGCTCTATTTTGAAGACATTCAAGTCGGCGCGTCAGTGCCCGAGATCGTTCGCGGGCCGTACACGGCGACCGTAGCGGTGGCGTTCGAGCAGGCATGGGGCGGACTCTTCGTCTGGGCGCACGGGTATTGGTACGACTACCTGCGGCGTCATCCGGCGGCGGCGGTCATCAACAACTACGGAATTCCCGAGCCGCCGGAAGCGGTGCATTGGGACACACCGCTCGCGCGCAGTGTCGGCGTGCCGGAGGCGTACGACTATGGGCCGGAGCGCATCTCATGGCTCTCGGTCATGTTGACCAATTGGATCGGCGATCACGGCTTTCTCGAAGAGCTCTATTGCGAGATCCGGCGCTTCAACATGATCGGCGATACGACCTATTGCCGCGGACGCATCACCGGGAAGGAAGCGATGCCCGACGGTCGTGGCCGGGTGAAGATGGCCATCGAAGCGGTTGACCAACGCGATCAGATCACCGCCAAGGGATGGGCCGCGGTGCTGCTGCCGCGACGATCGACCTGATGTACCAGGAATCCGCGCGGCAGACCGCGCGGATTCCCAGGCCAGACCCCAGGACTCGACGTTGAGCACACTATGCAAAGCAACCCACTTGCTCGCTTGCTCCGTCCCGGCGACACCGTCTTGGTGGGAACCGGTACCGGCGAGCCGCTCGCACTCATTGAAGAGCTGATCGCCGCAGCAGCGGAGCTTGGGCCTGCCGCCGCGATACGAGTCATTCAAGTGATGACCGGTGGCACCGAACGCCTCGCCGAATGCAGCGGCCGCGCGCTGCGTGTTGCGACACCGGTACCCGGACCCAAGACGCGCAAGGCAATCGCTGAAGGCCGGGTCGATCTTCTTTCCGAGCCGATGTCCGGACTCCTGCGCGGCATTGTCAACGGGACGCTGCGAATCGACGGCATCCTGTTGCAGGGGCGAGCGCTCGATGAGCGACGTGCCACCTCGGGGCTGATTGCCGACATCATGGTACCTGCCTGGGAGAAAGCGCGGTTTCGTGCGCTGGAGCTGAACGATCGCCTGCCGCGCATCCCATGCGCGGTACTGCTCGAAATCGCCACAGCCGATCATGTGATCCATAGCAGCCGCGCGCCTAACGCATTGCACGAGGACCCCGTCTCCGATGAAGCGGCGTGTATCGGCCGGTTCATCGCGGAGATCGTTCCCGACGGTGCGACGATCGAACTGGGTGTCGGCCGCGCGCTCGCCTGCGTGGTCTCGGCACTCGCTGCTCGCAGGCGCGATCTCGCGATGCATACCGGCATTGTCGGCAATGCGGCGATGCGGCTCATCGAAGCGGGTTGTGTGAATCGGCCGGTGCGGGGCAGCGCGTTCGCGGTGGGTGCGACCGCAATGGGCACCAACGCGTTCTACGCTTGGGCGGACGACAATCCGCGCATCGCGCTGGTCGATTCCCGGCTCGCCCACGACAGCGATCATCTCGCCGCACTACCCTGTTTCGTCGCCATCAATGCCGCGCTCCAGCTCGACGTGTACGGCAACGTGAATTCGACTTCGCACAAGGGCCGCATCGTGAGCGGAGTGGGCGGTGCCGGTGATTTCGCGCGGGCCGGCGCGCGCGGCGCGGCCTCGATCGTCGCGCTCTTCGCGACGCGACCCGATGGTGCGTCCACGCTCGTGCCCCGGGTCGATGCAATCTCGGTGCCGGGTCAACACGTCACACATGTCGTCACCGAATATGGCATCGCGCATCTGCGCGGCGAATGGGGAACCCACCGCGCGTGTGCGAGCATCGCCGCGATCGCCGCCCCGCAGCATCGCGCCGCGCTGATCAGCTAGGAATGTTCGCGGCAGACCGCATCGAGAAATCCAGCCTCCCGCGACGAATGCCGCGTGCTGCCGCCTGATCGTGCGAAACTAATGAGCGCGTGCATGGGCCTGGCGCGTGACGAATGAGGAGGCAGTCCACATGGTGACCATTCTCTCCACGATGTTCGCGCTTGCTCTCGCATGGTCGAGCGGCGTACAGGCGCAAGCGTACCCGACGAAGCCGATCCGGCTGCTCGTTGGTTACGCGGCCGGCGGTGGCGCCGACGTGCTCGCCCGCATCCTGACGGCGAAGCTCACCGATGCGCTCGGCCAGCCGATCACTGTGGACAATCGACCCGGCGCGGGCGGAACGTTGGCGGCAGGGATCCTCGCGAAAGCGCCCGCCGATGGCTACACGCTCTATTTCTCCGATGCATCGCTGGTCACCGCGCCGGCAATCTTCGCGCAACTTCCTTTCGATCCGATCGCGAGCTTTTCCCCGGTAGCGGGGGTCGCGTCGTTGCCGCTCGCGTTCGTCACGCATCCGTCCGTTCCGGCCGACTCGCCGAAGGCGTTCCTCGCGCTCATTCAAGCGAATCCGGACAAACATTCCTACGGCACGCCCGGCGTCGGCACGTTGCACCACTTGAGCGTCGAGCTGCTCAAGAAACAAGCCGGCCTTGCGATCCAGCATGTTCCGTACAAGGGTGCTGCGCCGCTCGTCAACGATCTGATGGGTGGGCAGATCGGGATTGGCGTAACCAGTGCGACCGCCGCGCTCGCACAGGTGAAGGGCGGCAAGCTACGCATCGTCGGACTCACCAGCCGCGAACGGATTGCGAGCGCGTTGGATATCCCGACGATCGCCGAAGCGCTCCCCGGCTATGAAGTCACCAACGGCCTGTTCGTGCTTGCCCCCGCCGGTACACCCATCGCGATCGTCTCAACCCTCGGCACGGCGCTGAAGGCGGTACTTGCGGCAAAGGCCATGCAGGAGAGCTATCTCGCACAGGGCGCGATCATCGAATGGTCGAGTCCTGAGGACCTCGCGACGCGCATCGGCCGCGACGTCGCGCGCTGGAAGAACGTGGCGAAGGACGCCGGCATCCGACCGGAGTAACCGGCGAGCACTTCGCAGCAATTCCGAAGCCCGACTTCAGACCATCGCCGCGTTGCGCCGACCGGACCTGACATCCAGCCTACTGACGCAATCGCTTCGCAGCGGCCAACAACGCGTCGTGGTCGTCCTTCACACGCGGTTGCTTCGCGAGAATCGGTGCCACGGCCAGGCGCACTTCTTCGATGAATCGGGCCGCATCCGCCGCAGACATGGTCAGCATCTGACCGCCATTCGCTTCCCAGGACTTGGTCGCGCGCTCGACATCGGCCAGCCCGAATGTCGTGCCGAGGGCGTCGGCTTTCGCGGCCTCTTCCCGGACAATCGCTTCGAGCTCCGGGCCAAGCGATTTCAACCACGCACGATTCACCGCTCCGGCGAACACCAGAAATGCCTGCGGCATGGTGGTGACCGATTTCGCGACATCGTAGTACTTGAAGACGTTGAAAACGTTGATGGTGGCGATCGCCCCGTCGATGGTCCGGTTCTGCATCGCAGGCAAGGCCTCACCGAGCGCCATGCCAAGCGGTGCCGCACCCAGGCGGCGCAGGGGATCCATATGAATGGGAGTGGGGCCAGGCGTGCGCAGCTTCTGACCCTTGAGATCGGCGAGCGTGCGGACCGGCTTATGCGAGACCAGCGCGATCGGCGCCTGCACGCTCACCCACAGGGGTTCGATGCCCTTGGTGTCGCCAAAGCTCGCCATCCGCTTCTTCACTTCCGGGTCGGCGAGGACTCTGAGGGCATGCCGCTGATCATCGAAGAGGCCCGGCACCTCGAGCGCCTCGAAGCGCGGCTCGAGCCCAACGAAAAATCCGATCGCCGAAATGGTGACTTCGATGGTGCCGAGCGCGACCCCTTCAACTGCGCGCGGCAGTTGCCCGAGCTGATTCGCCGGATACCCTTCGACCTTGATCCGGCCGCCGGCCCGCCCTTCGATGCCGGCCTTCATGACACGCATCCATTCAGTCGTGATGTCGTTGGTCGTCGGCGAAGAAATCTTCATCGTGAACTGCTGCGCATTCGCGGTGGCCCCTATGCCGAACGACAGCGCCAGCGCCGCCACTGCACCAGTGGAAAATTGCATTACATGCCTCCTCTTTATCATTAATCGAGCGAATTCAATTCATCCGCAACAGCCAGCGCATGCCGGCCAGCGAGATCTCGGGAATGTACGTGATTAGCACCAGCGCCACCAGATAGATCCCGAGGAATGGAATGATCCCGCGATAGATGACCGGCAGCTCGAGCTTGAGGACCGACTGCGCGACGAAGATGTTCATGCCAAACGGCGGATGAAACAATCCGATCGCGAGATTCACCGTGAAGATGATACCGAAGTGGACCGGATCGATGCCCGCGGCCTTCACGACGGGGACGAGTAGCGGTGAGAGCAGCAGGATGGCCGAGAGCGGATCGACGAAGCATCCGATCAGGAGCAGCCCGACATTGATCGCGAGCAGCAGCACCCAATTCGGAACGGCGAGCGCCTGGAGCCAAGCGAC
>JANMUI010000914.1:0-15481 GCA_031391405.1 Betaproteobacteria bacterium
TATTCGGCTTGCCCCAATGATGGGCTCGATTCTCCGCGCGAAGTCCAAGAACAATCCGGATCGGATCGTAGGTGCCGAATTCGGCATAGAGCAGTAGGTATTCTCGATCCGCATATCGCCTTCGGACCCAACCGCCCAACCCGCCGCGGATCAGATAGTCCGTGTTGCACGATGCGGGCTGGACGATGCGCTGCGCATCGACCATCGCGCCTAGCCGGGCCGACCACGCCGAAGAAACGCGTTCGTCGGCAAGGAGTCGATATCTGGCCCAGCGCCCCAAGCCGGTATGCAGATCGAGATGCAATACACGTTCGCTGTCGCCGATCCAATCCGAAAGATGCTCCGACAGAATCCGAAAGGAACTCGACCTACCATGACCGCCGAAGAACAGTCCCATCGGATAATCGTACTGGCCGCCGGCGACGATCTGTTTCAGCGCCGGCATGCCTTGACGGAGGATGACCGGGAGTCCCCAGAGCGGTACGTGGTCCCACGAGCGCGGAGCGCTCTTTGGATTCAATAAAGAATCGAGACCCGCATACCCTGCATGGCTTCCGGAAAAGATTTCATTGCCTGATAGGAAGTTGCGGTTGAGATCGATGTTTTCTTCGTTGACCCGTCTCGACCATGCAAACCCGTACGGATTCAACGCATGAATGAAGATGAGCCGCACGCCATCGGCTACGACAGGCGCCGCAATCGTCGTCAACCCCGCCAGCTGGACCGCCGAGCCGAAAACGCCCTCTACGCCGTGGAGTCCGCTCGATATGACAAGCGATTGCTTGCAGGGCATTCGCGTCGATACCGCAACATCAATCGACAACTGCTCACCGTGCGGGCCCAGCGCATCGATCGGATAGGCGGCTTGCCACCACGAACGCTTCGCGGCACCGTCCCGAAAGCGCTGCCTCGCTGCGGCGTACCCGGCGGAATAGAAATCAGCCGCCATCGAGCGAAGATCAACCTTGCTTGAGCTTCGGGTTCTTGAGGATGGGAGCGAACTTCTTTACATCCGCGCGAATATAGTCGCCCACTTCCTTAGGCGACATCGATGGCGCCTCCATCCCTTGATTCTCGAGCACGGCCTTCACCTCGGGGATTTGCAACACCTTGCGCGTCTCGACGTTCAGCCGCTCGATGATCACCGGGTGCGTTGCGCCTGCGGCCATCAGTACGACCCATGAATTGATGTCGAACCCCTTCAGCCCCTGCTCATCGACGGTGGGTGTGTCGGCGAGGAGCGATGTGCGTTTCGTGCGCGTTACCGCAAGGGCCTTCAAGCGGCCGGCCTTGACCGGTCCGATTGCCGCGGGCAACGATGAAATACCGAGGTGCACATTGCCCGCCATGAGATCAGGCATGGTCGCGCCGATTCCCTTGTAGATGATGAAATTGAAATCGACCTGGGCCATGTTCGATAAGAGCTCGGCGCCGACATGATTGGGCGATCCATAGACGGAGACCGCCATCGCGATTTCTCCGGGCTTTCGCTTGGCCAGCGCCAGGAGCTCCTGGACGTTGTTCGCTGGCAGCGAAGGCGTCGCCACCAGCACCATGTTCGCCTCACCGATCATCGCCACCGGCGTGAGATCCTTTTCATAGTCGAATCCCGGATTCGGAATCAGAATCTGATTGGCGGCCTGGTTCGCTCCCGTTGCCAGCAGCGTGTAGCCGTCCGCCGGTGCCTTGACGACCGCATCACTCGCGATATTGCCGGCACCACCCGCGCGGTTCTCGACCACGACGGGCTGCCCCAATAGTTTCGACAACGGGCCGGCGACGGTCCGCGCACAAATGTCGGGCAACCCACCGGCAGCCGCGACGACGAGAATGCGTATCGGACGCTGCGGCCAATCAGGAGACTGGGGCGCCTGTGCCTGTGCAAACGGCGCGGCAAACATTGCCAGCGCGCAACCAATCCGAATGACGTTGGGGACGAATCTCATGATGGCTTTCCAAGAACTCTTCTGCTGATGACGAATTGAACGTTCTACACCATCGGCTTCGAAAGTCTTACCCCGGGGGTATTCTAGCTAGTCCGGAAACCGTGGGTCATGCCGGATTGACAAGCTGCAACAAGCCGAAGTGCTGGATTCAATGTTCAGACGGCGCAAAGCATTTGGATTCTGGCAATATGCAGAAGGCCGACCTGATCCGCTCGTTCCGGCGCCCAGTAAGGTAGCCTCAGGCGACAGTGCTGCGTTCCGGCGAGCGATGCCAGTGCTGCCGGTACCCTATCCGCCGCATTGGGTCTAACGTTCTAGATTGCAGAAAGGGCCACCATGTACGAATCATTCTACGGACTGCATGGCAAGCCGTTCCAGCTCAATCCTGATCCGCAGTTCTACTTCGGCAGTCGTGGACACAACCGCGCGCTCGCTTACCTGCAATATGGGCTCTACCAGGGCGAAGGCTTTATAGTCATCACCGGCGAGATCGGCGCCGGCAAGACCACGCTTGTAAGAAGTCTGATCGAACAGCTCGATCCGGCGCGATTCGTGGCAGCCCAGATCGTCAGTACACAGCTCGATGCGGGCGATCTGTTGCGATCGGTTGCCAATGCTTTCGGCATCCCGAACAAGACCCGCGAGAAGGCCCATCTGCTCGCGGCCATCGAGGCGTTTCTAGGTTCGCTCGCGGCGAGCAACAAACGCGCGTTGCTGCTCGTCGATGAGGCGCAAAACCTGACATTGCGGGCGATCGAGGAGCTCCGCATGCTCTCTAACTTTCAGTTCGGGACGCAAGCGCTTCTGCAAAGCTTTCTCGTCGGCCAGCCGCAATTGCGCCGTCTCATGCGAAGGCCGGAGATGGAGCAGTTGTCGCAGCGGGTCATTGCCTCCCATCACCTGGGTCCTATCGACCGTGCCGAGACCGCGTCATACATCGAGCATCGCCTGAAACTGGTCGGTTGGGCAGACGATCCGATCTTCGAGGAAGGTGCCTACGATGCGATCTTTGCGTATTCAAATGGTATTCCGCGCCAGATCAACACGCTTACCAATCGATTGTTGCTTGCCGGTTGCTTGGCGGAAAAACACGAGCTCGACGCCGACGATGTGAATGCAGTCGTCGACGAAATCCGCGAAGAGGTGGGCGGTGGCTCGTCGGGCCGGCGTGGTGCTCGCCATGAGGACGCTTCTGACGAGTTCTACACGGCGGAGGAGAGCGAAGACTATGGTGGCGGCAACGAGCGTACGCCTGCTCCCGCTCAACTCCCTGCTGATCTCGATGAACGCCTGACCCGGATCGAGCAGGCCGTGACCACCTTGACCGAAACGTTCAACGAATTCCTGAACGAATTGAAAGCAGCGAGGATGGACCTTTGATCGCGCGGCCCCGGTACTTGTCGGGTCAAGCGTCAGCGCATCTTCGTCCGAATCGGAACGAGCGCCCAGGCGCCGCGGCAAGTAGCGCCTTCGTGTAGGGGTGGGATGGAGACTCGAAGACGCGCAGGGTGTCGCCCTGTTCGACGATCCGCCCCTCCGACATCACCAGAATTCGATCGCAAATCCCCGCCGCGACCCGCAGATCGTGCGTGATGAAAAGCAGCGCGAGCTTCAAGCGTTTCTGGATATCGGCGAGCAGCGCGAGAATCTGCGCCTGGACCGATACATCAAGTGCCGACACCGCCTCATCGGCGATCAACAGATGCGGATCAAGGGCGAGTGCGCGCGCGATGCAAATGCGCTGCCTTTGGCCACCTGAGAACTCGTGCGGATATCGATTCAGCACGACGGGGTCCAGGCGCACCAGGCTCATCAACGCTTCCGCGCGTCGCCAGGCATCCGCCCGGCTGGCGCCAAAATTCATCGGGCCTTCGATAATCGCACTGCCCACCGTCCGCCGTGGATTGAGGGACCGATACGGATCCTGAAATACGATTTGCACGCGCTGACGGAACTCCCGATCCGCTCTCGCCGCGAGATTCACGTTGACGCCGTTCAGTTCGAGCGTTCCGCTGGTCGGATCGATGATACGCGCGATGCATCGGGCGACCGTCGATTTTCCCGACCCGGACTCGCCCACGATGCCGACGGTTTCACCTTGCCGCACCTCGATGTCGACATCTTCAGCGCCGCGAACCGTGGCTCGCCGGCGGAGAAACGTTCCCCCCATATACGTCTTGGAAAAATTGCGCACGGCAATCACTGTCTTGCCATGACTTCGCGCATTTCGCGTCGCGGGATCGAGGCTTGGCACCGCATCGACCAGCAACCGTGTGTAAGGGTGGCGCGGCGCATGCAGCACATCGTTCATGGCACCCACTTCCACCATCCTCCCTCTTTCCAGAACGGCAACCCGGTCCGCGACCTCGGCCACCACGCCGAAGTCATGCGTGATGAACAGCACGCCTGTTTGATGCTCCCGTTGCAAGGTGCGGATGAGCGCGAGGATTTCCGCCTGGGTCGTCACATCGAGCGCCGTCGTCGGCTCATCGGCAATCAGCAATGCAGGATCGAGCATCAGCGCCATGGCGATCATGATGCGTTGGCGCTGTCCTCCCGACAGTTGATGCGGATATGCGGCAACCATTCGCGCCGGATCGGGAAGCCGCACCTTCGCGAACATCTCGAGCACGCGCTGCCTGCGCACGGCCGGCGGATCCTGGGTATGGCAAGCAAGCACCTCATCGACTTGCGAGCCCGCAGTCATCACCGGGTTCAGCGCGGTCATCGGCTCCTGGAAGATCATCGTCATGCGAGCGCCGCGCAGACTCCGCAGTCGCGCCGGCGATGCCGCAAGAAGATCCTCCCCCTCGAGCATTACATTGCCCGAGACGGGACATACTTCCCGAGGGAGCAACCCCATGATCGACTGCGCAATCACGGACTTCCCGGAACCTGATTCACCGAGGAGACAAACGATCTCGCCACGGCGCACAGTGAGATTCACGTTTTCAACCGCGTTCGATCGATCGCTGCCGCGGGGCAGTGCGACCGTCAAGCTCTGGATCTCCAGCACCGGGCGAACATCGCTCATCGCGATACCTCGTTGCGATGCCGCGCTCAACTACAACCCGGCTCGTTTGGCGAAACGCGGATCGAGCGTGTCGCGCATGCCGTCGCCCAGAATGTTGACCGCGAGCACCGTGAGCGCCAGAAAAATTCCGGGGAACATCACGTTGTGGGGAAACTGTGTGAACTGCACACGCCCTTCGGCCATGATGTTTCCCCAAGTCGGAATATCCGTGGGCAGGCCCACGCCAAGAAACGACAGAATAGCCTCCACCAGGATCGCCGATGCACACACATACGTCCCTTGAACGATGAGTGGTGCAATGCAGTTCGGCAGGATATGTCGATACAGGATCGCGATGCGCCCCGTGCCAACGGAGATGGCCGCTTCCACATACGGCTCTTCCCGAATCGAAAGCACCAGCGCCCGCACCAGACGCGTGACCCTTGGAATCTCGGGAATAGCGATCGCAATGATGACGACGACGAGGCTCGCCCGCCAAAGCGCGACCAGTGCAATGGCAAGCAGAATGCCCGGAATCGCCATCAGCCCGTCCATCACGCGCATCAATAGTCCGTCGAGCGCCCGAAAGTATCCCGCGACCAGGCCGAGCATCAACCCGATCGACAAGCCAATGATCGACACCGCGATCCCCACCAGCAACGAGACGCGTGTTCCGTACAGCACGCGACTGTAGATATCGCGCCCGAAGCTGTCGGCGCCCATCCAAAAGACATGCTTGGTGATCGTGCCGTCGAGATCGGTGATATCGCCTTCTTCGCCCGGAAGCAGATCCCGGTTGCTGGCATCGAAGAGTGTCGGATCGACTGTTCCGAGCAGCGGCGCCCCGATCGATAACGCCACGAGAATCATCAGTACACATCCACCCACCAGCACGGAGGTGTTACCGCGAACGCGCATCCAAAGCGTGGGCTTCTGATACGGAACCAAATCCGCGGGCACTTCATTGGATGCTGTGTTCATTGGTTAATATCGGATTCGCGGATCGAACACCAGGTAGGAAAGGTCAACTATCAGGTTCACAAGAACGTACGCTACCGAGAAAAACAGGATCACACCTTGAACGGTCGGAAAGTCGCGCGCGAGGACCGCATCCACCGTAAGGCGCCCGAGCCCTGGAATCGCATAGACGCTTTCGGTCACCACCACGCCACCAATGAGCAGGGCGATACCAATGCCGATGACGGTCACGATCGGGATGGCGGCATTGGTGAGCGCGTGCTGGAGCAGGATTCTGATTTCGGGCAATCCTTTCGCGCGTGCCGTGCGGATATAGTCTTCGGTCATCGCCTCGGAAACGGCCGCACGCGTAACCCTGGCGATCAATGCGATGTAGATCACCGATAGCGTGCAGGCGGGCAGAATCAAATGGTGCAGAAATTTGCCGAAGCCGTCCTTCATTTCGACGTACCCCTGCACGGGAAACCATCCAAGCTTCACCGAGAAAAAATAGATCAGGATGTAGCCCAACACGAACACCGGTATCGAAAATCCAAGGACGGAAAGTCCCATCAGTGCGCGATCGAGCCAGCCGCCGTGTCGCCATGCCGCGAGCACGCCGAGCGGAACTGCAATCGCCACGGCGATCAGGATCGTCAATGTCGAGAGGGCAAAGGTTGGTCCCAGACGCTGGCCAATAAGCTGACTGACCGTCATCTTGAAATAAAACGATTCGCCCAGTCGGCCGCGCACCATATCGAACAGCCACGACCCGAATTGCACGATCAACGGGCGATCGAGTCCGAGCGTGGTGCGAATGGCTGCCATCTGTTCAGCCGAAGCGTTGTCGCCCGCGATGATTGCCGCCGGGTCGCCTGGTGTCAGTCTGAGAATGAGAAACACGATCACCGCCACGACCAGAAGAACCGGGATCGTGGCGGCCAGCCGCCGGATCAGGAACGCGAGCATTTCGGTCGAGAAGTTCCGATCGGGAAAGTGCGCCGCGAAGGCCTAGCGGCTCGCCAATCGTCCCTGCACATACGACCCGGCAAACATTCCAGCGATCGCAATCAAAAGAGGCCAATTCCCCACGCCAAGCCCCGCGATCGCAGGGCCCGGGCACACCCCGCACACGCCCCAACCGATACCAAATAGCGCGGCGCCGCCGATCGTCTCCTTGGTCATCGCCGACGGATGCTTGCCGAAGGCATTCGCCAATAGCGGTTTTCTCATCAGCCTAGGCAGCAACTGATAGGCGCACGCCGTGACAACCACCGCGCCGCCCAGGACGAACAGGAGTCCCATATCCTTGAAGCGCAGAAAATCGAGGACCACTTCCGGCTTGATCATCGTCGAGTACGACAGACCGAATCCGAAAACAATACCGCTCACGAGAGCGACGAAAAATGTTGCCTTGTTCATTACGCGCCTCCCAAGGCCTTGACGACATTGGCTGTGATGAATGCAGTCGCGAGGAACGTGACCACCGCAAGGATCGACGGCGCCTGCAACGAAGCCATGCCGCAGATGCCGTGCCCCGATGTGCAACCGTTGCTCAGTCGCGCGCCGAATCCGGCAATGAATCCTCCCAGCGCGAGCTGCCACCCACTGACGCTGGTCTGAAAGGTGATTCCGCCGGCGACAGACATCAGATAAATAACGGCACCGATCACAAGGCCTGCGGCGAGCGCAAGACGCCAATTACGGCTCGCAAGGAATCGCTCCTGCTGGAAAAAAGACAGCCGCGACACGAACGACCAGCTCGAGCTGAATACGGTGCTCATGCCGGTCACCAGACCCGACATCGCGAACGCGAAGCTGGTCGCGATCCCAAGCAGCAATCCGCCGATAAGGTAGTGCTGGATGCCATTGGGAAGCCACTGTTCGTGCATGATGACGCCGCCCTCGCCGTAGTCGTAAATGCCACGCATTATCAGGCATTCGAGAAATGTGATTGCGCGCACCGGCTACCGCCGAGTCGGATTCGGCCCCAGGGCGACATCGATCGCGGAACGCGAAGATAATCGTCGCAAAATCCCCCGACTGCCGATGCTGATGATGAACGACTCTCACCACCTGCCGATCACGACTTCCTCGACGCGGGCTGCCGAAGCGTTCCAGGCCGCGGTCGAGGGCTATCTGAAATACCGGCTCGATACGCCGGTGCATCTGAAAGCCGCTCTCGACGCGGATCCGGGGTGCGCGATCGCGCATTGTCTGGGTGGCTATCTCGCGATGTTGTCGTACAAGCAGGCCAATGTTTCGCTCGCCCTGGATGCTTTGCGCAAGGCGGGTGTTACGGTCGGGCATGCTACCGTGCGTGAGCAGGCGCATGTGCAGGCGCTATCGCTCTGGATAGGCGGTGAACTCGATCGCGCGATTGCCACCTGGGAGACGATTCTTGCCGATCATCCGACCGATGTGCTGGCGCTCAGGCTCTCCCACTTCAACAATTTCTGGTTGGGCCGTCCGCGGGACATGCGTTCGTCGCTCGATCGCGTCGCGTCGCACTGGAATCGCACGGTGGCCGGATTCGAAGTGTTCCTTGCCTGCCAGGCGTTCGCGCATGAAGAGTGCGGGGACTATCCGGAGGCCGAGCGCTGCGGCCGGGAATCCGTCGACCTGGATCCGGCGAATGTGTGGGGTGCGCATGCGGTGGCCCATGTCATGGAAATGCAGGGGCGGCACGCGGAAGGCGTTGCCTGGATCGATCGGTGCGCGCCGCATTGGAGTGGGCTCTCGAATATCGTGCATCACCTGTGGTGGCACCGCGCGATGTATCACCTCGAGGGCCGCGCATGGGACGAAGCGCTCGCGCTCTATGACCAGCGCTTTCGCAATCTCGGATCACCACTTTGCCAGACGCAGCCGGACGTCTACATCGACATCCAGAACGCGGCGTCAATGCTGTTTCGGCTGGAGCGTCATGGTGTCGACGTCGGCAATCGCTGGATTGAAATCGCCGACAAAGCCGAGGCTCGCATTGGTGATGCGCTCTCCGCGTTCACCCTTCCGCATTGGATGATGGCGCTGGTGGCCGCCGATCGATTCGAGGCAGCACGGAAAATGCTCGATGCAATGGCGGAGATCGCGAAAAGCGCAACGACGATTGGCGGCATCGTCGGGCGGGTAGCGCTGCCGATCTGCGCGGCGATCGTTCACCATCGTCGCGGCGAACACGATCGTGCGCTCGATCTGATGCGCCCGATCCTTGGCGAGCTTCCCAGGTTGGGCGGCAGCCACGCCCAGCAGGATGTGCTGGAACAGTTCTACCTCGATGCGGCGCTCAAGGCGAACCGTGCCGATGACATTCGCGCTCTGCTCGCCCGTGTCCGCACGCGCCATCCGTTGCCGCCGAATAGGCGCGTTGGTTATGCCGATGCGGCACAACGATACGGAAGTTGAAGCTCGCATTGCGATGCGCGCTAGTGAATTGCGCCGTGCGCGCCTCTGCGTCGTCTACTTCACCTCGAACTCCCCGATCTGCACGATCTCGCGCTGACCCGAAAGCCGCAACGTGACGGCCTTGTCGTGCTGTGCGTCCGTTCCGAATTTGGTGGAGAGTCGCAACGACAGGGTTGTGGCGCCGGCAACGATCTGCTGGCGATGTCCATAGAATTGCGCTTCGACCTTGTACTTGCCGGGCTTTGCGACCTTCAGCGAGAATTCCTCCGGTCCGTAGCCGCCGGTGAAGTCAGCCGACATCCGTCCGCCCTGGAACGTGAGGCGATTGCTATAGAAGCACTTCTCGCCGTTCGGATCGGTGACCCAGAGATCGATGTCGGTGTTGTCCGCATCCCATGACAGTACGACCCGCAGATCGAGCGGCAGATTCTTGAGAAGCCGTGCATCCATTCGGCTCGTGTCGAGCACCATGCCTGCCGTTGCGCGAATTGCATTCAGCTCGGCCAGCGCAGTCAGCTCGATGTCCGGAAAGCGTCCATGCCACGGCCGCTCCACGACTTCATACAGCGCATCGATCGCCTGTTGATAACGCCTGTCTGCCGCGAATGCCAGACCCAGATCGCGATACGACTGGGGTTCGCCCGGGGCGAGCGCCAGGACTCGCTTGAACATCGCGATGGCGAGCTTGGCCTCGTTGGCCTGTATCAATCGGTAGCCTAGGATCCGCAGAATGTGGCGGTTCTCCAGATCCATCTCAGCAAGATTGGACAGCACGCGCGCGCCGAGCTCGGGCAAACCCTTGCTGAAGAACAGATCTGCCGTATCGAGAAAGAAGGCCATGCTCGATGCAAAGCTTGGCCGTTCATCGAGATACACGCGATAGAGATCCTCGGTACGGGTCTCGCGCAGGCGCCGCGCATACGGGGCATCCGGCGACCAGGGCTTTAGTTGAATTGCAATGACACTAGACGCATGCCCAGTCGCGTCCTTGGATTTTCGTTGTGCTGCACCTGCCGCAACGCCATTGACCGAGGAAGCATCCGACTCCGATGCGGGTGGCGGCGAGAGCGCCGGTGCTGCGGACGGACGCGCCGACATCATGTCACGCATACCCTCGGCGATCCGGCGTCGATGCTCGATCGCCTCGTCAGCGCGCCCGAGCGCCGCGCTTCCAACCTTCGGGGAAATTTGCGCCGCGGGTCGGGCGTCCTTCGAGAACTCACGATTCCACCAGGCTTCCTTCTCCCGAAGCATGGCAACCACACGATCGATCTGCCCACGCTTCTGCGTGGTGGCGACGCTCGCGCTCGCGGCACGAAGGCGCTCGTATTCGTCCCGCAATTCGGCCGGCGGGTCGATCTCGTACCGCGCGTAATCCGCGACGCGATCGAGAATGATCAGCGAGGTCTCGCGCGTTGGAATGCCAAAGTGCTGACCGAGTCGACGGATCTCGCCACGATTGAGCGATGCGTCGCCTTCGAGGTTCCCGATGCGCGCGCGGGCCCAAAGCCACGGGGCCACCGTGCTATCCCGGGACGCGCCGTTGATCGGAAGCTCGATAGTGCGTGGGGCTTTGCCCCCGATCAGTTGTACTTTGATGGTCGTGTTTGAATCGCGCAATACACCCGTGACGGTGAGCGAGCCTTGCTGTGCGAAGCGCGAGCCGGAAACAAGATCGGTTGCGCCAGTACTCGCGACATCGTCGATGCGCTCCTCGGTCGACAAGATTGCGGCGCCGGCGTCAGTGGGCGTGGTTCGCGCGAGATCGACGAATCGCCCGCCGCTCCGCTCGGCAATGTATCGGAGGACGATCGGATCCGCTTTGACCGCCGATAGAATCGTATGGACCGGGCTTCGCGTTGCGGGAAAGGCCGTGTCGCCAAAATTCGTGAGGCCGTCACTGACGAGGAGATACTCATCGATCGATGGGTCCGCGCTGAATGCGCCGAAATTCGTCGCCCCGTCATAGGGTGTCGCCTCGATCGTGGCGCGCAGTTTCTGCCAGTTTCCCTGTGCAATACGAAACGACTCCGCCGGTTCGGCGCGGTCGCGCAAGCGGATGAGGCGAACTTCCAGATCGCGCGCCCGCTGGAAGAGGGCGTCGAGGAAGGCCATCTCGCGGCCACGATCGCGGGCGGCGGCAGAGCCGGAACTATCCCAGACGATGCCGAGCACGCGCGGTGCGGAGCGCGCGGTCCTGACTGGCTGCAACGGAATCTCCGCGTAAAAGTATGACTTGCCGCCGTGCTGTCCGACGACTACCGCGGGGCGAGATGGTGCGTCGAGCGCAATCTCCAGCGGTTGGTCGGCTTTGAAATTGCGCCGCTCGATCGTTGCCAGGTGACCGTTCCCCGACTGCTCGAATCGCATGCCGTCGATCGCGCCACGTACGACGTTCGGTGCCGCGCCCCCAACGGTGCGGACCGCAAGTGACAAGATGTCGATCGGTGCGCCGAAATCAAGCGGCAATCGCAACAGGCGTTGATTGTTCCGCTGCACGAGGGACTCGATCGTTCGGATGCGGACCCGCTTCTCTTGCAGGGCATTGAGCGGATAAACGCGCAGCTTGAAATTATTGCCTTGGGTGACTTGCAGAAGGCCCGGGTCAATATTCTGGCGCGTGATGTCTTCAAACACCGCCTGCGCGCGCGGTTTGTCGACCGGTACGGCGTCGCGCATCTTGCCATCGACGTCCATCGCGAACGCGGTGATGGTCTGGCCGTCTGCGAGCGGAAACTGCAGTTCACCTTCGAGCACCCGTTGATTCGGGTTATAGAACAAGAGCTCGGTCGTGGTGTGCGCGATGGTGCCGGTGATCTCCGTGTCGATCTTGACCGCCCGGAGCTGGATCGGCTGATCGGCCCCGTTTCTCACGATGAGTTGTGGGCGCGCGATCAACGCGTCGACGGGCGGGCGCACGGCAGGTCCGACTTGAACCTGTGCGAACGCAGCGATTGAAGCAGCCGCGAGTGTGAATAGCGATACGAGTCGATGCGCCGCGTAGCAGATGGCGCGCGAACGATGAAGCAATGGCATGGCGACGCTCCGGCAGTTGATTGACCGGACGCCTGGTGCGGGCCGGCTCCGGTATTGAACGGAACCGGGCCGGGAGTGGGGTTAGCGCTGCAGCGCCATCAATCGATTGAAGATCTTTTTAACGGTTGGGGTGAGGCGCGTGCGATTGTAGGCATCCCCGCACTGGCGGATCGCCTCGGCGGCCGTCGGATAGGGATGGATCACATTGGCGAGCTTGCCCAAGCCCATGCCGGCCTGCATTGCCACGGCGATCTCCGAGATCATGTCCCCCGCATGCGGTCCGACAATCGTTGCACCGAGAATCGTGTCGTTGCCTCTTTGCACGTGGATCTTGACGAAGCCTTCGGTGTGGCCTTCAAGGCGGGTGCGATCGACATCGGCGAACTGGCGCACGTAGGTGGCATACGCGATGCTGCGTTCCCTGAGGTCTGCTTCATAGAGCCCGACATGTGCGACTTCAGGATCAGTGTAGGTCGCCCATGGCACCAGGAGCCGTGACACACGGTCGCGCCCGCGAAAGAGCGCGTTGCGAACCACCAAGCGGGCCATGAAGTCCGACATATGCGTGAACTGGTATTTGCTCGCGACATCGCCGACCGCATAGATATCCGGATTGCTGGTCTGGAGTTGATCATTCACTTGGACACCGGTGCGCGCATCGAACGCGACACCGGCCGCTTCCAACCCGAGGCCATTCACTGCCGGCTTGCGACCGGTCGCAATGAGAAGGGCGTCGAATTCGAGCGTCCGTTCGCCTGGATCGGTGGTCGTTGTGATCGTGATCGGACCCGTCTCGCACGAGATCCGCTGGTACGCGTTGCAGTATTCGAACGCCACGCCATCCGCGCGCATTGATGCTTCGACGATGCGTGCGGCATCCGGATCTTCTTTAGGCAGTACCTGCCCGCGCGAGAACACGGTCACCTCCGACCCGAACCGGCGAAACGCCTGCGCGAGCTCCATGCCGATCGGGCCGGCGCCGATCACCGCGAGCCGGCGCGGCAACGCAGTCAGGTTGAAGACTGAAGCGTTGGTGAGAAAGGGAACGTCCTTCAGACCGGGGATCGACGGAATTGCGGCCGTGCCGCCGGTAGCAACGACGGCTTTTGCAAACCGCAGCGTCTTGCCATTGACTTCGATCGTGTTCTTGCCGGTGAACTTCGCACGTCCGATGAAGACATCGATGCCGAATTCGGTGGCGTAGCGTTTCGCCGAATCGTGCGGGCCGATTCCCGCGCGCAGACGTCGCATCCGTTCCATGACCGCCGGGAAGTCCACCTCAATGCTGCCGATCTTGATCCCGTACTCGCCTGCGGAGCGTGCCGACGCCGCGACCTTGGCGGCGCTCAACAGTGCTTTCGACGGTACGCAACCGACATTCAAACAGTCGCCGCCCAACAGATGGGATTCGATCAACGCCACTTGCGCGCCGACACCAGCCGCCGCGCCGGACGAAACCAGCCCGCCCGCACCCGCACCGATGACGACGAGGTTGTACTTCGCTTTTGGCATCGGGTCGACCCACGTACGCGGGTGCACATGGTCGAGGAGCTTGATGTTGTGTTCATCGAGCGGACTGACACCAATTGCATCGAGATCCTCCTGGGCGAATTCACCGAGGTTGGGATCGCGCTCCGGAATACGCGGTTGCAGGCCGGGCTCGTCGGTGCCGTCGGTAAAGGGCGTCAGGAAATCGGACCAGCTCACCTCGATGCCATCGGGTTTGCGGGCCACGCCGCCGTGATCCGCGTCATCGGCGAACCGATAGAAGAAATTGCCGTTGCGAAACGGCTGCTCGCCCAGCACATGACGGAATACGCCGGCTTGCAGCAGAAGATTGCCGATTCGCTCGGCATCATTGCTGTCGCCGGCAACGTTTGCCGCGATCATCCGTTCGACCGCTTCCGATCCGACGAAGCATCGTTCGTAGCGCTTGGCTGGAAAGCCGTAGGTGCGATCCCGCACATCGAATTCGCGTTTGACGATCCGGATGAGTGCATCGAGATCGGCGCCGGCCAGATTGGCGACAGTGCTTGGGTCATTGGGGTTCGACATCATTCAACCTCGACAGGATGGAAAAGCGCGGGACGAACGAAGTCGGCGAGGAGGCCGATCCCGTATGGTACGTATGACACGGCAGGCTGGTTGCGCAGAATCACGATCATCGGGCGACGATTGCATCCGATTGTCGCTTGGCTCCGTATCAGCCTCGAGATTGCTCATGTGCGATCATTGCCGCGCGACCGTATAGTCGTGGCGATTCGCTTTTTGCACGAAACCGAGGGGGACACAATGAAGCTTGCGCGTGGAATTTCGCTGGTATTGATCGGCACCATCAGTGTGATCGGCGCGGTCGCCGCCGGACCCGAGAAAATCAAATTTCCCGAAGGCTTCGAAAAGGGCGTCCGCTATGCGGTCGTGGACCGTCACGACAACAAACAGTACCGCGAGCTCTATGCGAATGAAGAGGCGGTCAAGGCAATCCGTGCAGGTCAACCGCTGCCCCACGGGACCGTGCTTACCCTGATCATCCACCAGGCGCAGGTCGACGATAAAGGCGTCCCCAAGACCGACGCCAATGGCCGGTTCATGAAAGGCAATCTGGTCGGGTACACGGTAATGGAGAAGCAAAAGGGATGGGGTGCCGAGTACCCCGACACATTGCGCAATGGCGAATGGGAGTACTCAGCCTTCACTGCCGATCGCAAATTCAATGAAAAGGCGAATTACCCAGGCTGCTTCCAATGCCATAAGCCGCACGAGAAGCAGGACTTCGTGATTTCGCATTCCCAGCTCGGCGGTACATTCCCGACCGCCGCGGTCATGGCAAAGACCGGGGCCGGCATGGTCAATATTCTCGGATTCAAGTTCGGCCCGGACAAGTTGGTCGCCGCGGCAGGTAGTAAGGTCACCTGGACCAATGCGGATGACTCACCGCATCAAATTGAAATCAAGGGCAAGGGCAAGACCGAAGTGCTGCTCAAGGGCCAAAGCGGATCGCTCGCGATTGTCGATCCCGGTTCATATGAGTACATCTGCAGCCTCCATCCGGCGATGAAGGGCACGCTTGAAGTAACGAAGTAGTGACCCCGCGCGGTCTTGCACCCGGCGCAACGATCGGGCG
>JANMUI010000938.1:0-2678 GCA_031391405.1 Betaproteobacteria bacterium
GCCGAGCTTGCGCTATTGGCAAGCGCGCTGGCGTCGCTCCTGGCAATGGAATTGATGTCGAGGTGGGTGAGCGGACGATCGCCAGCCTTCGACAAGCCTGCGTTACCCTTCGACAGGCTCAGGGCGAACGGAGGCTTGAGCAGCGCACATTAAGTAGGTGCTATTCGGAACAGACCACGTTTCCTGCGGTTTCGCATGAAATAAAACGCGGTCTGTCCCCGATTTGTGGGTTCATGACCGATTTCGCTCGACCCACCTCGACATCAATTCCATTGCCAGGAGCGACGCCAGCGCGCTTGCCAATAGCGCAAGCTCGGCGGTGAACCATCCCCACTGATCGACGATCAACGCGAAAACCGTCGGAGCGGCGGCGTTGACGACCAGAATCGGGGTGGCGATCAACCCGAGCACGGCGCCATAGCCATTGGCACCGAACAGCGCGAGCGGCACCGCGCCGCGTACGATGGTGATGACCCCTTGCGATGCGCCCATCATCAAGGTAAATGCCACGATCGCATGGAAGTTCCCGCCTGATATCAGCAGCAGCAGAGATAGCGGGAGGACACCGATGGCAATTCTCGCTACCGTTATCGACCGCAGGTTCGCACCGAGTGTGATTTCGGTCAGGCGGCCGGCGAACTGCGCAAATCCCTTCATGGAGGCCACCCACACGGCAACGCCGGCGGCAAGTCCTGCTGCCTCGAGAATCGGCACGAGTTGCACGGTGATCACACCGAATACGAATGCGTTGAGCGACATGATCAGGGCGAAAAGACCAATGGCGACCGAACGCGCCCGTCCCGCCAACGGTTGCCCTTCGCGGGACACATGAGCGGCCTCCTCGGCGGTGTTGCGCGCAGACGGAGGTTCGCGCCGGGCCAGCCCAAACCAATTGAGCGGCAGACACACAACAAGGTTGATCAACGCGAATGCCGCCAACGTCTGCCGCCATCCGAGCGCCTCATTGAGAAAATGCCCGATCACCCAGAATACGGACGACGCAAACGCGCCGAATAAGGTGAGATACGAGATTGCACGTCGCCCGCGGGACGGCGCGACTTGGACCAGCGCCGCGAATGCTGCATCGTAAAGGCACAGTCGCATGCCAAGGCCGATCAATACCCAGACGGCGAGATACGTCGCTTCGATCCGCACGAGGGAGAGCAGGTAGAGGCCGCACGACACGATTACCGTTCCCACCGCCATGACGCCTCGGGCGCCATACACGTCGATTGCGCGGCCCGCCCGCGTGGATACCAATCCCATTGTGAGTAGCGCCGCCGTGAATCCCGAGAAGACGAGGCTTCTGCTCCATCCGGTGTCGGCCGCGATCGATGCGGCGAGGATGCCGAGGCAGTAGTAGCTGGTACCCCATGCGGTGATCTGCGTAATGCCGAGGGCGCAGACGGCCACCACCATCGGATCCCCACAAATAGGGGTCAGACCACGTTTTCCACCGCGCAGTAGCGCAGCGAACGTGGTCTGTCCCCTGTTCTTAATGCGCACCGGCAGCTTCGAAAGGGAGTGGCACGAATTGGAGGAGGCGATGCCGCCGGGTTAGCACGTCGACTTCCGTCCACACCATCATCGGATCGATCAATTCGCGATTGCTGCCTTCCATATCCATCTCTCCATCGGTCTGCGGCTTGAAAGCCGGGGGAAACATTACGTTGAGCACCCGGCTCCCCCGCACCACCGTTCGTTTAGTCCCGGTCCTGCCGATAAGGAAGTGCCCCGCTGAATTGTGTCCAATCAGTCACAGTCACTAGCACCAAGGCCCTTGAAGTATTAGTCGCACGGGCGTACTATTGCTGCATCGCAGCAGAACGATCGTTCTATTAAAGGAGCACCTATGAATATCGATCCATCTGAACTTGAACGAACTGCCCGTCGAATGCGAGCCGAGGCGGTATCCCGTTGGCTCGTTGATCTCTCGAAAGTTTTGCGCCTCGCTGGGCTCAATTTCGTCGGTTTCATCCAAGCATTCCGCGCGTTTCGCGGCGTTCGAGCGTAGTTAGCTCTCACTTACGATCATGGGCACGAGGCGCTGGAACGCGCCATCGGTAAGGCCCTGATCGGTTAGATGCGGACCCGCGTTGCAGGCGAGGCACTGACCGGACAGGGCCTTGAACGTCCGGTAGGGGCCTTCCCATTGCACCACGGCACCCGCTGCTTCTATGATGGCACGGTGCTCGCGCACCACCTCGGCAGGCGGCTTCGCTGAAAGCAGTCCTGCCACCGGAAATGCCATACTCGCCGCCACTTTTCCGCCGTGCACCACGGCGCATCCTCCGCCCATCGCAATGACCTGATTGGCCGCAAGCGCCATTTCGTGCGGGTCGCGGCCATAGACGACCAGATTGTGGGAATCATGCGCGTAGGACGTCGCGTAGGCGCCGCGCAATCTGCCCCACCCTTCGATGATCGCAGCCTGCGGCCCCACCGCGGACCGCCCATGCCGGTGGACGACGGTCATTACGCTTGCCTGCGCCGGCACCACCGCAAATCCGTCTTCAACGGCAACTTGCAACTCGCCCCATTCGGTGAATCGCGCACCCTTGACCGTCCGCAGGCGAGCGTGCCCGGATGTGACACCAGGGACTCGCACCCGGAAGTCGGCGGGCGAGAGTGGAGCCAGATGCATCGATGAATACAGGGGACAGATCACAGAAAATGGG
>JANMUI010000946.1:0-1457 GCA_031391405.1 Betaproteobacteria bacterium
ATCCCGCGCATCCCGCGGCAATGGCGATGTTCACACCGCCTGCGGATCCGGAGCTTGCGGTGACTCAAACAGCGGCGCTGGTCTGGTCGTTGGGTTGCACCGGCAAGTTCGTCTGGCCGTTGGCCGAGAAAGGACTGCGAAAGCGCCTGCATCGCGTCGCCGCGCCGACCTTGATCGTCTGGGGAGAGGACGATGCACTCATTTCGTCGGGATATGCGAAAGTATTCGGAAGCGCGATCAAGGGGAGTCGCGTCGAGATCATTCCGGACTGCGGACACATCCCGCAGATGGAGCAGGGCGAGACGACATTGAAACTCGTTCAGGCATTCTTAAGCGAATAATCAGACACGCCGAATTGGAGGAGAGACCGACCATGATGATGCGAACGTTGCTGGTTGCGGTGGGTGCGGTGCTGGCGATTGCACCCATTGCCGCCCCCGCGCAGGACAAGATCAGATTTGGACTTGCGATCGCCAAAACCGGACAAAACACGCCAGGCGCCGCGAGCACCGTGACGCCGAACTACCGGCTATGGATCAGCGAGTTGCAGGAAGCCGGCGGCATCACGATCAAGAAAACCGGCAAGAAGGTGCCGGTCGAGCTGATCGAATACGACGATCGAAGTCAATCGGAGGAGGTGATCCGTCTCACCGAACGGCTGATCAACGAAGACAAGGTCGATTTCATTCTTTCGCCTTGGGGCACTGCCTTCAATCTTGCGGTCGCGCCGCTGCTTTCGAAAGCAGGGTACCCACATCTAGCGGTGACATTCACCGTGGAGGACCTGCCGAAGTTCACCAAGCGCTGGCCAAATCTGTTCGCCTTCACCGCACTTCCGTCGAGCTACGCCGAGGGGCTGGTCGAAGTGCTCTCGTCCATGCGGTCGCGCGGAAGCATCGGCAATGATGTGGCGCTGGTTGGGGTATCCGATCAATTTGGCCTCGAGCTCGCCGGCGCGGGACGCAAGGCGCTGCAGAAGGCTGGCTTCAAGCTCGTCATGGACAAGATGTATCCATTTGGCACGCAGGACCTCGCGGGCATCATTACCGAGGCCGCGCGCGCGAATCCCGATGCGTTTGTCGCATTCAGCTATCCGCCCGATACGATGGGCTTGACCGAGCAGGCACGCGCACTCAAGTTCAATCCGAAAGTGTTCTACGCGGCGGTTGCAACCGCCTTCCCGGGGTATCGCCAGCGGTTCGGCAAGAATGTCGAAGGCATCATGGGGCCGGGCGGCTGGAATGCGAGTGCGCCGGAGTCCAAGGCATACATGGAGCGCTTCAAAAAGGTGAACAACGGACAGGAGCCCGATCGCTGGGCGAGCCCGCTCGTGTACGCGAGTCTCCAGATCCTGCAGCAGGCCATCGAGCGGCATGGGACTCGGGAGCTCGGGCGGGACATTCAAGAATCCCCCCACTAACTATTACCAGGTGGAGCGGGACACGCTGAAAGTGGCC
>JANMUI010000955.1:0-3461 GCA_031391405.1 Betaproteobacteria bacterium
TGATCGGCGGCTTCATCGCGCCGCTCGTGGGCACCTTGTTCGACCGGGTTGGCCCTCGCATGGTCTACCTGTTCGGGCTCGCGTCACTTGGGCTCGCGAACCTG
This sequence comes from Betaproteobacteria bacterium, assembly GCA_031391405.1. Lineage (GTDB taxonomy): Bacteria > Pseudomonadota > Gammaproteobacteria > Burkholderiales > SG8-39 > SHXR01. The sequence goes on from JANMUI010000955.1 coordinate 105, forward strand.
CTGGCGAGCACGACGTCTACTTTGCTCGAGTTCTACCTGTACGTCGGATTCGTCGTTGGCATCGGTGTCGCGCTGGTGGGAATGGTGCCGGCGTCCGGATTGCTCGTCCGCTGGTATCGCGCTCGGCTTTCCACCGCCATCGGATTGGCGTTCACAGCAGCGGGGTGCGGCACATTGGTATTCGTTCCGTTCGCGCAGATGATGCTTGAAGGGTCCGATTGGCGGACCACCTACCGCATCATCGGCATTACCTTTCTCATTGCTGCGCCGATACTCGCCCTTGTCTTGCCATGGCAGCGCTTCGCCATCGGTCACCCGGATTTTCAGAAAAGCGAGAAAGCAAACACCGGTCAGAGCGGATGGACATTGCGGGCCGCGAGCCGCACGCCGTTCTACCGGGGGTTGGCGGTCATGTTCTGTATGACCTCGATGGCGATGTTCATCGTGATGCCGCAGTCGGTTGCCTACTTTATCGACTCCGGGTTTTCGCCGGTGACGGCGGCCACTGCCTACGGGGTGACCAGCGTGATGTCGGTGATCAGCGTCACGATAACCGGTTATCTCTCTGATCGGATCGGGCCGCGGCCGGTCATCACCGCGAGCTATACCGGAACGGGGCTTGGCATCGTCGTCTTGTTCCTCATGTCCTTTCATCCCGTCGCGATTCTGCTGACGACTTACGTGGTCTTGTTCGGCCTCTCCCAGGGCGTGCGTGCACCGATCATCTCGGCGATGTGTGCCCGCCGATTCGCGGGTCCGCGGGTCGCCACCATCTACGGCACGCTCTACGCCTTGAATGCAGTGGGCGCGGCGATTGGTGCGTTCATGGGTGGTGTATTGCACGACATCACCGGTGGCTATCGGACCGGATTCATCATCGCCGTGTGCGTGCTGCTTTGTTCGGCGCTGCCAATCTGGGTGGTGAAGGAGTTGCGCGGTTACAGGTGATGTCGCACCGCATTGACCGACGTTTGAGGATCTGCCGCCGACCAGCCGGATTCGTGCTTGAGCATCGGATCGAGACGGGTGCGGCGGTGTCGATTCTGGAGTCGGTGGCTGTTTAAGCGACAGCCCCTGCCGCCTCGATCTCACGGGCTGTGGAAGGTGGAGCGATCGGCGGATGCGCTTCCCGCCCGTCGGCACCGGAATCAATGCCGACAATCACACCGTGCACGTCGTGTTGCACGGTCATGGTGCGAAGCAATTGCGCGTGGGCGAGCACCTCGCCCGAAATATGCGTTCGCTCGACCATTTCGTCGGCGCTCACGCCGGCGGGGTCAATGACTCGACGCCTCGCGTCATGGAACCGCGCCCAGTTATAGAGCGCCCAGCAAACGAGCGATCCGCTGATTGCGAGGATGATCAATGCATACCAACCGATCACCTGGGCAAAGTGCAATGCACCCGAGTTCGAGATCATCACATCGCGAAAGCGTACTGCGCCAAAGTACCAGCCAAACAGCGTGATGATCGGCAGCCAGAGATAGATCCACATCACCCAGGCCGCGACGGTCGCAGCCCCGAACAGCACGCGCTGGCGGTGCGTCTGCAACTCCGGCTTGTCGATGATCAGTTTGTCGGCCGCAGACCGCGATCGGGACTTGTCCATCGCGCACGTTCTCCTCGTAGTCGGTTGATTGCTTTGGGCAGTGCGACGACGGACGTCGCGACATTGAGCATCCAGTAGACGAGCGGATACCAGATCATCCAGTAGTACTGCTTGCCAAGGCCCCTGTCGTAGTGGCTATCGAGCCACAGGCTTACGCCGACCTGGATCAGGCAGGTCGTCCCGATCACGACGCCGGTCCACTCCGGGACAAGGGTTGGAACCGTGTACGGAACCGGAAGCGCCAGCACGGTGCCGATAAACCACAGCACGATCAGGCCAGCCATAATGTAGGCCCACAGGACGCTGGTCGTGTACTCGAGGAATACCGGCCACATGCGGCGCTGGCGCCATTGCAGCATCGCGCCCGCATGGTGGAGCAACACCTGTGTTCCCCCGGTGGCCCACCGCAACCGCTGCTTCCAGAGGCCGGCAAAGGTCTCCGGCATCAGGATCCAGCAAAGCGCGCGGGGCTCGAATCGCGTATCCCAATGGCGCATTTGCAATCGCCAACTGACGTCGACGTCTTCGGTCAGTGCGGCGGGATTCCAATAGCGGACGTCATGGAGCGCGCGTTTGCGAAAGCAACTGACCACGCCCGATACGGTGAAGAGCCGGCCATAGGTCCGTTGCGCGCGTTTGATCAGACCGAGAATCGAGGAGAACTCGCCGACCTGGATACGACCCAACAAGGTGGAACGGGTGCGGACCCGTGGATTGCCCGTCACTGCGCCAACTCGCGGCGACTCGAAGTGCATCATCATCCATTCGATCGCGTTCTGGTCGAGAATCGAATCGCCATCGATACAAAGAACGAACTCCGAGTGCGTCATCAATGTGGCGGTGTTGAGCGCGACCGCTTTGCCTTGGTTCTTCGCATGATGGATCACGCGAAGCTTCGGATAGACCTTCAGCATCCGGTCCAGGATCTCGCCTGTGTTATCGGTGCTGCCGTCATTCACCGCGATCACATCGTAGTGCGGATAACTGAGCGACATCAGCGGCTTCAGGATCTCGATGACGTTCTCGGCCTCGTTGAAGCAGGGGATGAGAATGCTGACGTGTGGATATTCGGCAAGTTGCGGCGGATGATCAACAGCGAGGGAATGCTGCCGCTCGAATCGGAAGTGGAAGAAGATCGCACCGACCATCCAGAGATACGACATGAATAGCGGATAGTAGAAGGCGAATGCGGAAACGAAATCGCCGAAGGCTCGGATCCAATCGAACATGATGGGCTACCGTAGGGGAAAGGTCCGCAGCGACATCGCGGGTTTGACGATTTGCAGGCGCGGGAAGTCCGCGCTCGGACGATCCGGCGAATAGCCGAAACTCAATATTCCGGCGCGCTCCAGCTCCCGCATGCGGGCTGCTACCCGATGCGAGGCTTCCTCGATCGAGGCGTCCGACGTTCCTTTGGCGGGCGCTGCCTCCAGCTCAATGACGATCCTGGAAGCCCCTTCCGGATCGGCCCCCTTCAGCATCGAAATCCGCTCATGCACGCCGATCTTCCCCTTGGCGCCGTTGGCCGCAAGGATTTCGCGGATGGTCACGTGATCGAGCCAGTGACCACTGTTCGTGGCTCGTGCCGCCCCTACCGCACGACTGATCCACTCATCGACCGCGTCGGGGCCAGGGGCGACCGCGATTTTCAGCGGAGCGCTGAATCGTGCGACCGTTGCAGCGAGCGCGTCGATGTGCGCCGGCGAATGCGTACCTGAACCCTTGTACGAGATCGGGTCCTGAAACAA
>JANMUI010000962.1:0-10352 GCA_031391405.1 Betaproteobacteria bacterium
CTGTAAGCCCGACAGCGACTTGGGCTCCGGCGTCTCGAATCGGAAAGAGCGCATGCCAAGCTTCGTGTTCGGTGACTTGAAGTCGATCACGATCCGGCCATCCGGCGCGGCCACCTTCAAAGCGGCGAAGGCGGTGTCTCCGCTGGTGGCTTCGAAAACGACCTCGAAGTCATTGTCCGTTACGTTCTGCTCGACGCGTACGGCCAGATGCTCGAACTTGGCATCCGCCAGCGCCGTACCGCTCGCAACCGATGCCAAGAGCCCGAATAGAATTCCGATTCGACGCTTCACGGTGTTGCCCTGGCGACAGGTTACTTTCCGATGCCGAAGTCGATGCCGTAGAGCTCAACCGCACCAAACGTCACCAACTTGGTGCCCGCAGGCGGCCCCTCTTTCAGGTAGACCTTGTCGCCCACGATCGTCTCGACCTTTAGCGGCGTCCGGATGTAGACATTCGGCGCGGGGCTCGTGAACGCCCATTCGCGCCCGGACGGATCGTACAGCAAGGCGTTGTAGGGCATTGTGAGACGCTCGCCGGTCTTCGCGACCTCGCCGAATTCAATGCCCAAACGCTTGGTCTCGATATCCTTCAGCGTGATCCGCTTTAGGCCGCCGGCTTCCTCAACTACGTTCGAGGCGGCTTTGGGAGCGGCCTTGGCGACTGCGCCGGGTCTATCGCATCCTGCCAGCGGCAGCATCGCGATTACGATTGCAATGATCCATTGGTTGCGGCGCTGCATGGTCGACCTCCATAGTGATTTGCGAAAGAAATTGATTAAATTCAGCCCTGACTACCCGCCGGCTTAGGTGTGCCCGGCCGCCACGGCCCCGCCGACATGCTCTGCGCGCCGACCGGTTTGGCGAAGCGCAAATAAAGCGATGGCACGACGAACAGATTCAACACTGTCGAGGTGACGAGGCCGCCGAGAATTGCCACGGCCATTGGATGCTCGATTTCGTTGCCCGGGATGGTTCCAGCGACCACGAGCGGCAGCACGCCAAAGCCGGCCGCCAGCGAGGTCATCAGGATCGGCGACAACCGCTCCCGCGCGCCCTGCAATACGAGATCGCGGCCGAACGTCTTGCCTTCGTACCGTTCGAGATGCTGGAAATGGTTGATCATCAGGATGCCGTTGCGCGCCGCGATGCCGAGCACCGTCAACAGGCCGACCAGGGTGCCAAGTGAGACCACGCGATCGCCGATCCCGGTGGCCAGCACCGCGCCGACCAGCGCGAACGGCAAGGTCAACGCGACCAGCAGCGCGAGCCGCCAAGTACCGAACGCGGTTTGCAGGATCAGCAGCACGGCGACCACCGCGGCGCCAGACGTGATCAACAGGCGCCGCTGCGCAACCTGCAGCTCCGCGTACTCGCCAAGCACTTCGGCATGGTAGCCGCGCGGGAACTCGACCTTTTTGAGCCGGCTTTCGACTTCGCGCGCCACCTCGCCGAGGTCACCAGCTTCGGCCACGTCGACCGAGATGTCGATGCGCCGCGCACCGTTCTCACGCAACACTACGTTGGGAGCCGGCTGGAATTCGACCTTTGCCAAGTCCCCCAGCCGGACCTGCTTGCCGTCGCGGCCGTCGAGCATCAGGTCATTGACGCTGTGGATACTGTTGCGGTGCCTTGCGTCGCCCCAGACATGTACCTCGAAGTTCTTGCCGTCACGCCAGATGTCGCCGGCCTCTTCGCTCGCGATGAAGATCGACGCGGCACGCCGCACGTCGCCAGGTTTGATGCCGTAACGCGATGCCTTGGCGAGGTCGACCTCGATCTGGATCTGCGGTACGTCGGTCACCAGGGAGATGTGTGCATTGATCGCACCCTCGATCGGGGCAATGAGCTTCTTAACCTCCTCGGCCTTCTCGCGCATGATATTGAGGTCGTCGCCGACGATGCGCACCACGACGCCGTGGCCGGTGCCGCTCAAGACCTCCTTCGTGCGCTCCTTCAGGTACGTTTGCACGTCAGTCTGCAACCCCGGGAAGGTGTCGACGACGGCCTGTACCGCAGCCACCGTCTTGTCATAGTCGACGTTGCGGTCGATACTGATCCAGTTCTCGGCGAAGTGCATGCCCACCGGTTCGTCCGACAACGTGCCCTGCCCGATATGGGCGCCGAAGTTGCGCACCCCGGGAATGGCCCTCAATTCCTTAGCTCCGGCCTGCACGATGCGCAGCATCTCCTGATGCGAAGTACCCGGCCTTGCGAGCCAGTGCATCAGAAAGTCGCGTTCCTTAAACGCCGGGAACAGCCCCTGGCCGAGGAACGGCCATACCGCTAGGCCGGCGAGCACGAACACCCCGACGGTGGTGTAGGCCCTGCGGGGACGCTGCACGATCGGTGCAAGCCAGTTGCCGTAACGCTCCTGCAGCCAGCGCGCGAACGGTGACTCGCGCTTTTCGAGCGGCGCCTTGGCCAGCACCACGAGGGCAAGCGCCGGAGTGACCGTCAAGGCCACCACCATCGAAGCCAGGATCGCTAACCCATAGGCAGCCGCCATCGGCCGGAAGAACGAACCGGTGAGCCCCTCCAGCATGAAGATCGGCGCGGTGGTCGCGAGGATGATCAAAGTCGCGTGGATGATCGGCGCGCGCACCTCGAGCGATGCATTGAGGATGATCGACGCAGTCGACTCGGCGCTCCCTTCACGCCGGCGCTGCCGCAGGCGGCGCACGATGTTCTCGACGTCGATGATCGCGTCATCGACGATTACCCCGAGCGCAATCACCAATCCGGCGAGCACCATGGTGTTGATCGATTGGCCGGTATATTTCAGGATCAGCCCAGCAGCCACCAAGGACAACGGGATCGATACCACGCTGATCAGCGCCACGCGCCACTCGTACAGGAACAGCAGCAACACGATCACGATCAACACGAAGCCGATCAGCATCGCCGTGCTCAGGTTTGTCAAGGCGTCTTCGATGAAGGTCGCCGGCCGGAAGATCGTGGTGTCAATCTCGATGCCCGGCAGGCCCGGGCGCATCTGCTCGAGCGCCGCCTCGACCCCACGGGTGACCTCCATCGTGTTGCCCCAGGCGAGTTTTTCGACGATCAGCATCAGGCCAATGCCGTCGTTGATGATCGCGTCGCCGTTCATGTGAGGCTGGGTATCGCGCACGATCGTTGCCACGTCGCCGAGCCTCACCATCGGTGTGTTCTTCGGCGCGCCGTCGGGCAAGTCAATGGGCATCTTCGCTAATTCTTCGGGCGTCAAGTTCGGCAGGATGTGGCGCACCCCCAGCCGCTGGTTCGGCGTGTCGATGAAACCGCCCGTGCCGATCTCGTGGCCGCTCGAGTGCTTCAGCATGCCGACATCGAGCGCATCGGACGCGGCGTCCATGACCCCGTTGATCGTCACCTTGTGAAGGCGCATCTTGTCGGAGTCAGCGTGCACTTGGAGTACGTTCCAGCGGTCACCCCAGATCGCGACGTTGGCCACGCCGGGCACCAACATCAAGCGCGGCCGCACGGTCCAGTACGCAGTGAGTGCGGTGTCGATCAGGTTCTGCGTCGACTTGTCCTTGATCGACATGCCGATCTTCATGACCCGGCTGGTCGATGACAGCGGCTGGATCATAAAGGGTGAGGTTGCCCATCGCGGCAGCGACGCTGTGATGCCGGTCACACGTTCCTGGACACGCAACCGCGCGTCCATCAGGTCGACGCCTGGCTTGAAAATCAGGATGATGTCCGACAAGTCGTTCACCGAGCGGGTGCGCAATATGTCGAGCCCTTCAATGCCGGCTAACGCTTGCTCCATCGGCACGGTGACGAGCGCCTCGACGTCGGCCGCGGGCATGCCCAGGCACAGCACCTGAACCTCGACCCGCGGCGGCGCGAACTCCGGATAGACGTCGACCGGCATGCCACGAAACTGTGTCGCGCCGAACACGACCAGCAACACGGCGCCCATCAGCATGAGGAAACGCAACCGCAGGCTGGTCTGGACGATCCATCGCATCATGGCTTGGGCTCCCTTGCAGTCGTTGAACCTGGATTAGTTCGAAGCATGGCGAAGGTCCGTCACGACGTGGCGAGTCGCGCCGTCCGTGCGCCGCCCGCAGCCTCCATCGGCGCGCCAAATCGCAGGTACAACGCAGGGAGCATGAGCAGATTCGCCAGCGCCGAGGCGAGCAAGCCACCAATGACCATCGCCGCCATCGGCTTGACGATTTCGAGGCCGGCCACTGTGCCGTACACGAAGATCGGCAACAGGGTCACGATGCCGGCCACAACGCTCAGCATCGTGGCGTCGAACCGCTCCTGCGCGGCGCGTAGAACGAGTTCGGGTCCGAATACCATCCCCTCCTCCCGCTCGATGCGCTGGCACCGCTCGAACAGCAGCAGGCCGCCGCGCACCGCGATCGCCAATACGGCCAAGCCGCCGAGCAGCGACAGCGTGGATACGTTGACGCCCTGCGTTGCTGCGCCTAGGGCGGCGCCTGCGAGTGGCACCAGCAGCGCAACGAACTGCAACGCGCCCAGACGCCAACTGTTCAGGCGCGCTTGCAGGATGAAGAAGATCACGAGCGCCGCCGCGAGCATGTAAAGCATCAGCGCGCGCGCTCTCTGCTCGCGCTCGGCGGATTCACCCATGAGCTCGACATGGTGCTCGGACGGAAAGCCGATTTTCTTGATGCGCTCTTCGACGGTCGCGTTGACCGCGGCGACCGAGGCACCCTCGACCTTGGCAGTCACATCGATATAACGCGAGACCGCGTCGTGCTTGATGACGGCCGGATTCGGTCGGATACGGACCTCGGCCACGTCGCCCAAGCGTACCTGGCTGTCGTTCGGTGCATCGACCAGGAGGTCCTCGATGCTCGTCAAGCTGCCGCGCTTGGACGCGATCCCCCAGACCACCACGTCGTAGATCTTCTGCTGCTCGAACAGTTGTCCCGCGGTAATGCTGGATAACATCGTCGCCGCGGCGCGCCGCACGTCGCCCGGCTTGACGCCTTTAGCTGAGGCCTTGTCGACATTGACCTCGACCTCGACGGTCGGCTCGACGATCGGCAGCCGCACTTGCGGCGCCAGCACGCCGGGAATATCGGCGATGGTCTTGGCCACTGTCTCCGCCTTGGCCTTCAGAATCTCGTAGTCGCGGCCATAGACGCGGACGACCAAGCCATCGTGGGCGGCGGTGGACAGCTCGCTGACCCGCTTGTTCGGGTAAGCAGCGACTTCCACGTTAACGCTCGGGTGCGCCTGCATCGCCTTTTCGATCGCGGCCAAGGTCGCGTTGTAGTCGGCGCTCGCAGCGATGCTGACCCACAGGTCGGCGCGGTCGACGTTCGACACGAGGTCGGAGTTCGTGGCGCGCCCAATATGCGCGCCGACGTTGCGCACGCCCGGAATGGCGCGCACCTCCTTGCTGGCCGCGGTGGCGATCCGCGTCATCGCAGGTAGGGAGGTACCGGACGCGGCTTGCATTTGCACGACAATGTCGCGATCCTTCAGTGTCGGCATGAGGTCGGCGCCTAAGAGCCTTGGCAACACGGCGAGGCCACCGACGATGATGATCGCGGCTGCGCCCAGCGCAACAGCCGGGTTCTGGACTGTGCCCTTCAGCACGCCCGTGTACGCGTTACTGAGCGCGCGCGCCAACGGCGATCCGCCGCCGTTACCCGACCCGCTGGACATGAGGGTTGCCGCGAGCGCGGGCGTAACCGTGAGCGCGACCAGCATCGAGACCGCCACCACGAGGGCGTAGGTCAGCGCCAACGGCCTGACGAAGTCAGCCGTCACCTCAGTCAACACCAATACCGGCGCCACGGAGACCAGAACGATCGCGAGCGCCGTCAGCAGCGGGCCACCGACTTCCTTCGTAGCCGCCACCACCGAGTCGTACGCGGTCGCACCACCGCCCGTGGTCTCGCGCTGCGCCAACCATCGCTGGACATTCCCGACACCGACGACCGCATCATCGACAACTACGACCAGCGCCAGCACCAGACCCGCGACGATCATCATGTTCAGCATCAGGCCGTAAGCCGACAGCAGCATCCAAGCGGCGGTGAGGCTCAAGGCCACGGCGACGACGCTGACCAGCGCTGCGCGCCAGTTAAACAGGAACGCACCGAACGTGAGCACCATCAGCAACAGGCCGATCCCGACGCTGCCGGCGAGATTGCTGTGCGCGGCTTCGACGAACGACACGGCACGGAATACCGTGGTGTCGAACTCGATGCCCGTCATGCCCGGACGCATCGCGTCGAGCGCCTTCTCCACGTTCCTGGTCACCGCGGCAATGCTGCTGCCCGGGGAGCGTTCGACCACGAGGAGGAGCCCCGCGCCGTCCTGTACGACGGCATCGCCAATCAGCAACTGGTGGCCTTCGACCAGCTCGGCAACCTCACCGAGCGTCACCAGCTTAGGCGAGTCGCTCTCGATCGTTATTTTGGCGAGATCGGCCGCCGTTTTGATCGGCTGGGTATGGTTGATCGAGATCCGTTGGTTCGCGGTGTCAATGAAGCCGCCGGTGCCCGGCGTCGACGCCTCCACATAGGTAAGCGGCGAGGACCACATCGAGTTGGCGGCGGTCTTGATGACGTCCTCGACCACGATGCGGTTGAGGCGCAAGCGATGCGGGTCGATGAGGACCTGCAACTGGCGGTCGCGTAAGCCCCAGATCGACACGTTCGCCACGCCTGGTACCGACAGCAGGCGCTGCCGGATAGTCCAGCGCGCGAGAATCGACATGTCGACCAGCGAAAGGTTCTTCGAGGACATCGAGATGATCATCACCCGGCCGGTCGTCGCCGTCGGCTGGATCACGAACGGTGGCTTGGACACCGCCGGCAGCGCCGGCACCATCGTCAGCCGTTCCTGCACGACTTGGCGCGCGCGCACGTCGTTGGTGCCGGGCTCGAAGATCATTTCCACTGCCGACAGACCCGGCGCGGAGTTGGAGCGGATCTTGTGCAGCCACGGGATCCCGGTGAAGAACTCCTGCTCCATCGGGTTGGTAATCAGGTTCTCGGCCTCTTCGGGCGAAAGCCCGAGCGCCTCGGTCTGGACCTCGACGCGTACCGGACCGAATTCCGGCAAGCCCTCCACCGAAATGTCCGGAATCCGGACGATGCCGACGGCCAAAAGACTTACTGCGACAGCGATGACAAGATTTCGGTACGTCGCGCTTGACCCAATGATCCACTGCAACATCGTATTCCCCCCCCCGGGTTTGACCGACTACGTCCGAGCACTATCGATGCCAGATTACGGCAACGATCGACCCACTACACGGCTCACAATCCACTGCTCACAAGCCCCAACGTCTATCGTCGTTCTTCCAAACTGCGTGTTGCTGTGCTGATTTGATCTGGATCAACATACCCGATGTACGCGGAAAATTTTCCCACATTCAACAACTTCCGCGACAACGATACCTTCGGATAGGCGTACCTTCGAACAGATCGGTGACGTTTTGATGACCGCGTCGTGAATTCGCTGCGTCACGTTACGGACGTAGTCGTGCCGACAGGTCTCGACGACGAATCGATAGATGGGTTCGACGCGACGGCGGCGCCCTGAAGCGCGGCGGCCTAGGAATTGCCGAAGGCACGAGACGCAGCCCAGGTTCGTTGCGCACGGTTTCCGTGCATAACGAACCTCGATTTGGAGCATGAAAGGATGGGCCCGAGCAGCACCCCGTCTACGACGGATTGCGACTGGGCCACATCCAGGACGGTTCGGACTGTTCATTAACATCTTCACTTTTATTTCCCGCTTTGGTACCGCCACTTTCGAATCCCTGCGCGCTCCAACCTCCCGCAGGCGAAAGACACCTCCATCCTTTGGGACGCCGATACCCCAAATGGACCGGACGAACGGAATATTTATTCACTCGAACGGTCTCTCTCTTTAAAATGCATCACGCAATTCAGAAAGTCAAGATTAACAACGAAATTTTTTTTCGCCGCACGCTCGAAGAATTTCCACCGCTCAACTGCAATGCGCGGCACGGTGGCGCACGAGCACGATCCACGACAAATTGGCGGGCGTCGCCGACCCGCCACACCCGATTCCTGGTCCGGGATGATCCGGCGTTGGCGCATCCGGCGTCCTCCGCAAGCACGCTTGGTCCGCATGTGTGACCGGCACGCCAGCGATGGCTGTATGCGCCTTGCGCAGCCAGTCAAGCGCCGGTTTGCGCAAGATCAATTCCGGACCGGCGATTCGGTTGGACACTGGCTCATAACGCCACATTGGGATCGCCTCCATGTCCAAGTTCCTGAATCAGCTCTATCAAGAGCACCGGATGATCGCCGCCGTCCTGCACGGGATGCAGTACCTCATCGACACCCATCGCGAGAAAGGAACACGCGTCGATCCGAAGGTATTCCGGGCGATGCTCTATTACCTCGATGTGTTTCCCGAGCGGTATCACCATCAAAAAGAGGAGCGATGCTTGTTCGCCATTCTCAGGCGCCGCTCCGAAGCCGCCGACCCGGTGCTCAACCGGCTCGCGGCGGAGCACGAGGCGGGTGAGCGCCGGATCAAGGCCCTCGAACAGGCGTTCCTGCGTTATGAGGAGGGCGGGGAGCGCGAGTTCCATGCCTTCGCCGACGAGGCGCGCGAGTTCATCGCGGGCTACCTCGACCACATGCACCGCGAAGAAACGGAGATCATGCCGCTCGCCGAGCGTGTGCTCGAGCACGAGGACTGGGTCGATATCGAGATCGCCTTCGCGCTCGATCGCGATCCGTTGCACGGCGCCGATCCGGGCGATTACGAGAAGCTGTTCTCCCGCATCGTCAATCTCGCACCCCCGCCGATCGGGGTCGGTCCGATCGCGTGACACAGCCGATGGAAACGGCCATTGCATTGATCCGACGCGAGCACGACGCGTTGGCGCGCGTGCTGCGCGGACTCGAAGAGGTGACGCGCGATCTCGGTGAGCAGCGCATCGAGCCCGACTTCGATCTGCTCGCCACGATGCTGTATTACATCGATCAATTCCCGGAGCGCTGTCACCATCCGCGCGAGGAAGCGACCTTGTTCGCACGCATGCGCGCGCGCACGAACGAAGCGGACGCCCTGTTGGACACGCTACTGGAGGAGCATCGACGCGGCGTCCAGCTGGTGACCGAGCTCGCGTTGAAACTGATCCGATATCAGGGTGGAGGGCACGCGGAGCTGGCGCAGTTCGCGAGCGCCGTCACGAGTTATCTCGCCTTCAATTGGGCCCACATGCGCGCGGAGGAGGAAGATCTGTTGCCGATCGCCCAGCGCGTGCTCGATGATGACGACTGGACCGCGATCGAAGCGGCATTTCGCGACAACGACGATCCGATCTTCGGCCGATCGCAGGATCCACGCTACAGCCGGGTGTACTCGAGAATCGTCAACCTCGCGCCCCGCAAGGTACGGGTGTCGCTGCGAAGCGCCGAGTAACTGCCGGATTCAGGTGCGGTGGCGACCACGAGACGCGTGGTGCAAGAACGATATCTCCACCCTGCCGCGGGGCAACTGGATCAGGCATCGCGCGTCGAGCCGGAATGCAAAGCGCTTCGAGGGCACCGATCGGGAGATCGTGCGGCGGATGGGTTTTCTGCGGGACGAGACAACACGCTAGACGCCTGGGCGGCCAAATGCGCCGACGGGTAGAGGAAACACGACAGTTAGGTTTGCATAGTTGGTCAGAAATGATAAACTTTGACCAATCATCTCCAGAATGCATGGAGGCTGCAATGCTGGTCAACATTTACGACGCTAAAACCAATCTCTCCGCCCTGCTTGACAGGGCGGTGGCAGGGGAGGAAGTGATCATTGCACGCGCCGGAAAGCCGCTTGCGCGTCTGATGCCGGTGACTGGCGTTGCGTCCAAAAGCGGCATTCGCCTTGGCGGATTGAAGCGTGCGAAGCTCAAACTTGCGGCGGATTTTCACGCCCCGATGACCGATGGCGATCTGCTCGGCAAATGAAACTGTTGCTCGATACGCATTGCCTGATCTGGGCATTGGTTGATGCGCCGGAGTTGAGCGCGGCTGCACGAGCGGCAATGGCTCGCGCCGACGAGGTGGCGTTCTCCGAGGCGTCGGTGTGGGAAATCGGCCTCAAATGGCGCAAAGGCAAGATCAACCTGCAACCACGCCGCTTGGTCGAGCAGGCATTGCGCGACGGCTTTCGCATGTGTGCGTTGTCGCTGGAGCCGATCTTGCTGTCATGCGAATTGCAACAGAAGCATGGCGATCCGTTTGACCGCCTGCTGTATGCGCAGGCAAAACATTTGGGCTATCGTCTGTTGAGCATAGATCGTACATTGAGCGAATTTGGCGCGCAGGTGATCAGCCCGCGCTGACTTCAACTAATGTTTAGCCGCCGTCGTTCGAGTGAAACAC
>JANMUI010000965.1:0-1291 GCA_031391405.1 Betaproteobacteria bacterium
TAGCTGAAATTCACGCCTTCGAACCGGATCCGCGGACTGTCGGTGATGAGCGGCTGCGCGCCGGGTGAATCCGCCACTTCACGATTCTCTTCCAGCAGCCGAAACATCTTGTCCATGTCGATCAGCGATTGCTTGATCTCGCGATAGACCATGCCGAGATGGTTGAGCGGAATGTAGAGCTGGATCAATAGCGCATTCACCAGTACGAGATCGCCGATCGTAAGAGTCTTCGCCATCACGCCTTGCGCCGCGAGCGCCATGAGCGCGGTGACAGCGGCTGCGATGATCAGGCTCTGGCCGATATTGAGAAAGCCAAGGGACGCCTCGCTCTTTACCGCCGCCACTTCATACTTCTGCAGGCTCTCATCGAAGCGCCGGGCCTCGAAGTCCTCGTTCGAGAAGTACTTGACGGTCTCGTAATTGAGCAGCGAATCGATGGCCCGGGTATTGGCCTTGGAATCGAGCTCGTTGGCGCGCCGGCGAATCTCGATTCGCCACTCGGTAATCAGAAGAGTGAAGGTGATGTAGAGGGCGACCGCGGCAAACGTCACCGCCGGGAATCGCCAGTCGAATTTCGCGATGAGCACCGCTGCAACCAGGGCGAACTCGAGCAGCACCGGAATGATCGAGAAGATCATGTAGGACATCAGGGTCGAGATGCCACGTGTGCCGCGTTCGATATCGCGGGTCATCCCGCCGGTCTGCCGGTCGAGGTGGAACCGCAGGCTGAGGCTATGCAGATGACGAAACACGGTCAGCGCGACACGACGGATCGCACGCTGCGTCACCCGGATGAACAAGAGATCGCGCAATTCGGCAAAGAGCGTAGTGGAGAACCGCAGCGCACCGTAGGCGAAGAGCAACGCTACCGGCAACGCCACGAGCGCAAGGGTCGGATCGAGCCGGTCGACCACGTCTTTCAGGATGAGCGGCACCCCGACATTGGCCAGTTTGGCCGCGACCAGGAACGCGAGCGCAACGCATACGCGGGTGCGATATTCCCAGAGGTACGGAACGAGAAGGCGCAAGGCCCGCCATTCATTGCGACGGACGGGGGACTTCATCGCGGCAGGTTGCGACGCAGGCAGGGGGGTCGAGGCGGCGTGGGGATTCACTGGGGGATGAAGAGGCAATTCGAACGCGCATTCTAATCGGTGGGGACGACGAATGAATCGTAGTCGTGATCGGACCAAGTCGCATTCCCACGTTGGCCAACCAAACGCATAGCGGCGGACGCTGCGCTTCGGGACAAATCGAAGGCGACAGGTGGTCAGCCCGAAAGGGTTGAAGG
>JANMUI010001031.1:0-3036 GCA_031391405.1 Betaproteobacteria bacterium
TCAGGACAGGCCTGTCGAAGGGTAACGCAGGCTTGTCGAAGGCGGGCGATCGTCCGCTAACCGACGCTCCGGCATTCACCCTTCGACAGGCCTGTCCTGAGCTTGTCGAAGGGCTCAGGGCGAACGGTAAATCCCCTAATTCGCTTAAGTAAGTGCCATTCGCCACAGTGACGAATGGCGATTGTCTACCGCGTTCAAGGTTGAACCACGACGACGCAACGGGCACAACGGACCCAACGGGTTTGATGGGGCGCAGGCGGCATGGGGCCACTCGCAGAGCTCAAGTCGATTTCGTCGTGTCCGTCGTGGTTGCCTTACGCTGTGGTTCTTTGCAATCCGTGACGACTGTCGAGCTCGGGATCCGGTTCGTTCCGCTGGATCATCGCTTGAATGCGTGCGCGCAGGCCGGGCAGTTCTTCGCGCGGCCAGGTCGAGAGGCGCAGATCGGCGAGCAAGGTGGCGGGGCGACCAAATACTAGTAACCGATCGCCCGTGTCGATCGCCTCTTCGAGCTGATGGGTCACGAAGATCGCGGTCTTTCCTTCCGCCCGGACCATGTCGAAGAACTGCGTGCGAATCTGCATCGCGGTCACTTCATCCAGATGCCCGAACGCCTCGTCGGCCAGCAGGATTTCAGGATTCAGCGCGAATGCCCGCGCGAGTGCCGCCCGCTGGCGCATGCCGCCCGACAGCTCATTTGGGAATGCCGTCAGGAAGGTGCTGAGGCCCAGTCGCTCGAGCCAGAGCATGGCGCGCTCGCGCTGTTCGGCCGGATTGATGCCCATGATTTCGAGGCCCAAGGTGACGTTGTCGATCAACGTGCGCCAAGGCAACAGCCGGTCCTGTTGGAAGATGATGCCGATGCGGCCCCGAAACGAGTCGAAGTCCGCACCATAGGGCGTGCGACCACCGATCTCGATCCGGCCCTCGCTCGGTTCCTCGAGACCGGTGAGGATGTTGAAGAAGGTCGACTTCCCGCAGCCCGTCTTGCCGACCACCGCAACGATCTCACCGCGCGCGATGGCGAAGTCGAGCCGCTCGATCGCGACGACTGCTGCGCCCGAGCCCTTCTGCCGAAAGACTTTGCGCAGACCGCTGACATTGATATCGATGTTCACGATCGCGTGCGGACCTTCAATCCCGCCAGACGAGGAGGCGCCGCTCGATCAAGCTGATCGCCATTTGCGCAAGCATGAGAATGACGACGAGCACCACCGTCCAGGCAAAGACATCCGCGATTGAGAACGTTTCGTTCGCCTGCATGAGCGCATAGCCGATACCCGACGTCGCGCCGACCAGCTCGGCCATCGTCACGACGCGAATCGCCAGACTCAGATTCACCTTCCAGCTCGTGAGGATGGACGGAATGGTCGCGGGCAGGATGAGCTTGGTGAAGAACTGTCGTGCGCTCGGACGCAACGCTCGTACCATGTCGCGCAGATCGCGCCGCACGCCTTGCATGCCGTCGAGGATGTCGATCACGAAAATCGGCGCGCACACGACGACCAGGATGAACGCGATGCGCACCTCGCGAACCTTGAACCACAACACCGCGAAGAGAATCCAGCAGAGGACCGGAACCGCCATCAACAGCTTCACCATCGGCATCGTGTACCGCTCGATTCGATTCGACCAGTACATCGCCATCGCCAGCGCCAGACCGATAAGGAAAGAGAGAACGAGCGCGACCGCCACACGCGCGATGGTGATCGCGATGAACTCGGGTTGCGCGGCGATTTCCACGAGGCTCCTGCCTATGCGTGCCCAACCCGGTGCGACAAACGGCGGCAAGACCATGGATGCAAAGTGCCACAGCACGACGAACACGAAGAGCGAAATGATCGTCTCTTTGGGCCATCGACCGGCGCCGGCGACGTCGATCGCGGCAGCCTCACCGGTGTGGCGGTGTGTTCCGTCAGCCAAGGTTGGTTGCTCTCGCGGGAATCATCTGATCCATGGGACCTTCCTAAATCCTCAATCATTCACCACAGGGGACGCAGGGGACGCAGGGGACACAGAGGAAAAACGTGACGATCGGCAGTGATCGCCTCGGTTCATCCGATCGCGAGCAGATGATGCACAACGGTTCTGATTCTCCTCTGCGTCCTCTGCGTCCTCTGTGGTTCAACCTCAGCTCCATCATGGCCGCACGATCGTCGCCAAGCGGCGCGCTGTCAAGGCGTGTGAATGATCGACTGGTCCTTCACCGGTTCCTTGAAGTACCCGTCGGCAATGGCGACCTTGATGACCTCCCATAGCGTGTCACGCGCTGCCGCGTTGCTGGTCGACTCCACCCGAAACACGACGCGCGGTGCGGTGATCATGTCTTTGAACGCGCCGGCCGGGAGTTTCAGCGCCTTCTGCAGAATGACGTCCGCTTCATCGGCGTTCGTCACCATGAAGCGCGACGTTTCTTCGAACGCAGCAATGACTTTCGCAAGTCCGGTAGGATTCTTCGCGATCCAACTTTCGTGCGCCGCGAGCGCGAGCAGCCAACCGTCCTTGCCGGTGAGCTCCTTCCAGGCCTGTTTGCCGTTGAAGATGATGCGATAGGCCGCGTTGTCGCGCATGGTGAGCGTCGCCGTGGGCTCCCATGTCATGCCCGCATCGACGCGATCGGCGGCGAGCTGGGTGCGCACCAGTGGTGGGCCCGCCTGCACCACCGTCACATCCTTGCCGAACACAACGCCTTTGTTCTTGCCATAGAGGCTCAGCACCGAATACTCCGCGGACCCCATATCGGCGGCGATCGTTTTACCTTTGAGATCTGGGATCGAGCGGATCGCGGGGTCTTTGGTGATGACCGAAACCGATGTCATGTCCACCATGGACGCGACGATCTTGATCGGCACGCCTTCCTGTCGCATCTTCTGGAACACGAGGAGTCCGCCGCCCAACGCATCGGTCTCACCGGCCGCGGCCGCACCGTAGTAGGCGCTGATGGCCCCGTACGGCTTCACCTCCATGTCGACACCATGCTTCTTGTCGAAGCCCTTTTCCTTGAGGACGCCGATGATCAAACCGGCATGCGAGGGG
>JANMUI010000002.1:0-8121 GCA_031391405.1 Betaproteobacteria bacterium
CAGGAGATTCTCGCCGGCGACTCCGGCAAGCTCGTGTTCCCGCTGGCGGTGCTGCTGGTGTTCCTCGTGCTCGCTGCGCTGTACGAGAGTTGGACCCTGCCGCTGGCGGTGATCCTCATCGTGCCGATGGCGCTGCTGTCGGCCATCACCGGCGTGTGGCTCATGAACGGCGACAACAACATCTTCACGCAGATTTCGCTGGTGGTGCTGGTCGGGTTGGCGGCGAAGAACGCGATCTTGATCGTCGAGTTTGCGCGCGAGTTGGAGCATCGTGGTCGCTCGATCGCACAGGCGGCAATCGAAGCGACCCGGCTGCGGCTGCGTCCGATTCTCATGACTTCGTTCGCGTTCATCATGGGGGTCGTGCCGCTCGCTACGTCCACGGGCGCGGGCGCGGAGATGCGCCGCGCGATCGGCGTGGCGGTGTTCTCCGGAATGCTCGGGGTCACATTGTTCGGTCTGGTGCTGACCCCGGTGTTCTATGTGCTGTTGCGCAGCCTCGCCGAGCGTTTCTCACGAAAGCCCGCGGCACATGGCGGCGGTACCGAATCCGGCTACGCCGCCCGCCACAACGACCCAGTGTGATCAAAGGAGCGCACCGTCATGACCAACGCTTCTTCATTCAAATGGATCGCGACGATTTCGATGGGCTTCATGCTCGCTGCCTGCAACGTCGCACCAATCTATCAGAAGCCCATCGTGCCAGTACCCGCCGCATTCAAGGAAGCGATTCCCGCGAGCGAAGCGGGATCGTGGAAAACGGCCGAGCCAAGCGATGCGCTGGCCCGCGGCGAGTGGTGGGTACTCTTCAACGATCCGCGCCTGAACGCATTGCAGGATCAGGCGCTAGAGGCTAATCAGTCACTCAAGGCCGGCTTGGCGCGTCTCATGCAAGCAAGAGTGGCCGCGCGGGTGAGGGAAGCGGACCGATCGCCCAGCGTCGACATCGGCGCCGGACCGAATCGACAGCGACCTTCGCCTGCTTCGCAGGGTTTGCCGGCCAGTGCCGATACAAGCGCTCGAACCCTCTGGCGCGCCCAAGCGAGCGCGAGCTACGAAGTGGATCTGTTCGGCAGAGTCGCGAATGCCGTGTCCGCGGCGCAGGCCGATGCGGAGCGATCCGGTGCCCTCTATCGATCGTTACTGCTGGCGATTCAGGCCGATATCGCGCAGCACTACTTCGCTGTGCGCGCGCTCGATGCCGAAATCGCGCTGCTCGATGAAACGGTGAGGTTGCGCGACGCGGCGCTCAAGTTGGTCGACCGGCGCTTCCAGGCCGGCGAGACGAGTGAGCTCGATGTCGCGCGTGCACGCACCGAGCTGTCGGTGACCCGCGCCGAGGGCATCGGGCTCACCAAGCGGCGCGCCGAGCTTGAACACGCACTCGCCGCTCTAGTCGGCAAAGCGCCTGCCGAGCTGTCGCTCGCGCCCGCGCCGCTGGCGATCCAACCGATCGCCATTCCGGCCGGCCTGCCCTCGGCCCTGCTCGAGCGTCGTCCGGACATCGCGGCCGCTGAACGCGCGATGGCAGCGGCGAACGCGAGGATCGGTGTTGCGCGCGCTGCGTTCTTCCCGCGGCTTTCACTCACCGGAGCCCTTGGATTCGAATCGGCCGACATCGGCGATCTGTTTCGCTGGTCAAGTCGCACCTGGTTGCTGGGACCGCTCCTTGGCACGGCACTGACGATGCCGTTGATCGACGGCGGCCGCAACAAGGCGCTGGAGGCTATAGCGAGTGCACAGTACGACGAGGCCGTGGCGGATTATCGCCAGAGCGTGCTGGTCGCGTTCCGTGAGGTAGAAGACAACCTGGCGGGCCTTCGCATCCTATCCGCGCAGGCGACCGAGCAGGCGCAGTCGATCGCATCGGCGGAGCGCGCGGCGCAGCTTTCCGGCACGCGTTATCGCAACGGCTATGTCAACTATCTGGAAGTCATCGATGCCGAGCGATCGGTGCTCGCCACACGGCGTTCCGCGACCCAGATTGAACGGGAACGGGCCTTGGCAACGGTCGCGCTGATTCGCGTGTTAGGTGGGAGTTGGAGGGAAGGGGCGGGATAACCTCTGGGTCGCTTTTCTTCGGACGATCTTCCATCTCCAGGTGGTGCGGGGCCGCCAGCATCGTGCCCTCTCAATCGCTGGTGATGGCCCGCCGCGCACCAAAGCGTAAGACCTCATCAATTCATATGCGACGCACACATGTCAGACGGATCAGCACCGGTAGCGATTGATGCATCGACGGTACCGTCGCGTACCATGCCCTCGGCACGCCCGACACGTCTTGTCAGGCGGAGATTTCCGGATCCGTTTTTCGGTGAATCCACCGCCTCTGGCTACATCCCAAGCATGCGGCCGACATGGGCGACATATTCGGTCACCTTGATCGCGTCGCGCTGCAGCTCGTCGCCGGCGCGATGCAGGAGCGCGCGAATCGCACGTAGTCCGTCGTGAATCTCGTCGTGCGCGGATTGGGGTGCGTCGAGCGTGGCGCGCAACTGTTCCACTTCCTTGCGCAAGGTCTCTAGGTCGGCGGAGCCTGCGCGAATCTTGTCGAGATCGCGCTCGAGCGCTTCCACAAGGCGTGATACCTCTTGTAAATCCACCGTATCGGGTCGATTACCAGTCTGATTCGTCATATCGGATCCTCCCGCCCCCCCACGCGACCCTATGAGCATACGCGCTTGTGGGATGGGCATCGATCGCCGTCCAGACTAACAAGCAGAAGTCCGCGGCGGGCCCCACCGGTTCTCCTGAGTCGGCTGATCGGTATGCCCAATCAGGGGTGTTCCAGCGCCTGCTCGATCTCCGCGAATGTCCTCGGCACGCTGTAGACGTCAACCTGCAAGCCGGTATCGGCTTCGAACCGCGTCGCCGAGAAGAGACCTCTTACAATCGGGCCGCTCGACGCTTCTTCCACGACGACGAGATGACGCCGTCCGCTTGTCTTGAAGGTCTCGATAACATTCGCGACGGTCGCGCGTTGCGCCTGCTCGAAGGTGACGATCTGCCAAGTGTCGAGAGGCTCCATGATGTCGCGGATGCGAACGTCCCCTCGCGCGAGGCTCGCGCCCTGGCCCAATGGCGCCTGACAATAGCGAAGCGGCTTCTCGCCCTGGATGTCGTAGGAGGTCACGTTTCCCCGCACGCGGCCGGCGGCGTCGACCACGAAGCAAAAGCGCACGCCCGCCAGCACCATGATCTCGAGCGCGCGGTCGATCTGCAACGCGTCCGGAACGGTCACGATCGGACTGCGCCGAAAGTCGGTCATCAGATCGATCGCGGGGGCACTCAACGTCGTTCGCGCAACGGGCGAGCCCGGCGCTTTCAGGCGAAGGCCCTCTGGAACGGCATGAAGATGAAGGCTGACACTCATGAATCCTTCCTCCTTTCCTCGTGGTGAAGACGCGTG
Source organism: Betaproteobacteria bacterium (assembly GCA_031391405.1). GTDB lineage: Bacteria > Pseudomonadota > Gammaproteobacteria > Burkholderiales > SG8-39 > SHXR01. The sequence goes on from JANMUI010000002.1 coordinate 3,410, forward strand.
GTGAAGGCGTTTAAGCCGCAGTCAATCCCGGTACAGCAGGACGGGCACTGTCGAATGCGTCATGACCTTGGTCGCCTCCGACCCAACCAGCCATTCGGCGAGGCCCCCGCGCTGATCCGAAGCCATGAAGATCAGATCGCAGCCATCCTTCTCCGCCTGCTCGATGATCGCAAGATAGACGCGGTGATTGGTGAACGCCAGGTGGGTGTCGCACGGCACGCCGGCCGCATTCGATGCTTCGGCAATGAATGCCAGCGCCTCCTCGGCCTCATGCCGCATCTGCGTCGCCAAGGTTCGTTCGAGGTCTTCATGCATGGAGAGCATCCACGGCGTGTTGATGTGAGGTCGCGCCGCGGCAAGATTCAGCGGAAAGAAACCGGTGATGCTCGCATGTTCGTCATGGGCGAGCTGTACGGCCGCACGCACCGCCTTCCGGGACCGTTCCGTCCCGTCGGTGGTGACCAGGATGTTCTTGAACGTCATAGGGCCTCCAACGGATTCCCTCCGGTTGGGAATCTAGTCGAGTGGCACCTGCTTTTCCATCCATCGAAAGACAGAGAAAGGCAGGGCGGCAATAATCACCACGGTCAGCGCGTGAAGCGTATGCTTTTGGGTCTCCATGCGGCCCGCCGCGCGGATTCCTAGGGGTCCAAAATGAATTCTTCCGCGACCGCGCGCGGTGTCCAGCGCCAGGAGTTCATGAGTCCGGACCTGTTCAAAGCGATCACCGAGAGCGCCAATCTCGCAGTGTTCGTGAAGGATCTCGACGGCCGGTACCTCTTCGTCAATCGCGCCTACTGCACCCTGCGTGGCCAGCCGGAGGAGGCGTTGCTGGGTCGTGACTACCGGGACCTCATCGAACCGGCAGGCATTGGTGTCCTGGAGGCTCACGACGCGGCGGTTCTGTCGGCCGGAAAGTCGTTGCAATTCGATGAGACAGTGGCCTTCGGCGGCGAGGAGCGGGACTTTCTCGTTTTCAAGTTTCCGCTCGCCAACGCGCTGGGTGCGCCCTACGCGATCTGCGGGGTGGCGAGCGATGTCACCGAAGGCAAACGCGCCGAGCTGCGATTTCAGCGGTTCTTCGAGCTGCCCATCCTGGGTCGCGCGATCACGTCACCCGATACCCGCCTTCTCCAAGTCAACCAGGCGCTTGCCGAGATGCTCGGCTACTCCGTATCGGAGCTCGTGGGCCGGAGCTGGAAAGAGATCACCCATCCTGACGATGTGGAACCGAATTTGCGCCTCCTCGAGGAAACGGTCGCCGGCAAGCGCGACGGCTACACATTCGAGAAGCGGTTCATCCACCGGGACGGCCGCATCGTGCGCGCAAATATCTCCGCCGGTTGCATCCGGCGGGCCAGCGGTACCGTGGATCACATGGTGCTGATGGTGCTCGATTTGACCGGGCGCCGGTTGGCGGAAGATGCATTGCGCCGGAGCGAGGAGCGGCACCGGCTCGTTGCCCAGTCGATCAGTGATGCAATCTACGATTTCGATCTCCTCGCCGATCGGATCGAATGGAACGAGCAGTACCAGAAGCTGTTCGGCTGGGAGCTCAGCACCGATCGGGCGACATCGGTCTGGCTGTCGAGGGTTCATCCGGAAGACCGCCGCCGCGTGCGGCGACTCTTCGCGGCACTCGCCACGCATGGATCGGTCGCGAGCATCCAGTTTCGCGTGCGGTGCGCGGACGGTTCATTCGCCAATGTGCTGATGCGTTCGTTCGTGGTGCGCGATGAGAGCGGCAAGGCGATCCGCAGCGTCGGCTCGCTCACCGACATCACCGATGACATTCGCGCGCGCGAGGCGCTTGAAGCTGAAATCGTCGAACGCCGCCGCGCGGAGCAGGTCGCCAGCGCGCACACCGCCATGCTGTCGGCGACGCTCGATTCGATGCTCGTGGAGCCGCGCTTCGATGCATTCGCCGGACAGGTGCTGAACACCATCGTCGAGCAGCTCGGTGCGATCGGCGGATCGTTCTGGGTTCGCGATCCGACGACCGAACGCAGGCACGTGATTTTCGTACACGAAGAGGGGCGGCTCGTCCGGGGCGAAGACTCCGGGCATCCGCTTGCGCGCGAACAGATCCCGATTCCGATTCAGGTCGAGCGCGCCACGCAGACCGAGTTTGTCGCCTTGTCGATGACCGAATTCGAACAACGCCGCGACATTCCGGAATCGGTCGTCCTGTACCTGCGCGAGCGCTCGGTGAAGAAGATGTTCGCGATGCGTTTGCTGTTCGGCGGCGAGGTGCTTGGCGGCTTCACCGTGTACTTCACCGAGGATCGCGCGTTCGCCCTGCAGGAGCAGGTGCTCGTGAAAGGACTCGTGTTGCAGGCTACGCTGGCGTTGAAGCTCGCGCGCATGGAGGAAGAATCGCGCCACGCGGTGCTGCTGGAAGAGCGCAATCGCATGGCGCGCGATATCCACGATACGCTCGCGCAAGGATTCACCGGCGTCGTCATCCAGCTCGAGGCGGCCAAGGACGTGATTGCGACCGGCGAACATGAAGCCGCCGGGCGCCACATCCAGCGTGCCGCTGATCTCGCCCGCTCGATGCTGGCCGAAGCGCGCCGGTCGGTGCACTCGCTGCGACCACTGGCGCTCGAACAAGGCGGACTGCGCGGCGCGATCGTCGCGCTGCTCGACCGCATGACCGGGGGTACCGGCATTGAATCGAGCTTCACCTTGAGGGGGCATCTTCACCCGCTTCCGATCGGCTGGGACGAGACCCTACTGCGCATCGCCCAGGAGGCCCTCACCAATGCGCTCAGGCATGCGGCCGCGCGGCGATTCTGCGTGACGCTTGACTACACGCAGTCTGGTGTCGAGCTCACGCTCACCGACGATGGGGTGGGCTTCGATCCCGACGCCGCCCATGCCGGGATGGGGCTGGTCGGCATGCGGGAGCGCATCCGGCGACTGGGAGGCCGGATTCAAATCGCAAGCAGTCCCGGGACAGGTACAACTATCGTCACCCAATTGCACGCGGCATAGCGCTGGGGCAATCCCCGGGGCAAGCGCCGTCCAGCACGATGGCATCAATGGAGACCATGACCATGACCGCCGTATCCGATGCGACTCCCCCGGAAGTGGCCGGCACGACACATGCCGCCCCGCCGATCCGACTCATCATCGCCGATGATCACGCAATCGTTCGCGAGGGACTTGCCGCGATGATCGCCAGACAGCCTGACATGACGGTCGTTGCGGAGGCGGAGAACGGGAAGCACGCGGTGGCGCTCTGGCGGGAGCTGCGGCCTGATCTCCTGCTCGTCGATCTGCGGATGCCGGAGCTCGACGGTGTCGGTGTGATTCGCGAAATCCGTGCGATCGATCCGAAGGCGCGCATCGTGATCCTGACGACCTATGACGATGACGAGGACATCTACCTCGGCATGCGCGCCGGCGCGAAGGCGTATCTGTTGAAAGATATTCCGCGCGAGGAGTTGCTGCGCTCGGTGCGCGCTGTGCATGCGGGCGAAAATCCCGTGTCGCCCGCGATCGCTGCAAAGCTCGCTTCGCAGATGACCGGACATCGCCTCACCGAGCGCGAGCTGGAAACACTTTCAGCAATGGCGGCGGGCGCGAGCAACAAGGAGATCGCGCGGGCTTTATCGATCACCGAGGGCACGGTGAAGACGCACGTGACGAGCATCCTGCAAAAACTCGACGTCGCGAGTCGTACCGAGGCGGTGACATTGGCGGCGAAGCGGGGGTTGATCAAACTCTAGGAGTCTGCGCGGCTGCGCGCGCACACTCCTCTAGGAAGACGCAATTGGTCAGCCGAACGACGCCTTGCAAACATAATTAGCTCCATTTCTCACTTATTGTTTGGCGCATTCGCGGTAATAAATGCACGTAGCGTCTTCCATCAGGAATCTGCGCGGCCTGCCGCGCAGATTCCTAGCGGGCGCCGGCCTCTTGCAGGATGCGGATCATCTCGCGATAGCCGTGTGCGCGCGCCAACGTGAGCGGGGATCGCCCTTGCCGGTCACGGAGATTGACATCGGCACCCGCCTCGACGAGCGCCCGGAGGGTGTCGACATGCCGGGGTCCGCCGTCTCCCAGCACGATCGATTCGATGAGCGCCGTCCAGCCAAGATTGTTGACATGATCGAGCGGCGCGCCGGCCTTGATCAGCATCCGTACGACTTCATGATGGCCGAGGTGCGCGGCGGCGATGAGCGCGGTGCCATCGTAGCGACTCGTCACATTCTTGGGATTGGTCCCGAGCTCGAGTGCGAGAGCGAGTGTCGGCAGATCGTTCGCCACCGCCGCGATGGTGACAATGTCATAGCGATCGCTTTCCAACGCATTCGGGTCGCCGCCGCCAATGACGAGTGCGCGCATTGCGTCGTGCCGTGCCTGGTAGGCTGCAACGTGCAACGGCGTGCGTTGATAATTGTCGCGCGTTCCGGCGGCCGCGCCTTTTGCGAATAACGCGCCGATCAGGGCGACGTCACCTCGTGCGGCGGCGGCGTGCAGACCCTGATAGGCGGCAAGCTCGGTTGCGTTCGGTGGGATCTGCGCGAGCGCCACTCGGGCCGCGCACAGCGCAAGGCTCAACACCGTGAGAATCGATCGGCGCATTGCAAACAAAATTGGCTCCATTTCGCGCTGCTTATGGTTTGGCGTTTGGCGTTTGGCGTTTGGCGTTTGGCGTTTGGCGTTTGGCGTTTGGCGTTTGGCGTTTGGCGTTTGGCGCGTTT
>JANMUI010000009.1:0-10288 GCA_031391405.1 Betaproteobacteria bacterium
CACACAACCCCCACCACCCACCCCCCCAAACAAACTCCACCAACCTCCCACACCGCGGCGAAGAGATCTCGAGAGGTGAGCACGGGCGCTTCGTCGTGGAGATCGAGAAGGTGCGCGCGCGGATGGAAGAGAAAGTTGCAAAGGCCAAGAGCGCTAGTCCTTCGCTTAAAAATTAACCACGCTCAGAAATTAACCACAGAGGACGCGGAGGACACAGAGGAAAGGCGCAAAGAGAGAAGGGAGAAGGGAAACGCCAATCGCCTCAACCTTCTGCTCCCTTTCCCCGTTTCTCGTTTCCCCGCATTCCTGCGTCCCCTCTGGTACATCGCTAGCCAAAAAACCAGAAGTAGCCGGCGTTGTAGAAAGAATGCAGTGCGATGGCCGGCAGAAGATGGTTGTACCGGTCGCGGATGTGTCCGAATACGAGCGACGGAAAGAACGTCGCGAGCGCCATGGCCGGCGGTTGATACCAAAGATGCGCCACCGCGAACAATGTGCTGGTCACCAAGTTGGCGGCGCTCACGCCGGGCAGCGCACGATGTTGCAGGCGAATATGGAGCGCCGGCTGCAGCCATCCTCGAAACACGAATTCCTCGAGCACCGGGTAAGCGAAGACCAGCATCGCGAACCGCAGCGGCTGTTCGATCAACAATCGAGGCAGGAAATCGAAGGCGACACTGGCGTTCGACCACCAGGCGATCAACGACCACGCAATCGGTCCCAGGAGAAGTGCGCCAAGGAAATGGGGGTCGCTCGCAAGAGATGTGAGTGGGCGTCGGGTAGCAGTATCAGCCGGGGTCGGTCCGTCACTCGTTGTGGACACGTGGCGTTAATGGCAACGTGTCTGGGCACGTCGCCGGCAGATTCGAATCCGGGCAAAGGCGGCGAGGACGAATAGCGCGAGGAGCCAATCGGGGCGACTGTCATCACCGATGGTGCAACCGCCACCGCCACCTCCGCCACTCGAGGACGAACCCGTACTCGCCGGCGGGGCACCGCTCGCCGGCACCTGATTGATGCCACCGAATCCGAGTCCGCGATCGGTGGGCGGTGTTGCCGACGCCTGTACGGATGCGGTCGCGTCGAGAATTCCCGAGCCGCAAGTCGCGGTGGTGCACGTCGAATCGGGAAAGGCGCGCGCGTTGCTTCGAACGATGGAATACACCTGATACGGCGTCAGCGCCGGATTGCGCGCGAGCATCAGCCCGATCACGCCCGACACGTGCGCGGCGGCTTCACTGGTTCCGACGAAATAGACGAGTGCGCTTGGGCTGAGAGAAGGAATGGTCGTGCCTGCATTGTGTATCGACAGAATGCCAAGCTCATCGGAAGTCGAGCCCGGAGGCGGATTGACGTCGAAATCTCCGCCCGGTGCGCTCAGCACTACGTTGACACCACCGCTCGAATACCGCGCACGACTACCGTAGTAGTCGGTAGCCGCAACGGTGATCACGTTTGTACAATTGCCAGGTGCGGTGTTGAGGCTGCTGCTTCCCGGATCATTGTTGCCCGCGGCGGTGACGATCGCTTTCACATTCGGCCGAGCGAGTGCTTGATTGATCGCCAGTTGTTCTTCGGTACTGCACGCACCGATCCCACCAAGACTCATGTTGATGATGTTGGCCGGGTGGGTATTGGCTGGTACACCGGCTACCGGAAGACCGGCCGCCCAACGCACACCGTCGATGATGTCAGAGGTATAGCCTCCGCATTTGCCAAGAACGCGCACCGGAACGATCTTCGCGTACCAATCGATCCCGGCGATCCCAGATCCGTTACCGGCGTTTGCTGCGATGATTCCGGTGGTATGCGTGCCGTGCCAGTCGCTGTCTCGTGCTTCCGCGCAATCGGTGAATGGCGGCGTCCCGGCTTCGTTGGCGAGGATCCAGTTACCAGGATCCCGCGGATCCGGGTCGCGGGCATCCCCATCGTTCGCGGTTTTGAACAGTCCCGGGCCGTCTTCGGTGATGAAGTCGTACCCATAGAACGGCACGCCGCCCGCGCCTGCAAATGTGCGATACGAGAATTCGAGGTCCGGTAGCAATCCCGTATCGAGCACCGCGATCACAATGTTTGGTGATCCTTGGGAAATCGACCACGCGGGCTCGGCGTTGATTCCACCCAACCCGCCACGAAGGTTCCACTGGCCGAGGCCGCCGCTCGCCGGCCGATAACCGGGATCGGTTGGCACAGTCAACGGCATCTTGCGCCGGTCCGGCTCCGCATGGGCGACCGCGGGATCCATTTTCAAGCGCGCGACGATCGCTTCCACCGCACTTAATTCCATGTCATGGGTAAGTCGCATGACTTGCGCACCGCTTCCGGTTCGCCGGATCGGTGTCAACGTCGTGCGCGCCGCGATGCTGAGTGATCGCGATCGATCGGCACTCATTGGACGGGCGCGGATTGCCGCCGGCAGGACACCTTCTTCATCGTGCGTGTCATGGAGTCGGACGATGATGCGATCAGTTGAATTGAGCGCAGATATCGCGCGCTTGGGTGGTCCCGCTCTCGGCGGGGACGTGTCGTTGGCGATTACGGGAACGAACAACAGCATCATGCCCACGGCAGTCGTGGACGCAACGCGACGGTGAAACCCACAGGGCATGTGTACTCCTGGCGTGAACGCGGAACGGTTCGACGCATCAAGGGGGGCATTATCGATCCGATCGCGAAGTTGCAGGCGTCTCGGGTCGCAAACGCTATTGTTTCGTTCTCGCGCGGGAGCGAAAGTGAACTAATACCTGGATCGGTCCGGTAACGACGTCCCAGCGACAAACGGCGCCGATGCGGACCGCGCTAGCGAATGATCGTGTTCAGCTCAAAGATCGGGAGCAGGATCGCCATGACGATCACCAAGACCACGGCTCCCATGACCAGAATCATGACGGGTTCGAGCAGCGCGACCATCGCCCCAACCCGCCGTTCGAGCTCCCGGGTCTGCTGTAACGCCGTGCGCTCCAACATCTCCGCCAGGCGACCACTGGCTTCACCGCTTGCAATCATGTGCACCATGAGCGACGGAAACAACTTGGACGCAGCCAATGCACGCGAGAGACTCGCGCCTTCCTGAACGCGCTGGGCGGCTATGTCCAGCGCCTCGCGCATCGGTACGTTGGTGACGACACCGCCCCCGGCATGCAACGCCGAAAGCAGGGGCACTTTGCTGCCGACCAGAATTGCAAGAGTGCTGGAAAGGCGGGCGGTGTTGAGCCCACGATGGAGAGGACCCACGAGCGGTACGCGCAGCAGAAAGCGTTGCCAGCGCATCTGCACCGAAGGCACTCGGAGCGCGAGATGTGCCCCGACGACCGTGATCACAACGCCCGCTAGCAACACATACCAGCCGCTGCGAAGTAAATCCGACAGGAAAATCATGAGGCGGGTGAGAAGCGGCAGTGTTTGATTCGTATTCTGAAATACCTGGACCACCTGCGGCACGACATAGGCGAGCAGCCCTCCGACGATCACGATCGCCACGACGCTGATGAGGGTAGGGTAGATGAACGCGAGCGCCACTTTTCCGCGCAGGGTATCGCGATCCTCGGTGTAATCGGCAAGTCGCAGCAACACGTCGGGTAACTTGCCGGACCGCTCGCCCGCGTCCACCAATGTGCGGTAAAGCTCCGGGAAGACCCGCGATTGGTTACCAAGCGCCCTGGCCAGAGACTGTCCGGCCAGCACATCGCTTCGCACCGCGGCGAACAGCTGGCGTTGCGGTTCGTTCTCGGCTTGCTCGATGAGGGCGTTGAGCGTCTGCTCAACGGTCAGGCCCGCGCCCAGCAGTGTCGCGAGCTGGCGCGTCGCGATCGCGAGATTGCCGCCGCTAAGCGGGTTGCGCCACCCTATTCGCTTCGACGTCTGGTCGGAGGCAGCCTGGATCGGCTCGATCTCCACCGGCGTGAGACCTTGCTCCCGAAGCCATGATCTCGCCTGTCGGGGGCTGTCGGCTTCCAACACGCCACGCTGCGTCCGCCCGGTGGCTGCGAGGGCTTCATAGCGGAATCCGGCCATTTAGAAGTTCTAAGCGGGGAGATGGAGAATGAAATGAATCGGCAGGGGGGCGGCTTCAATCCGCATCCGCCGCACGCGTGACCCGCAAGATTTCCTCGACCGTCGTCTCACCGACGCCAACATAACGAAAGCCGTCTTCGCGCAAGCTCTGCATGCCATGACGCACCGCATGACTGCGCAATGCTTGTTCCGATCCGACGTCGTGAATGATCGTTCGCACCTCATCGTCGACCGTCAGCAATTCGTAGATGCCCGAGCGGCCACGGTAGCCCACTTTCTTGCAGGCCGAGCATCCGACCGCGGCGTACACCGGGCGGTTACCCCAAGAGGACGGCAGCAACTCGCGCTCGGATGCGCTCGGTGCCACGGCGCGACGGCATTCGGGGCAAAGGCGGCGAACGAGACGTTGCGCCAAAACGCCGATCAATGACGAGGAGAGCAGGAAGGGCTCGATCCCCATGTCGATGAGACGCGTAACCGCGCCCACCGCGTCGTTCGTGTGGAGCGTGGCCAAGACGAGATGGCCGGTGAGGCTGGCCTGCACCGCGATGCGGGCGGTTTCGAGATCGCGAATCTCACCGATCATCACGATATCGGGATCCTGCCTGAGGATCGAACGCAGGGCCCGTGCGAATGTCATGTCGATGCCGGCATTGACCTGCGTTTGCCCCACGCCATCGAGATCGTATTCGATTGGATCCTCGACGGTCATGATGTTCATCTTGGCCGAATCGAGGCGGGACAACGCCGCATAGAGCGTGGTGGTCTTGCCGGAGCCGGTCGGGCCGGTCACGAGCAGGATGCCATGCGCCTGATGGATGAGCGCGTCCATCTCCTTGCGGGTCGGTTCGCTCATCCCTAGCGCGGTAAAATCCAGACGCCCGGCGGATTTGTCGAGCAGACGCAGCACCACGCGCTCGCCGTGGCCGGTGGGTAACGTTGAGACGCGGACATCGACCGGGCGACCGGCGATACGCAGCGTAATGCGCCCGTCCTGCGGAAGGCGCTTCTCCGCGATATCGAGACTCGCCATCACCTTGACCCGCGAGATGATCGCGGCATGCAGCGCGCGCGGCGGTTCGAGCACGTCGCGCAATGTTCCGTCGATCCGGTAGCGAACGAGCGAGCGCCCTTCGAACACTTCGATGTGAATGTCGGAAGCGCGTTCCCGCATCGCTTGCGTGAGCAGCACGTTGATGAAGCGAATGACCGGCGCGTCGTCTTCGGTCTCGAGCAGATCGGTAACCTGCGGCAGGCCTTCCGCCAGGCTTTGCAGATCGACCGCTTCGTTCATATCGTCCATGATTGCCGCGGCGCCCGATTGATTGTCCGTATAGAGCTGCGTGAGGCGACGCTCGAACAATTCGGGGTTGAGCATCTGGGGGCGCAATGGGGCGCCCAGCACACGACGAACTTCGGCGAGCGCGCCTGACGTCACGCCAGGGCGGACCCACACTTCAATGCCGTCGGTCATCCTGCGGTACGCGATGACGCCCTTGGCTTTCGCAAAGTGGTAGGGAAGTTGCCGGATGACATTGGCGTCGAGCTCAGCAGTGAAGACCGAAGTCGGACCCATCGTCTCGCGGGGGCTGCGCGTGGTGGCCATCAGGTGGATCCGGTCAGAGGGCGGGAGGCCCGAACAATTACTGTCGATTCGGCGCGGCGCTGTCCTGCGCACCGCGCAGATCGATCACGGGCGGCGCGGATGGCGGCACCGCGGGCTGCGCCGGTGCATTCCGCGGGAACTCCGGAACAGGCTTGGGCGCCATGTCGGGAAGCACCCATGACGAGCGCGGCTGTGTAGTGTTATGCAGGCCGCGAATGTAGTCGTAGCGATCCTCGGTGAGACTGTTGGCTTTTTCCTGGTCGCGTATTACCACTGGTTTCAGGAACACCATCAGGTTGGTCTTGTCGCGCTGGCGCTTCGAGTAGCGGAACAGGTTGCCGAGAAACGGTATGTCGCCAAGCAGCGGTACCTTTTCTTCGCTTGAGCTGATGTCATCCTGGATCAGCCCGCCGAGCACGATCACCTGACCATCGTCGACCAGGACCTGCGACTCGATCGATCGCTTGTTGGTGATGATTCCGGCCGCATTCGTGCGATCGAAGATGCTCGACACTTCCTGAAAGATCTGCAGCTTGACCGTGCCGCCCTGGGTCACGGTCGGCTTGACCTTGAGGGTAAGACCCACATCGCGGCGATCGATGGTCTGGAACGGATTCGTCACGCCGCCAACGCCGCCTGGCTGCGCGAAGCTGCCGGTGATAATCGGAATGTTTTGACCGACGATGATGCGTGCCTCTTCATTGTCGATGGTCAGCAATGTGGGCGTGGCCAGGATGTTGGTGCTGCTGTCGGTCTCGAGCGCTTTGGCAAGCACGCCGAGATTGAGGATTTCGCCGAGCCCGGGAATGTTCACTGTCCCCCGGATAATGCCGACATTGAGACCGGCCGATCCGGCGAGGGCGGTGGGATCAGCGGCAACGTTCAAGATGCCAGGTGCCGTCGGGAAATTGGTTCCGCCGATAACCTGCGTACTATTCGAGCTCGACAATCGCTGCCACTGAATCCCGAATTCTGCGGCACGTCGCGCCGAAACTTCGACCACCAACGCTTCGACATAAACCTGCGCGCGGCGCGCATCCAGCTTTTCGATAACGCCGCGAAGCGCGTTATAGACGTTATCCGGCCCGATGATGACGAGTGAGTTGGTTTCCGGGTACGCCTGAATCGAGCCAGATTGCTGCGCGCCTGTTGCGCCAGCTCCAGTACCGGTGCCCCCCAGCCCGCCTGCCAGCGGAGGTGCTTGCCCCAGACCAGGCGCGCCGGGTGGCGCCCCAGGCTGACCGCCCGGTGTGCCCGGAAGCTGTGTCTGGCCTGGTGTCGTGCCGGTGCGTGCCTGTGTTGGCTGTCCTGACAGGATCGACCGCAGCGTCTCGGCAAGCTTGGTCGCCTCAGCATTCTTGAGGTACACCACATTGATGTTTCCGGTGGCGGCATTCGGCAGGTCGACCGATGTGGCCAGCGCACGAATGCGTGAAGCAACGGTTGGATTGTCCGCCCGAACCAGCAGCATGTTCGTGCGCGCATCGACGGTGACGGCCACGCGTTGTTGTTGCCCCGGTTGGGCCGCCTGCGCTGCCTCGGGGATCAATCGTTGGATCGTCTGCGCCACATCGACCGCATTGGCGTGCTGCAATTTGAGTGAAATCAGCTCGCCCGGATGCGGCTGATCGATCGAGGCGATCACTCTTCGGATACGACGCAGGTTCTCGGCGTAATCGGTCACGATCAACGTGTTCGACGCTGGAAACGCGTTGATGATGTTGTTCGGCGATACCAGAGGCCGCAGAATCGGCACGATCTGTTGCGCGGATTCGTGCTGAAGGGAAAAGACTTCAGTGACAATTTGATCGCCACGGGCGCGCTTGGGATCGCCCAGGCCGGAATAGAACTTCGCCTCGGCTTCCGGCACCACACGGATGAATCCGAGATCGCCACCCACGGCCGCGAATCCCTGGGCGCGCAACGCGGAAAGCAGGACCGAAAAAACCATACTGCGGGGGACGGGCTTCGGCGCGACGATATTGACCGTACCGGTGACGCGCGGGTCAATGAGGATATTGCGTCCGGTAATCTCGGCGACCGCTTTGATGACCGCCTGCAGATCCGCGTTGACGAAGTTGAGCGTGACCTCGTCGTCGATGGCAGCCTGCGCTGCAGGCGCCTGCTGCGCTACAGCCTGCGGCGGCTCGATTGCGAGCAGCATGGCAGCGACCGAGAAAATGATGCCCAACGTCCGCATTATGTGGCAACCAGAGGCTTTATCTTGAACTATAGAAAACTTCTTTAGGATCAGCACGATAACACGCGATTCTCACCACCGGCAATCGGGTAGAAGGAGGAGTGCGTAATCGGCCGATTGGCTAAGACGAACGGCTTCATCGATTCGATCCAATAGCGGAAATCATCGTTTAAGGGGAACTTGTACTGGAAACGTTTGGCCGCCTCGCACGACTTCCGCCTGAACCGATTCCGCATTCGCTGACTGCTGATAGACGCGCGCGAGGTCTGCTTCGCTCGTCACCGCTTGACCGTTGACCGATCGTATGACATCACCTGGCTGAAGACCAAGGCCAGCCAATATGCTGCCAGGCGGTGCGGCTTCGACGGTCACGCCGCCACCCTTCACGCCGATCCGACCGAAGTTCTGCATTGACTGGGGCGTAATCGAAAGGGGCTGCTGCGCTCCGGGTCCTTGCGGCGCACCGGGAACGCCCCGCGGTGGCGCCGGAACACCCGGCGGCGTGCCCATTTGCGGGGCCGTTCCCGGCGCGGCCGGGCTCACGGAACGTGGCGCCATCAACACCGGCGAGGGACGCGGCCCGCCAAGCGAAGCAAGCGAGCGCTCTTCGAGATTGACCCGCTCGAGCATCCCGTTACGGATAACCAGGACGTGCGTTGCATGGACGGAATCAAGCTTCACGCCCGGCATCAATTCTCCGCCGGCGAGGGCGAATTCATCCCGCGAGCCGGTGTTGACGATCGCAAATGCAGGTTTCGCAGGGTCGCCGGCGAACACGCCCTTTAGCTTGATATTGAGGCTCGTCACCTGCGCTGTGGTAGGCGCCTGTTTCTCGATGCCGAACAACCGGGTACCGGCCAGCGCCTCGGCGGCGGCGCGCATATCGACACGGGCTTTGCTGGTCGCTACGCCGGGGGTTTTCGTAGCGCGCAGCTCGGCGAAGTACCAGAACCACTCGGTTGCAAGCCATGCCCCAACGCCGATGGTTGCAGCGATTGCGAGCCTTGGCAGCCAGGCCACGAGTCGTCCGCCGGCTGGCGCCTGCGGCGTTGACTCACGTGGAAGGCGGCTTGTACCCATGCGCGACCTCGGTCAGGATTGCTTCATTCCGGCGGCCGGTCGACCCGGAGACTGGGAATTGATTTCGATCGCCACCGTTCCGTCCGGCCGCTGCATGCCGATCAGCGCGAGGAATGGCAACAGGCGATCTCGACTAGGGCCCTGTATGTCAATGGTGACGCCCATCCGCAGACCCTTTGAAAATGTGAACTCGCCGCGCCCATCCAGCCGCAATTGGCCCTGCAACGTTCTCAACTCCACCGACACCGGCCCGGCCCCGCTTCCTTTCAGGACCGCGCGATACTCGCCAATATTCCCGAGGTCCGGTGCCTGCGCGCCCCGCCAGTTCAACTCAGCCGCCCCGTTGACGCCGGCGGGCGTGATCGTCAGCAGCTCCGATTTGACGGCAACTACACCTGGCGTCGTCCAGCCTTTGGCCTCCGGCACATTGGCGGTGATAAGGGAGGCCGGCAACTCGAACTGGACATTGCGTGCTGTCACATGTCCGAATCCGCGTGTCACCTCGGCTGCGCCGTTCAATTCGGGGCCCTTCGATTTGAGGACGCAGACGACTTCGCCCCACAGTAAATGCCACTTGTCGATCGTCCACTCGATATTGCGGACTGTCAAGGGTGGCTGACCAGGGGCCAATCCCTGGATCGTGGCGTCAGCACGGCCGTACAGTGCAGTGCCGGCAACGTTGGCGAGACTCAATTGGCCTTTCGATGCTTCCACGGCAAACGCGGCCGCCACACTCGCCGGCAATGCGCTGGCCGACGCGATAACGATACCCAGCAACGCTGCTGTGACGTAAAGGAACGCGGGGCCGATTCGACGCATCGCTATCGCTTCAGAATCAGACTGTCGAGTTGCACCCGACCCGGCTCGGGCGCGGCGGAGGCTTGCACCATATCAACCGCGATCCCATCGTTCGCCGCGAGCGTCGCAATCCATCGAACCAGGGCGTCGAATTGAATCCCGTTGCCGGAGACCTGTGCCCGGTCATCGCTAAGCGATTGCACTGACCGGAGCGGCGCGCCAAGGTTTGCCTGCTTGGACGATGCCTCGATTGTCGCCGGCAAGGGCTGGCCGGTCGCACGGGATTTCAATCGGCTACGGAGCGCCTCGGCTTCATCGGCGTTCCGACGAAACTCGGCGCCTTGGGCGCGAAGCTTGGGAAGATCACGAATCAGGCGCTCGCGATCGCTCGCGATGGGGTCCCATACGAACAAGTAGAGGACGAGCACGAGCGACAGCGCGCCACCGATCAATAGCGTCATCCGCTCCCGCGGATTGCGCGCCTGCCACAGCTCGATCAGTTGCTGGCGCATGTCAGGCTCCCTTGCCTGCGACCGAAATGCGCACCGAGGCGGTCGAGCCTGTGACCGTTTCAACCTGTATGCGCAGCC
>JANMUI010000020.1:0-17867 GCA_031391405.1 Betaproteobacteria bacterium
TCGCCGGCTCGGCAGCCGAACGAAGATCGCCTACTGGGGTCACGGCAGGAATTTTCAAAGCGATCGGCCCACCGGCGTGCGCGAGCGATGGAAGACGTACTGGCTCAACAAGGTCGACTGGTGGTTCGCCTATACCGGCCTAACACGCAGCATTCTCACATCGAGCGGCTTCCCGAGCGAACGCATCACCTGCCTCAACAACGCGATCGACAATGATCAGTTCGTTACCGATCTTGGCGGGGTCGACACTGCGTCCCTCGATGCGCTCGCAAAGAGCATCGACCTCGCCCCAGGTGCGCCCCTTGGGCTCTACTGTGGATCACTCTATCCGGACAAGCGCCTCGAGCTGCTGGCGAATGCCGCCGAACGCATCCATCGTGCAATGCCGGATTTCCGGCTGGTCGTAATCGGCGATGGTCCGAGTCGTGCCGACCTCGAAACATTGTTGGCGGGCCAAACCTGGGCTCGCACGGTCGGTGTCAAGCGTGGCAGTGAAAAAGCCGCGTACTTCAAGCTGGCCAAATTGATCTTGAGCCCAGGCGCGGTCGGGTTGCATGTGCTCGATGCGTTTTGTGCCGGGCTGCCGATGTTCACGACCGCCAATGCACGCCACGGTCCTGAAATCGAGTATCTCGACCACGATCGGAACGGCTTCATCCTGCCCGATGACCCCGCGGTATTTGCCGGTGCGGTCATCGACCTGCTGGGGAATGTCGAGCGCTATTCAATCGTGAGTGCGCAGGCCAAAGCAGCGAGTATCGCCTACACGCTCGATCACATGATCGCGAATTTCGTCGGTGGCATCGAGGCCTGCCTCGCCACAAAGTCCAGGTAAGTGCTGCAACCGGGCAATGCCTTCTCGGGCTACGCTGCCGCTCGACGAGCGGGACTTGCCTTGGCGATGCATCCGGATTACCTTTTGATCTGCGTATGCCTACACGGTAGCGTGTGCGTTCAAATGGCGAGGTTCAGGGAGGAATCATGAGGACAATCAACATCGCATTGGCAGCCATCACGATGGTCGCCGCATTTCAAACCACCGCCCGAGCCGACGGCGTCGCGATTGGCTTGGCCGCCGGCACGACCGGACTCGGCGCGCAACTCGTCTTCCCGCTCAGCCAGCAATGGAATATTCGCGCCGGCGGCAACGGGCTCAACTATTCTTTCGACTATCGCGTGCGGCGGGTCGACTACGACGCCACGATCAAGATGGCGAATTTTCCCTTGATCGTCGACTGGTTTCCAACGCTCCGATTTCCCCTGCGGGTAAGCGGTGGCATCTATGGCAATTCAAACAAAGTGGATGTCGAAGCACGGCCCGATTCCGGCGTGTACACCGTCGGCAACAACAACTATTCGGCCAACGAAATCGGCCGGATCAACGGCTCGGTGAAGTACCGCAATATTGCGCCGTATGTCGGGGTAGGTTGGGGCAATGCCGTGGCGCCGGGCAAGAACTGGAGCTGGAATGTCGATGTCGGGCTCATGTACCAGGGCAGACCGAAGACGTCGTACTCGGTAACATGCGGCGCGGTCCAGACAAACTGCGCGCGACTACAAAACGATGCGGCAATCGAATCCGCCGAGTTCGACAAGGAGCTCAAGAACGACCGCGTTTTCCCGGTTGCACAGTTCTGGGTCGGCAAGCAGTTCTAGCGCCGATCACCGCCCGCCAGCGCGTCCTCGAATCCACGGCCGAATCTCGCCTCGAGCCTTCTTTGCACGAAATCCCAGCAGGTGGTCATGAAGAGGTAGTACAGCGCGGCGACCAGGAACAGCTCCAGCACCAGGAATTTTTCCTGGATGAGGATTTGCGTTCGCCGCAAGAGTTCTTCCATTGAAATGACCGACGTAACCGAGGTGGTCTTGAGGAGCCCGTTCACGCTGTTCCCAAGCGGCGGGATGATGATGCGAAACGCCTGCGGCATGACAACATGGCGCATGGACTGCGTCGGTGTGAGGCCGATTGCAAGTGCCGCATTCACCTGGCCCTTCGATACGGAAAGAATCCCCGCTCGAATGATCTCGGCGAGATACGCTGCCTCGTTGAGCGCGAGGCCAAGCAGCGCGGACTGCACGACCGAGAGCTTGATGCCAAGCTGCGGCAGCCCGGTGAAGATAATGATGAGCTGCACCAACAACGGCGTACCCCGGAAGATCCAGATATAGGTCTGCGCCGGCAGCGACAGGTATCGATGCTTCGATACACGCATGAGTGCGAGCAACGCACCGATGATCAGCCCGGCGACAAGAGCGAATGCGGTGAGCCATATCGTGGTCACCGCACCCCAGAACAGATACTCGTTGGAAACGTACTCCGAGAAGCCACGCCAATTGAAGCCTTGCACGCGCCCTCCTTGGAAATCCGCGCGCGATGATTCCCTACTGGACCTGCTTGATCGCGAATTGCTCCGTCGGAAATGGCGCGAGCCCGAAGCGCCCTAATAGCGTGTCGTAGTAACCATCCTTTTTCATTTCGTTCAGCACCTTGGCGACTTCTTCGGCGAGCAGCTTGCTCTTCATGGCAAGACCGACCGGCGTCGGATAGAGCCCTGACAGCACGCGCTCGAATTCGCCGCGGTCCTGATATTCCTTGGCGACCGAATCGATCGAGACGACGCCTTCGACCTGTCCCGCCCGCAGGGCCTGGTAGGCGGTGGCGAAATTATCGAACGTTCGCACCGTGATCACAGGCATCCCTTTCTTCTGCAGATCGGCTGCAAGCTCCTTGATCTTGCGCTCCTCGAACCCGCCGAGCTCGACGCCGAGCGTCTTGCCGGCAAGATCATCCGGCTTGGCGATCTTCTTGGGATTGCCTTTGCCTGATGAAATACTGATCGCCTGATTTTCGTACGAGATCATTTGCATGAGCTTCGCGCGCTCATCGGTCACGAATATGCCGGTATTGATCACGTCCCATCGACCGGCCTGGAGCCCGGGAATCATTGCCGAGAACTCGATGCGGATGTATTCGGACTTGAGGCAAAGGCGCTTAGCGATTTCCTCGCCCAACTCGACCCGCATGCCCTTCAACTCACCCTGTTGATTCACGAACTGCATCGGGGGAAGCGTCGGATTGGTCGACATCACCAAGGTGCCGGGTTTCACCAAAGCGGCATCCGCGATGCGCTGCTTGCACGCTTGTGCGTGCACGACGCCGCTTGCAAACCCGGCCATGAAAAAGAATGCCAACGAGACTACGCAACGATTCATGCCATCCTCCTTGAAAAAGATTGCTACGCCGCGACTGCCGCTCGGGGAACAAGATCCATCGACGCCAAAACCTTTCGCAGCTCGTCGCGCTCCGCAAGCGGCAACGGCAAGCGCGGCGCGCGTTGTGGCCCCATCGGCATTCCCATCATCTCGAACGCGGCCTTGGTCGCCGTGACATATCGATGGCCGCCGACCCACTGCACGATCGGCAGGATGCGGTGATAGAGCGCGAGCGCCCTTTCCATATCGCGATGGTCGGCGACAAGATTGAACAACTCTGCCGATTCCCTGGGAATAATGTTCGAACAAACCGCCACCCAGCCTTGCGCGCCAAGCCAGAACGACTCATAGCCGAGGATGCCGGCGAACACGGTCATCCGATCCCCGGTGAGCCGAATGATGTCCCGCACGCGCGTGACGTCGAGTGTCGATTCCTTGATGTAGCGCACATTGTCGATCTGGGCAAGACGCGCGACGATGTCGGGCGTGAGGTCCACATTCGCGGTCGCCGGATTGTTGTAGACCATGATCGGGATCGAGATCGACTCGCCCGCCCGACGATAGTGCTCGAAGAGCTCATCGGGTGTCGGCGAGCTGTAGAACGGCGGAATGATCATCACCCCATCGGCACCCAGTCGCTCCGCTTCCTTCGATAGATCGATAACGTCGCGCGTCCATTCGGCGCCTGTTCCGATCAGCACCGGCACGCGCCCCCTGGCATGCTTCACGACCGTTTCGATGACCTGCGTTCGTTCATCGCGGGTCACCGATAGAAATTCCCCGGTGCTGCCAAGCGGAATGAGGCCGTGTATGCCCTGCGTGATCTGCCAGTCGACCAGACGCGCGAGCGCGGCCAGATCAACGCCGCTTCCGTCCGGCGTAAACGGGGTGATCAGTACGGTGTAGGTGCCGCGAAATGGCTTGGTCATGAACGGCTGCATCCCGGGACGCGAAGCTGCAAATGATAACCTACCGCATCAAGGGATCAGGTATGCGTCTTTCAGGACACACGACTCCAGCCGGCGCACCGGTCACGATTACGTTCAACGGTCGCGCCATTGCAGCGCTCGAAGGCGAATCCGTCGCGGCGGCGCTTGCCGCGCAGGGGATCGTCGCACTAAGGCGGCCATGCGATGAAGCGCCTGCGGCACGTGGTCTCTGGTGCGGCATGGGCGCCTGCTTCGAGTGTATCGTCACCATCAACGGCAGATTAGGCGAGCGTGCGTGCCTGGCAAGGGTGAAGGCAGGCATGGTGATCGAATCGCAACCGCCTGCAACGCTCGCCGACTTATCAGCACTTGCGACGCCGGTTGTATCGAACGGTCCCGACCAGCGTCGCTGCGATGTCCTGGTCATCGGAGCCGGCCCGGCCGGCTTATCCGCCGCGATCGCAGCTGCGGAGTCGGGATTGCGTGTCACCCTCATCGACGAACGCCACGAGACCGGTGGCCAGTTCTTCAAACCGCTCGCACCCTCGCAACGCTTTGTCGATCCTGATCGTGCCGACGATCAATATCGGACCGGCGAGGCCCTTGCACAGTCAGCGCGCCGGTTAGGCATCACGATCGAAACCGGCGCCACCGTTTGGGGCACGTTTGGCGCACTTGACGTCGCCGCAATGGTTGGAGACCGCGCGGTGACCTATCGGCCCGCGCGCCTAGTGCTCGCTACCGGTGCGTACGAGCGCGCAGTCCCGATCGCGGGTTGGACGCTTCCCGGCGTCATGACGACCGGTGCGATACAGACCCTGGTGCGCTCGTATCGCGTGTCACCGGGTAGGAAGGTCCTCATTGCCGGTAACGGTCCGCTCAATTTTCAACTCGCGTGCGAGCTGGTCGCGAGCGGCGTGAACGTCGTTGCCGTCCTCGAATCCGCCACATCACCCTGGCGAAGCAATTGGTTGCGAACGTTCGATATGGCGGTCAATGCGCCCGATCTCCTGCAAGACGGCATGCGCTATCTCGTCAAGCTTTGGCGAACCGGCGTGCCGATTCGGTGGGGGACGACAGTGAGCGCAGCAATCGGAAGGGATCGCTTCGAGCGCGCGGTCGTCTCCCCGGTCGGACGGAATGAGCGTGTATCACAGGTTGCCCGCGAGACGCTTGAAGCCGATGTGCTCGCGCTCGGGCTTGGATTCGTGCCATCGGTCGAGATCGCGCGCATGCTCGGTTGCCGGATGCGATTCGATGATCGGCATGTGGGCGCGCTCGCTGTCGATATCGACACGGAAGGCCGCACCAGCGTAGAGGGCGTCTATGCCATTGGTGACGGCGCATCGATCGGCGGAGCTCGCGTGGCCGAGGCACGCGGCCGCATTGCCGGATTGTCGATCGCGCAATCGCTTGGGCACGCCGTCGCACAGGATGCGATACGGAATGCCAGAAGCGTATTGGATCGCGCCCAGCGTTTCCAACAAGCGCTATGGTCGGTATTTCAGGCGCTACCGTTCGCCGCGAGTGAAATCACCGATGACACGATCGTCTGTCGTTGCGAATCCGTCCCCGCACACGCAATTCGCACCGTGATTCAAGCTGGCTTCCTGCATATCGGGGCGATCAAGCGCCACACACGCTGCGGCATGGGACGCTGCCAGGGACGCTACTGTGCCGCCGTGGTCGCCCGCATGATCGAACACGCCACGGGTGTAGCGCCGAATGCACATGCCATGTTCGCGCCACGCGTGCCCGCGAAACCGGTTCCGATCGGAACGCTCACTTTCGAGAAGCCCGAGTGGGGCGGACACGTCCGCGTCACGCCGCCACCGCCGGTCCTGCACAATCCGGCTGGGATCGATCCATTAGGTACACATGAGAGCCAATGCGATGTCGCGGTGATCGGAGGCGGCGTTGTCGGCAGCTGCTGCGCGTTCTTTCTCGCTCAACTCGGCGTCGATGTCATCGTGATCGAGCGCGATGAGCTCAACATGCAAGCCTCCGGCGGCAATGCGGGAAGCCTGCATGTGCAACTGTTGTCGTTTGATTTCGGCGTGAAGGCCGAAGCAGGTGGTGCCCCGGCAGCGGCTACGCTGCCCCTTGGCCCGGCGTCGGTCACACTTTGGCGCGAGCTTGAACACTTGGCGGGCGAATCCTTCGAGATCCAGACGGTCGGCGGCTTGATGGTCGCCGACAATCCCGAGCAGATGCGTTTCCTGCAAGCCAAGATCGATCTTGAACGCACGTTCGGCATCGAAGCGCACCTGCTTGGTCCACGCGAGCTGGCGGGGCTTGCTCCCGCGCTGTCGCGCGATCTTGCGGGCGCAGAGCTGTGTCCCGCCGAAGGCAAGATCAATCCATTGCGCGCTACCTACGCCGTCGCTCGCCTTGCCAGTGCGCGCGGGGCACGCTTCGTTCGTAGCGCCGATGTCACTGCGATCGAGCGACAGGATGGAAATGGATTCGCATTGCACACGACGGGATTCGCGTTGCACACGACGCGCGGTCGGATCCGGAGTCGGCGCATCGTGAACGCCGCCGGTCCCTGGTCGCCCCGCATCGCTGCGATGGTGGGCATCGATCGACTTCCGGTGCAAGGCGCTCCGTTGCAAATGATCGTCACCGAGTCAGCCCCGCAGTCGCTCACGCATCTGGTGGCGCATGCGGATCGGCATCTCAGCCTCAAGCAGGCGGACTCAGGCGGCTTCATTATCGGCGGCGGCTGGACGGCAGGCGCCGATCAATCAACGGGCTATTCCAGCATCCTTCGAGAGAGCCTTGAAGGCAATCTCTGGGTGGCGCAACGCGTGGTGCCCGCGCTGGACCGGCTGCGCGTAATCCGCGCCTGGGCCGCGATGAATGTTCATATCGATGGGGCGCCGATCATCGGGGAATCCGCGCATATGCCGGGGTTCTACAATTGCGTGGCCTCGAACGGCTACACGCTCGCCCCGATCGTTGGGCGCCTCACCGCCGAGCTGATGATAAAGGGCCGGCCCAGCTTGGCCATCGATGCCTATACACTCGATCGGTTCCGTTAGGAATCTGCTCGATGGCCACGCAGATTCCTTTGGCGTTGCCCTCTGGCAACGGCACCATCCATCCAATCTCATCAACCTGGGGGAAACGCAATGGCTCCACCCGTATGGATCAACGGCAAGCTCGTTCCGCCGGATCAGGCCCATGTGTCGTTCTTCGACATGGGTTTCCAGTTGGGCGATGGCGTCTACGAAATGATCTCGACCCGCGACGGCATCATGTTTCGGCTGGACGAC
The DNA here is from genome assembly GCA_031391405.1 of Betaproteobacteria bacterium. Taxonomy (GTDB): domain Bacteria; phylum Pseudomonadota; class Gammaproteobacteria; order Burkholderiales; family SG8-39; genus SHXR01. The sequence continues at coordinate 7,421 of JANMUI010000020.1, forward strand.
CATCTCGATCGGCTCGACGCCTCGATGCATGCCACGCGCATTCTCCCGAAAATGTCGCGGGACGACTGGCGGCGCGCGGTGCTCGATGCAACGCGCGCCAGTGGCCTGCGGGATGCAGGCACACGGATCATCGTCACACGCGGTGTGCAGCCGCCCAATACGACCGATATCCGCGCCGCCACGCCAAATGTCCTGATGGGCGTTTCTCCCTATATGTACCTTGCGAACGATGAGCAACGCAAACGAGGCATCAAGCTGCAGATCGCCCAGCAGCGCGGCATGCCGCCCGATACGCTCGATCCCCGGTACAAGCACATCTCGCGATTACAGTACCAGTTGGCGCGCGTCGAAGCGGCCGAGGCGGGGTATGACGATCTTGTCTGGCTCGCGCACGACGGCACGGTGCAGGAGACGCCCCGCTCCAACATCTTCATGGTGAAGAAAGGGACGCTCTATACGCCCGGTGCCGGCATACTGCATGGCATCACACGCCTCACGCTCTGCGAAGTCGCACAGGAGCTGGGCATCGCTGTGCAAGTCGGCGCGATCACCGCGTTTGACCTGTTCATCGCCGACGAAATTTTCACATGCAGCACATCGGGTGCGGCGCTCGCGGTACGTGAAGTTTCCGGCCGGCCGGTCATGGGTTCGGTTCCGGGCCCGGTGATGGCGCGCCTCAACGATGGGTACTGGAAGCTGCGGGCATCGGGCAAATACGGCACGCAGGTCTTCGCGTAACGGACAGCAGGCTCGATCGAAGCCTGCTTGCCCAATTGCACGATCAACTGCGGCACAATCAACTGCGCAGGAAGGCGAGCACCGCGTCTTCGTACGGCTGCGGATCGACCTGATACAGAAAATGCCCGCCACGCGGCATGATCTTCAGCACCGCACCGGGAATCGCCTTCGCGATCGCCTCTGAAAAATAGGGCGGCGTCAGGCAGTCTTCGGCCGCGACGATTGCCATCGTGGTTGCCCTGATCTTCCCAAGCTCGCTGCGCCGATCGAATCGCATGATCGCTTCGATGCGGGACAGCACGATCTCAGTCGGCGGGAACGAGGCGATCTGCTTGGCTTCCTGCTCAGCCAACAAGGCCTCGTTTTCGGTGGACCACCATCCGGGAAAAAGACCAGGGTTCGATCCGCGGGTGTACGCTGCCGGCCCCAAGTGCTGGAGCAGCGCGTGGCGGGCCTCGAACGATCGCGAGAAATGCGCATCATTGTGCGTCCAGGTCGCCGACAGAATCAATTTCCGCACGCGCGCCGGATGCTCAATTGCGATCGTCTGCCCCATCGCCCCGCCCGTGGAATGGCCCAGGTAATGCGCGTTGTCGATCTTGAGCGCATCCATGAGCCGGATCACATCGTTGGCCATCTGATCGACCGAATAATTCATCAATGGCTTGTCGCTTTGCCCGCATCCGCGATGGTCATGAACGATCACACGGTAGTGCTTCGCAAGGCCCGGGATGACCTTGGCGAATCCGGCAAAGGTGCCGCCAAGTCCGGGCACCATCAACAGCGGCGCGCCGCTACCGTGCTCCTCGTAGTAGAGCGAACAATCTCCGATTGAAATGCGTGGCATGGGCGGACCTCTTGAGTGGAAGGATGCGGCAGAACCCGAAAGTCTACTCCCGAACTTTTCCAGGTGGCGGACGTAGAATAACCTTCATGAGCCTGCGCATACGCCAATCAAAAGGAGAGACCCGATGAATCTCATGCTCCGTGGGCTGCTGTCAGCCCTGTCCCTTGCCGGCGCCGTGACGGCCCATGCTCAAACGGATATTCAATTCTGGCATTCGATGCCCGGCGCGCTGGGGGAACGCGTCGTCGATCTTTCCAATCGATTCAACGCCAGCCAAAAAGAGTACAAGGTCGTGCCGCTCTTCAAGGGCAGCTATGAAGAATCGATGGCCGCCGCGATTGCGGCCTTCCGCGCGGGCAACGCACCCCACGTCCTGCAAGTGTTCGAAGTCGGCACCGCCACGATGATGGCCGCCAAGGGTGCGATCAAGCCCGTCTACCAGATAATGCGCGAAGCCTGCGAGCCGTTCGACCCGAAGGCGTATGTCGCATCGGTCGCGGGCTACTACACAGACACCAAGGGAAACATGCTGTCGTTCCCGTTCAATAGCTCGACGACGGTCTTCTTCTACAACAAGGAAGCGTTCCAGAAGGCCGGCATCCCCGCGGACAGCCCGCCGAAAACATGGGGTGAAGTAATGGTGGCCGCCGCGAAGTTGAAGGCATCGGGCACCGCATGCGCATTCACCACCGGCTGGCAGTCGTGGGTCCATCTCGAGAACCTGAGTGCCTGGCACAACGTTCCGTTCGCCGTGTCGGCGCTTCCGTATCACGGCGATACGCAGGGCGCGCCGCAAAATACCATCATCGGCGGTGCGAGTCTGTGGGTGATGTCGGGCAAGTCGGCCCCCTCATACAAGGGGGTCGCGAAATTCTTCAATTTTCTTTCCGAGCCTACGCTTCAGGCGGAATGGCATCAGCAGACCGGTTACTTGCCGATCACGCCAGGTGCCTATGAACTGACGAAGAAGCAGGGCTTCTACGAGAAAAATCCCGGCACCGATGTGTCCGTACACCAGATGACCGGACGCGCGCCGACCGCGAATTCCAAGGGCTTGCGCCTGGGGAGCTTCGTGCAGATCCGCGGCGTCATTGACGAGGAGCTCGAGTCCGTCTGGGCGGGCAAGAAAACCGGTCAACAGGCGCTCGATGCGGCCGTGCAGCGCGGGAACGAGTTGCTGCGTCGATTCGAGCGGGCCAACAAGAGCTCTTGAACAAGGAGCCGGGCCGGTGCCCTGCCCGAGCGAACGAATTGGTCCCCATTTGATATCGCGGCATAGGGTATGGAAAAGCGCGCCCTCTTCCCGAACCGCTATCTGCCCTATGCGCTGATCGCACCGCAGATCGCCATCACGATTCTTTTTTTTATCGTGCCCGCCGGCCAGGCGGTTTATCAGTCGCTGACCTTGCAAGACGCATTTGGACTGTCGGTGCAGTTCGTCGGCATCGAGAACTTCAAGCTGCTGTTCGCCGATCCGCATTACCTTCGCACGTTCGGTACAACCGCGGTGTTCAGCGTGCTGGTCGCAGGGCTCGGGCTATCCGTGTCGCTCGCACTCGCGGTATTTGCCGATCATGTCGTACGTGGCACTGTCGCCTATCGGACGCTGTTGATCTGGCCCTATGCGGTGGCGCCGGCAGTCGCGGGCGTGCTCTGGATGTTCTTGTTCATGCCGGGCATGGGAATCGTGGCATGGTGGCTCAAGGCCGCAGGGGTGGATTGGAACTATCTCCTCGACGGGCCGCAAGCGATGGCCGTCGTGGTACTCGCCGCGACCTGGAAGCAGATCAGCTACAACTTTCTGTTTTTTCTCGCGGGCTTGCGGTCGATCCCCAAGTCATTGATCGAAGCAGCGGCGATCGATGGTGACGGCCCATGGCGACGATTCTGGTGGGTCGTGTTCCCGCTGTTGTCACCGACGACGTTCTTTCTCCTGGTCGTCAATGTGATCTACGCAATGTTCGATACATTCGGCGTGATCGATGCGACCACGCAAGGCGGCCCCGCCAAAGCCGCCGAAATCCTCGTCTACAAGGTCTTTCATGATGGATTCAAGGGACAGGATGTCGGCGGATCGGCGGCGCAATCGGTCGTCTTGATGGCGATCGTGATCGTGTTGACCGTCCTGCAGTTCCGCTACATCGAGCGGCGAGTCCAATACTGATGGTCGGGCGCCGGCCAGTGTTCGACGTATTCGCACATGGCGTATTGCTCGCCGGCGTTGCGATCGTCGCATTCCCCCTCTACATTACTTTCGTGGCCTCAACCCTGACCGGCCCCGAAGTAATCGCCGCACCGATGCGCCTCGTCCCGGGACCGCATCTCATCGACAACTATTCGCGGGTCCTGGTCGATGGATTAGCCGGCGCTGCCCCCGCGGCGCGAATGCTGTGGAACAGCCTGGTCATGGCACTCGTCATCGCGTTCGGCAAGATCACGATATCAATCCTCTCTGCGTTCGCGATCGTCTATTTCCGGTTTCCGCTGAGGGGAGTCGCATTCTGGATGATCTTTCTCACCTTGATGCTGCCGGTGGAAGTGCGGATCGCGCCGACGTATCAGGTGGTGGCCGACCTTGGGATGCTGAACAGCTACGCCGGTCTCACGATTCCACTGATCGCTTCGGCCACTGCCACGTTTCTCTTTCGACAGTTCTTCTTCACGATTCCCGATGAGCTCGTGGAAGCCGCGCGCATCGATGGCGCCGGGCCGATGCGCTTTTTCTGGCACATCCTCTTGCCGCTGTCGCGAACGAACATCGCCGCGCTCGCGGTCATCCTGTTCATCTTCGGATGGAACCAGTACCTCTGGCCGCTGGTCATTACGACCGAAGAGAACCTCTACACGATCGTGATCGGTATTCGTCGCCTGATCAGCGGCGGCGACGCGATGACCGAGTGGCATCTTGTGATGGCAAGCGCAATGCTCGCGATGATTCCTCCGGCGCTCGTCGTGATCCTCATGCAGCATTGGTTCGTCAAGGGACTCGTGGAAAGCGAGAAGTAGCGCCTTGGATTCCTTAGCGCCGATTCTTCATTACGTCTTCGACAGCGAATCAAGCGAGCTCGTCGATTTCGTTCCACACGAGATGCCGGTCGGGCAAAGCCTGCTGTCCGAGCTGTGTGCACGACACCTTGGAGCAAAGGTCGGTGTGTTCCGTGCGAACGTCAAGCGTCGAATACGAATGACCGGGGAGCTCGAAGCGCTCGACGTGCTGATAAAGATCAAACCGGCCGATACGGTTCTGCTCAATGCGGGCGCGAACATGGCCCTGCAATGCGATCCGGAGCTTGGTCGCTTGTATCCGATCTATTCACCGATGCGCGAGCTTGGGCGTTCGCATCTGCGCGAGGTCGCGCTCTATCGCGCAGCGCGCCCCGGCATCGCGCGACACATGCCGGTCGTCCACGGCCTCATTACCGACACGAAGCACGGACTCTGGATCAGCGTGCTCGAATACTTGGGTGACGCGGAATTTCTCGCCGACATGAATGCCACCGAACGCTGGACCCCGGCGCATTTCGAGGCGGCCGTCGACGCGCTGGCGGAAATCCACGCCGAACATTACAACGACGACACGAGGCTCCTCGCCGAACCGTGGATCGCGCTCAATGCCGACGGCACCCTCGTGCTCGCCATGCGCGAATGGTGGGAAGCACTGGCGCGTTATGCCCAACGCAATTACGGCGATCCTTCGCTAAGCGGCCTGGCGACCATCCATGCGCAACTGGTGCGGGATATCGCTGTCTGGTGGCCATCGCTTTGTTCGTTGCCGCGAACCTTGATCCACAACGATTTCAATCCACGCAATCTTGCCTTCAGGCGCGGGCCTCAGGGTCTGGTGCTCTGTGCATTCGATTGGGAGCTCGCCACGCTTGGCGTGCCGCAACACGATCTGGCTGAGCTATTGGTATTCGCGCTGCCTTCGAGTGCCGACCAAGAATGGGTAATTCGGCTGATCCGGCGCCATCACGATCGCCTGGCAGAGCAAGTCGGCGCACGCTGGTCCGCGGCCGATTGGCAGCGCGGCTTTGCGCTGTCGCTCAACCACCTGCTCGTCGATCGCCTGTCGATGTACGCACTTCCGCACACGCTGAGGCCGCTGCCTTACCTCACCCGGATACTTGGAAACTGGATACGGTTGCAATCGTGGACGGCGTAGCGAATTGCCTAACCCGAGTGAGACCGCGCCCTCGACACCATCCGCTTTACCGCCGCGTTCGCGTTCAATTCAACCAGCTCGACTTCGGGGTGCTGAAGCGAGAACACCCTGAATACTTCGTCCGCGAATGCCTGACCCACCATCTCGACGCCGCGGAAATCGAACACGACCGACTTGAATTTCTCGACGCGGGCAAGAAGCCGCTTTGCTTGAGAGCGTGAAACGAGATTGTCGTCGCCGAATTGCGCGAGCTTCACCGGAACGACCGTCTTCGTGAAGCCATAATCCTCGCCGGAGGCGAACCTATCGAATATTTTCTTGGTGGTGCGCGACGAGTGGTTGTTGAGCATCATCCAAACAACCGTACCTTGCGATGGCTCGGCTTGATCCAGGATCCAATCTTCTTTCTCGTCAAATTCGTGAGAGAAAAAAATACCTCCGGATAAAATCTTGAAGTCATCGAACATTCTCGACGCAAAGAAGATTCCCTCACCCGAATGACGTGCCGGATCGGTCGTGAATTTCCCTTTTGCCAATTCGAGCACGGCGTGCCGCTCGTCGAGGAGTCCCAGCGCCGCTTGAATCTTCTTGAAGATACCGACTCCGTTGTCGGATATCGCGACTTCGGTCGTCACGGCATTCTTCTTGATCTCGACGTGCAGAGTCGTGCCTTCTGAATGATCAATCGCGTTGTTAAGCATCTCGGTAAACCCGTACTGCCAGATATCGGTGACATTTCGCGGCATCTTGCCAAGCAATGGCGCGACGTCCTCTCTCCAGACCTTGTCTTCTGTGAGGTCTGGTGACAGCGGATAGTTCTTGTTCCATTGCAGGAGCGATGCGAGGCTATACGTGCGGCTTCGGGTCTTGCCCGCTTGTACCAGCGCATGCTCCGCCACGAGTTTTTGCAGATGCTTGTTGACCGCCTGTCGCGTGATGCCGAATCTCTCCGCCGCGACCTTGGCGATTTCGCCCGAATGTTTCTCGACATTCCCGACGATGAATCGGCGAACAGACTCGCCGTGGTCTCGGATCTTGCTCAAAGTGGTCGTCGCCTTTTGTCAAAGTCGGACGAATTAATTGTCAACTATACGGCGGTTATTGTCAACCTTAAGGGGCCCGCGAGATGGGCGGGATCCGTTCGCGCGTTCCGCAGAGTGGATCCCCGGATGTAATCAATCGTCACCGCACGGGCCGTGTAACCAGATGTTGTGTCCGACCTTCTCGCCAGGGTGTCTAATCGTTCCCTCAGGCTCAGCCATTGGGGAGTGCTATGCGCTTGCAATTTCGTGACGTCTTGTCGTTCGGCGTTTTTGTGCTGATCTATGGCGGGACGACGGCGATCGCTGACGCGCCAAAGCAGGTCGCGATGCAGATCGCGCAGAACAAATCCGATGCGGCGTTCATTGGATACACCGGCCGCCGGTGGCCGGCGGATTACGGCGTGACGGCCGGCCGTTGCAACCGGGACGCGATCGGCAAGCTGTTCGGCACTGCTTCATCGGCCGCGACCAAGGGCGGCCGACCTGCAGCGCGCGCGGTGGCTGTCGTTGTCGGCACGACCGCGGGCACCGTCATCGGTACGCAGCTCGGCGGTCGTGAGCTCGACCGCACGGAGCGCGCCTGTTTCGGCCACACGCTCGATCTCGCCCGGCCGGGTTCACGCGTCGCCTGGGTGAGCGACAGTGGACTGCAATTCGCGGTCACCGCAGCCCAGCCGTTCCAGTGGTCCGGGCAAATTTGCCGCGATTTTCATACCGAGGTTGCAACAGGCGCCGGGGTCAGGGCGGCGAACGGCAAGGCGTGCCAAGTGGGTGACGGGGAGTGGCAAATCCTCAAGTGAAGTAGGAGGCCACCCGCTCCACTTCGTTTCTGGACCCTAGAACGACGCCGGTCCGCTGATGCAAGGCGGTTGGCAGGATATCCAGAATGCGGGTCTTGCCGTCGGTGGCCGCGCCGCCCGCTTGTTCGATGATCATCGCCATCGGGTTCGCCTCGTACATGAGTCGAAGGCGCCCGTCCTTGTGTTTGGCATCACGCGGATACATGAAAATACCGCCGCGCGTGATGATGCGATACACATCAGCCACCATCGAGGCCACCCAGCGCGTATTGAAGTCCTTTCCTCTTGCGCCTGTCTTGCCGGCCAGACACTCGTCGATGTAGCGGCGCACCGGCGCGTCCCAGTTGCGGGCGTTCGATGAATTGATGGCGTACTCCGCGATATCGGCGGGTATGCGAATGTCGGACTGTGTGAGGATGAACGAACCCACCTCGCGATCGAGCGTAAACCCGACAGATCCGTTGCCGATAGTGAGCACGAGAACCGTTTGCGGACCGTAGACCGCGAACCCGGCCGCCACTTGGTTCGACCCCGGTTGCAGGAAAGCCTTCTCGTCGGGCGCGCCGACGCCAGGTGGGCAGCGCAATACCGAGAAGATCGTGCCAATCGAAACGTTGACATCGATGTTCGACGAACCGTCCAGCGGATCGATCAGGAGCAGGAAGCCGCCCTTCGGATAGGTATTCGGCATGACATGCGGATGCTCCATTTCCTCGGACACCATCGCCGCAAGATGGCCGCCCCATTCGTTTGCCTCGATCAGGATTTCATTTGAGATGATGTCGAGCTTCTTCTGGGCCTCACCTTGCACGTTGTCCGTGCCTGCGCCACCAAGCACACCGGCCAACGCCCCCTTCCCGACCGCATGCGAAATCGCTTTGCAGGCGCGCGCCACCACTTCGATCAGGAGCCTGAGCTCCGGTGATACCTTGCCGGACGCACGTTGCTGTTCGATGAGGTACTGGGTCAGGGTAACGCGTCGCATGAATACTCCTGCTGGAGGCGATCGATGGGAACGTGATTATCGCGCCGGTTCGGGAGCTTGGAGGGACGAAGTTCGTACCGCCGAATTTGACAGCGGAGCGTATTGCTCGTAGAAGCCTCGCATGCAGTCGAATGACATCATGCGGGCGCGCACCTCGAATCCATTGCGGGCGAGCCCATTTTGGACGGCCGTACGGCGCCTGCTGCGGCCAATGGCCGCTCCGGCGGCGGGGGCGTTCATCGCCTGCGCGCTGCCGGACGATTCCGCCGCAGCGGGCGGCGAGCTCCAAGCCCTCCGGGAGCGGATGGTGGCCGAGATTGCCGCCGACGCCAAAGCGACCGCCCAGCATACCGGCCGGCCGGCGTTCAGCGAGCGCGTCATGGCAGCCATGCGAAAAGTCGAGCGCCATCGGTTCGTGCCCGCCGATCAGGTCATGCACGCCTACGAGAATCGACCGCTACCGATCGGCGCCGGTCAGACGATCTCGCAACCGTACATCGTCGCCTTGATGACCGACATGCTGGATCTCAAGCCAACCGACGTCGTCCTTGAAATCGGGACGGGGTCCGGTTATCAGGCAGCCGTGCTGGCCGAGCTTGTCAAGCATGTCTACACCATCGAGATCGTCGAATCGGTTGGCCGCCAAGGTGCCCGCGCGCTCGCCGGCGCGGGCTATCGCAATGTTACTGCCCGGATCGGCGACGGTTACCAGGGATGGCCCGAGCATGCCCCCTTCGATGCGATCATCGTGACGGCCGCGCCCGCCGCAATCCCGGAGCCGTTGATTCGACAACTGAAACCGACCGGGCGCATGATCGTGCCGGTCGGGCCAACCGCGTCCGCCCAGGAACTGATGCTGGTTGAAAAGCAGGCGGACGGCTCGACCAAAATGACCCGAACCCTGCCGGTGCGATTCGTCCCCTTGACCCGCACGCCCGCGACGAAGTGAGCGAACGCCATCCAAAGCCCCCGCTCGTACGTATTGAAATGGGTCAACAGGAGCCTCCAGCCATGAATTCCCCGCGTTCTCTGGTTCGTTTCGTTACCGCCGCCTTGGTTTCCCTGCTTGGCACGCAGGCATTGGCGCAGGCTCAGAAGTCCCCGGCCCCACCGCCCGGCGCCGAAGTTGCGACATTCGCGGGTGGCTGCTTCTGGTGCATGGAGCCGCCGTACGACAAGTTGGACGGCGTGTATTCAACGATTTCCGGCTACATGGGCGGCGCCAAGAAAAACCCGACCTACGAGGAAGTGTCGGCCGGGCGCACGGGCCATACCGAAGTCGTGCAAGTCACCTACGACCCGAAGCGTGTGACATTCGAGAAGCTGCTCGAAACGTTCTGGGTGAATATCGATCCGACGGTGAAAGACCGGCAGTTCTGCGATGCCGGGTCCCAATACCGCTCGGAGATCTTCTGGCATACCGATGCCCAGCGCGATGCGGCAACGAAATCGAAAGAAAATCTCGAGAAGAACAAACCCTTCAAGGCCGCGATCGTCACGCCGGTCACCAAGGTGAGCGATTTCTGGCCCGCCGAGGAATATCACCAGGACTACTACAAGAAGAATCCGATCCGCTACAACTACTACCGTTCAGGATGCGGCCGCGACGCGCGCCTGAAAGAGCTGTGGGGTGCGGCGGCGAAGTAGGGGTGCAAACGGGGGCAGGCCAGAATGGCGGTTGCTTAACGTGCGCTGCTCAAGCCTCCGTTCGCCCTGAGCCTGTCGAAGGGTAACGCAGGCTTGTCGAAGGCGGGCGATCGTCCGCTCACGGACACTCCGGCATTCACCCTTCGACAGGCTCAGGGCGAACGGTCAATCTGATTTAAGAGGGCGACTCGCAGATCGTCTTGCCCGCTTAAGGGCGCCTCTAAA
>JANMUI010000090.1:0-9215 GCA_031391405.1 Betaproteobacteria bacterium
GACTCTCTAAGTATTTCGACATCGAGGTCTCGAACAATCAACACCAAGCGCGATCGACGATCGGCATCTCGCCATCGATCTAATCGTACGGGCTGATGGAACACATGGTGGACCCCGTGAATCACAACGGGCTGAGCTTCATCGACGAGATTGAGTATGCCTTTGACTCGAAGCAGTTGCGGCCCAAACTCTTGTCTGACCGACGCGAGCCACGACTGGACGGCCAGCCAATCCAATGGGTCTTCGGCAATCAAGACAATGGAATTGACACCCGCACTATGCGTATGCGCGGCATGTCCATCCAACTCATCGACGAGTCGAGCCATTCCACTTCCGTTCACCATTATCGTCTCGGCGTTCACGGCACCGTGATCCGCCGTCGTGATCAGTGCGGTTGGATTTAGCGCGCGGACTGCCCGCTCGACTTCGTGGCGCCGGTCGGGTGCAAGATCGAGTTTTGTGAGCACGATACGGTCGGCCAAGAGGACCTGCTTTCTGGCCTCCGTCAACTCGACAATATTCTGAGCGCCAAAGGGCGCATCGACGGTCGTAACGACGCCGCTGAGCGAACAGAAATGCGCAATTAACGGATTGGCCATCAGCATTTGCATGATCGGCGCAGGATCGGCAAGTCCTGTCGTCTCGATCATCACACGGCGAAACGGTGGAATTCTGGATGCATCTCGCGCGGCCAACAGCTTTCGAATGGCGTCTTCGAGATCCGATCGCACCGTGCAGCAGATGCAGCCGCTCTGTAGGAGTACCATTTCGCCGTCGACGCGCTCGACCAGCAAATGATCGATCCCGACTTCGCCGAACTCGTTGATGATGACCGCCGTATCGGCGAGATCCGCTTGCCGTAGAAGGTAGTTGAGCAGCGTCGTCTTTCCGCTGCCGAGAAACCCGGTCAGAACGGTGACGGGCGTTCGCTCGGACGATCTATCGTGGTCGAATAGGCTCATGAGGTCGGATTAGACCAGACACTGATTGCTCCAGTCCAACTATCTTCTATGTGCATGTGGCTCGTTGACTGGATGCGCGCAACGGAGCACGCGACGGGCAGATGAATAGCAACGTTCGCCAGGTTCCCCACGTTTGAATTGCGCTAGTGACGCGCCTCGGATATCGTTGCTCTGCTCTCGTTTGGATGCATTCCCTCTAAAGCCGAAGCGTCCAGGAGCGCCCTCGACAATTTCAACAAAAGGAGAATCCTCGTGAACGAGCCCCAACAACCAGCGTCTGAAAGTTCAATTCCCGAGCCGAAGGAAGCCCTGGCCGAAGATCTCAACCGCCGCGACTTCATGAAGGTGGCAGGCACCGTCGGTGCGGTCGGTGCCGTCGCCGGCGCACTTTTCGGAAAGTTCGGATCCTCGTCCATCATCAGCGAGGCCAATGCACAACCAGCCACCGAAAAATGGTGGCCGTCACGATGGGGCGCCCAAGACGAAGCCGGCGCAACAAACTGGATTACGCCTCAGAAGGTGCTCGATGCCTCCCGCTCCATCAAGGACGGCAAGGTGTACCGCATCGGACGCAACTACGAATCCGGTATGCCCGCCTTCGGGGGAAGAGCATTCGTGCTGCGGATTCCCGGTGCTCCTACGGGTGGCCCTTTCGGCAAGAACAAACTTGTCTATAACGACGAGTTCCTTGCGACCGAAGTCGGACAGATTGGCACGCAGTTTGACGGGCTTGGGCATATCGGTATTCAGCAGGGTAAGGACGGCGATAAGAACGAAATGCGCTTCTACAATGGACACACGGCGCAAGAAATCGGTGATGCAAACGGCTTGAAGAAACTTGGAATCGAAAACCTGAAACCGATCTACACGCGGGGCCACCTCTTCGATGTGCAAGCCGCTAAAGGCGGAATGTGGGATGCCGGGCAGGAGATCAAGATGTCTGACGTACGGGCTGCGATGCAGAAACAAGGCATCCAGGAGAGCGACGTCAAGCAAGGCGATGCGTTGTTCTTCAATACGGGCTGGGGCAGCCTCTGTATGAAAAATAACGACCGATACAACGCGGGATGTCCAGGTATCGGTATGGAGGTCGCGAAGTGGGTCATCGAAAAGGGCATATGTGTCGTGGGTGCCGATACATGGCCGGTCGAGGTCGTTCCAAATCCTGACAAAGATCTCGCCTTCATTGTTCACGCCGAGCTCATTACAAAGAATGGCATCCTGATTCACGAGAATCTGATTTTCGATGCCCTGATCGCCGACAAGAGGTACCAGTTCGTCTACATCTTTGCGCCGCAACCGATAAAAGGCGGCACGGGGTCAGGCGGAAATCCGATTGCCATTACTTGACTGAACGGTAACGCCCGCGCGACACGCAGCAAGGGAGCTTTACTCCTTGCTGCATGCCGCCCTGTAAGCCTGGCTCAATTTTATTGTGCGGTTCCCAACGTCCAGTAAGCCTTGCGACAGAACGCCCTCTCCCAACATTGCCCGTTCTACGTTTTCCCTCGATGCCCACGCAGTTAGCAAATCTCACCGCCATCGTCACCGGCGCCGCCCGTGGCATCGGTCTCGGCATTGCGCAACGACTGACCGCTGACGGCGCCCGCGTGGTGATCTGGGATCTCGACCTGCGCCCTTTCGACGCCGCGCGTGCTGGATTCGAACCGGTGCTCTCGCAGCAGGTCGACGTAACCAATCGCATCGGTGTCGAAGAAGCGTTCGCGACAGCGTGCACCGCTCTTGGCAGGGTCGACATTCTCGTCAACAACGCCGGCATCAACGGTCCGGTCGCACCGGTCTGGGAATACCCGCCCGAAGCCTGGGATAAGGTGATCGCGGCCGACTTGACCAGCGTGTTCTACTGCTGTCGTGCTGCGGCGCCCCATATGCGAGAGCGAGGATCCGGACGCATCATCAATATCGCCTCGATCGCCGGCAAAGAAGGCATGCCCGGCATTGCTGCCTACTCTGCTGCGAAGGCAGGGGTTATTGGATTCACCAAAGCACTGGCGCGCGAGCTCACCGATAGCGGTGTGCTGGTGAACTGCGTGGCGCCGGTCATCACCGAAACGGAATTGTTCAAAGAAATGACCCCCGAGCACATCGCCGCGGCCAAGGCGCGCATTCCGATGGGTCGGTTCCTTACGATTCCGGAAATCGCCGCGCTGGTGGCATGGATCGCCAGCCCGGAGTGCACCTTCACCACCGGATTCACGTTCGACGTTTCAGGCGGGCGCGCCACCTACTGACCGGATAGAGGACTGCTCGCAATGCCAAGCTGGTCACTATGTCCCCTTGCAGTGTTGGAAGTTGGACCGCCGAATCTCATCGATCTGGCGGCGAAGGCGGGGTACGCCGCCGTGGGCCTGCGCATGGTCCCAGCGTCTCCGGGGGGCATCGAGTATCCGCTCCGCGCAGGTTCGGCCGCTCTCCGCGAAACACTCCGCCGCATGAATGATTCGGGCGTTCGCGTCTTCGATCTGGAGTTTCTTTCGCTTGCCCCCGGGTTCGACGCCAAACAATTTCGTTGGCTCGCTGAAGCCGGCGCAGCGCTGGGCGCCAAGCGCATCAACTGCTCCGGTGATGACCCCGATGCAGTTCGCACGGCCGATCACTTTGCCGCCCTCTGTGATCTTGCCGCGGAATATCGCCTCGGCGTGGATATCGAATTCATGCGCTGGCGCCACACCGGTACGCTCGATCACGCAGTCGACGTGGTGCGGCGTGCCGGTAAAGTGAACGGCGGCATCCTGCTCGACGCCTTGCATTTGATTCGCGCCGGTGGATCGCCTGCGGATCTCGCGAATGTCCCGCGTGAATTCCTGATGAGCGCGCAACTGTGCGATGCGCCCGCGGCCTCCCCATCTTTGGATGCGCTTGTCGTCGAGTCGCGCACCAATCGGCTGGTCCCCGGGCAAGGCGAGTTACCGCTTCGCCAGATCGTCGCGGCGCTGCCGAAAGACATTGCGCTCGCGCTCGAGGTGCCGATGTCGGCCTACGCATCAGACACTGCCCCGCTCGATCGGGCCAAGCGCGCCATTGTCGCCGCAGAAAAACTGTTCTCCTCGTGGCGTGCCGGCGGAAACTGAGCGCGATGGATCACTTTGATTTCATCCACGTGACGCGAAAGAGGGGCAGCGTGCGTTCGTCGAGAAACGCAAACCGATCTGGAAGGATCGCTAATTGCCTTAGTGCCAGGTTCCAGTAAATCAGCGATGTTCTAGTTGATCGCATTAGTCTTTGACTTAGGGGAGGATAAGACCATGCTCAAGACAATCGACATTCTGCTCGGCGTAAGCGTCGTGATGCTGATCGTGAGCATGGCGGTGACGGTGCTCACGCAGTTCGTAGTCGGCGTAGCGCAGAGCCGCGGGCGGAATCTCAAGCGAGGCCTCGCAGATTTATTGCAGCAGATCGATCCAACGCTGGGACGCCAAATTGTCGAAAACGTGTCCGCGGCGGTGCTGACCCATCCGCTTATTTCGAGCAACAGGGGACGGCTGGGGGCGACGATCCACCGGGAGGAATTCACGCAACTGCTTCTCGACCTCTCGTCAGGCAATGCCCCGCCGCACGTGTTCGAGCGGCTCGGTGAGCCAACCAAATCCGCACTCGATGCGGCCCTCAAGCGCAATGGCATCGAGGATCCGGCAAAGACACTCGACAACGTCCGCGCGCTTGCACTGCAACTCGAGACGACCCATCCGGAATTTGCGGCCCATGAGCGGCACGCCATCGCGCTCATACGAGAGGCCAACAGCAAGCTGGTGGCCAAGGTCAACGCCTGGTTCGATCAAACCATAGATCGGGTGTCCGAGCGCTTCGCCAATTCCACCCAATTAATCACCGTAGGATGCGCGCTCGTCGTGGCGTTCAGCGCACAGCTCGACACGGTGGGGCTCATCAATCATCTGTCCACCGACGAGAAGTTTCGGCAGGCCCTGGTCGAGAAGGCCATCGAAATGGGCAATGGCTTCGCAACGGTCACGCCCGCAATCGCGCCCGCGCCGGGCGAGCAGACACGCGCCACGGCCTTGACCGGCCCGCAGCGGGCGGAAATTGATGCACTGGTCGACACCGGCGCCCTCAGAATCCCGAACGGGTACTCCGAATGGCAGGCCCGTTGGGCGGACGTCAGCATCCCGTTGTTCGACGTCAAGCTGCTTGGCGCAGGCGCATTGGGCGCCACGCCACCAAAGGAAAAACAGCAGCAGGTCAGTTTCCTCGGCGTGTTGCTATCCGCTCTGTTGCTCAGCCTCGGCGGACCCTTCTGGTACAACGCGCTCAAAAACCTGTTGCGGTTCCGAAGCCTCGTCGCCACCAAGGACGACGCGCAGCGCGAAACGCGCCAGACCTCGCAGGCGGCGTCGCCTACAAAAACCGCTCCGGGCAATCTGCTCGCGGGCGAAAAAAGCATCGGCAACTAGATGCCCATCGAGCGAATCTCGACGCACCTGGTGAAGACAGTGCGGTGCCCGATTTTCATGTCGTATCGAACCGGAAGGATCGAGAATGTGCGTCTCAATCAGATCGCCATGACCGATTGCGCGGGGGATGCTCACGGGTTCCATTTCCGCACGTGCCTACTCGGGACGATGGTCGCTTTGGACGCATTCGAGCTCAAGCACGGCGAGCCGGCAGGCTATCAGTTCCAGATCATCGGCGACCCGGAAGAAGAACCGCTCTCGCTGCTCGGGCGCCTGGTCGAACGCATGCGCAGACGTCTGTCGGTCAAGCATCTGATCGACAGCGAGCATGGACTGCAGATCGCCGACAGCATTGAATGGCGAGTGCGGCGACTGGCGGCACCGGACATGCTGAGTACCGACGCGGCGGCTGATTTGCTCAAGACGACTCGGGTCACGATCAATAACTGGGTCCGGGATCGGCGCTGCCTCACGGTCGAAGGACCAACGCGAGGGCGCAAGTTGCTGCGCTGGCAGTTCGCACCGACCGTCTTCGAGCATTTACCCAAAATTCTAGCCGCGCTCGGTGAGGATGCGAGCGGATGGATGCAATTGCTGTATTTCGAGACACCGTCTCCGGCACTGGGCAGTCGCTCCCCGCGCCAAGCGCTCGAATCTAGACCTGCATCACCCAGGCGCCGTATTTGGTGATCACGCGGTCGTGGGTGAGCAGCTGCGCCGATTCCGAGCGCGCTTGTGCCACGAGCATCCGATCGAACGGATCGGCATGGTACGGCGGCAGCGCACCCACCAGCGCCGCATGCGTGACCGAGACCGGGATCAGCTCGTAACCCGCTTCGCGGAAAAAGCCGATCGCATCCATCCCGGAGAGCGGCATGTCTGCGCGCCTGAGCGCGTGCTTGATCGAGATCTCCCACACGGTCGCGGCGCTCACCAGGATCGCATTGTCCGGATCGACGATCAGCCCACGCGCCCGGGCGGAGAGCTGCGCGTCGTCACGAATCGCCCAGAGTGCGATGTGCGTGTCAAGGAGCAACCTCATTCATTGCCCAGCATCAGCTTCGCGACCTTGGCATCCAGCGCACGGTTCACGCGAATCGGCCCAACCCGCCCTTTCGCAACGCCGATCCGCCTGCCGGTGGCCTTCGATACGAGTGCGACGAGCCGCGCGGCGGGCTTGCCGTTTCGCGCAATGATAATCTCGGTTTCTTCTCCCGATTCGATCGCTTCGACGAGCCGCGAGAGCGAGGACTTGGCTTCCAGCATGTTGACGGTACTCACTCTTCGCTGCCCATGTGTTAGCTAGACCAGACTAATCGTAGCTGTTGGGTCGAGTGGCGTCAAGGTCGCGGCGCTCGTCCTGCTTGGTATTGCAAGACTCCATGCATCGCAATACGATTCCAGAATGAAAATCGTAACGGTGAAGCTTCCCGAGCCGCTCGCGGCTTGGCTTTCCAGGCGAGCTCGCGAGCTCGGTCGCCCGCAGTCCGATCTGATTCGCGATGCGATCGAGAAGGCGCGGGGCGGCACCAGCGGGGCGACCTGTCACGACGTGTTCGCCGACGTGTGCGGCACGATCGATGGTCCGAAGGATTTGTCGACCAATCCCAAACATCAAGCCGGATTCGGTGAGTGACAAGCGTCCTCGTCGAAACCGGGCCGCTGGTGGTCGCCTACTTCAATCGCCGCGATCGCTGGCATCGTTGAGTCGTGGATCAGATGACCACGCGCAATCCGCCGTTCATAACCTGCGAGCCTGTCCTGACTGAAGCGTGCTTCCTGATTCAACGCGCCGGTGGCAGACCAATCGACTTGATTAGAAAAGTCAGGCAAGGCGGACTGATCATAGGTATCGATGTCGCCGGTGAGACGGCCGCGATCGAATCGCTCATGCAGCGGTATGTCGACACCCCGATGTCATTGGCCGATCCCTGCCTCGTCCGGCTCTCCGAGTGCATGCCCGACTGTCGCTTGTTCACCTTGGGCTCCGACTTCGAACACTATCGTCGGAACGCTCGGCAGACGATTCCCCTGCTCTACCCAGCATAAACGCTCGCGGCCGCGCCGACCGGGATCGCAGGCGCCGAACTCCGTAAGCGCACCGATTTCGATGTGATTAACCAGTGACCACACTTGCGTCCTCGATCCATCGATTGAAATCGGTATGCCGCTAAAGCGTGACGTGAACGATGGCGATCCGATCGACCTTCTCTCGCTCGTAATCTGCCATACCACCACGGAACACGCGATAATTGTGCGACCGAACATAACGGCCGTTCCGGGACGGCCCAATTCGACCCGGCGATCATGGCCTCGCATTCCCCTTCCGGCCCCACCTCCCCCCTCGTGCTGCGAATTTTTCTCGCATCACCTGGCGACGTCGCGCACGAGCGCGTACTCGCACGACGATTGATCAGGGAGGACCTCGCGTACGCCCATGAGATCGCCGGCAAGGCCGAGTTGGAAGTCGTCGCGTGGGACGACCCTGATTCCGATTCGCCGATGCTCGTCACGCTCACTCCGCAGGAGGCGATCAAGCGCAATCTTCGGCAGCCAGCCGATTGTGATGTCGTAATCGCGATCTTCTGGGCGCGCATGGGCACACCGCTCCCCGAAGACTGGAAAAAATCTGATGGTTCGCGCTTCCTCTCAGGCACTGAGTGGGAATACCTGAACGCGATCGAGACCTCCATGGCAATCGGTGGGCGGCCGCGTGTCTACGTTTATCGGCGCAGCGAAAAACCGACCCTTGAGCAGGATGATCCAGAGTTCGACGCCAAGCGCGAGCAATGGAAAAAGGTCGAATCCTTCTTCGCCTCATTCCGCGCGGCTGACGGTTCCATCCGCGCCAGTGTCAATCCGTATTCCACACCCGAGGATTTTCGCCGCGTGCTACGCGCCCACCTGCTCAAAGTGTTCACCGAATTGATTGCCGAACGGCGAAGCAATACGGACGAGCCCGCGCCTCGCAACGTGACATCCCCTGCACCACCGCCATGGCAAGGCTCACCCTTCCCGGGTCTTCGCGCCTTCACGCCGGCCGACGCGCCGATTTTCTTCGGTCGCGGCCGCGAAACCGACACGCTGGTCGAGCTGTTGGCCGATCCCAGAAAGCGCTTCGTGCTCGTTGCGGCCGCCTCGGGCTCGGGCAAATCGTCGCTGGTTGCCGCCGGACTGCTCCCCCGTTTGCGGGACAACGCAGTGGCCGGCAGCCGCAATTGGCTGCTGCCCTGGGTGCATCCCGCCGGCGATTCGGATCGGGTCACCTGGACCGGCCTGCGGTTTACTCCTGGTGAGTTGGGTGACGATCCCTTCGTTCCGCTTGCAGCGAAGCTCGCACCGCTAATGGCATCGGACACGCAACCGCGGATCGTGGCAGAACAGATCCGCATCCAACCGGCCGCGTTACGGGCAGCGATCGACACGATTCTTCACGACAAGCCCAAGACGGTCGAGGCGCTCGTTTTCGTCGACCAGTTCGAGGAGGCGCTCACGGTCGTCGCCGAACACTATCGCGAATCGTTTATTGACATGCTGGTTGATGTAGCCAAATCGGCGCGCGTGCGCGTCATCGCGACGATCCGAGCGGACTTTCACCACCGTGCGATGGAGGCGCATCCACGCTTGTCGGAGACCATTCAGCAGTCTGGTGCGCTCGTCTGGCTCGACCCGCCGAGTGGCTATGCGCTGGCCGAGATGATCAGCGCACCGGCAGCGCGCGCAGGGCTCCAGTTCGACCCCAATCTGCCGCAGCACATTTGCGAAGAGGTCGAGCGCTCACCCGGCGCATTAGCGCTTTTAGCATTCGCCCTGCATGAGCTGT
>JANMUI010000128.1:0-3521 GCA_031391405.1 Betaproteobacteria bacterium
TCTTATGGTTCGATTGATGGCGCTTTCCGCCCCCTAACATGCAGCGGAGGAAGATGCATCTGTCCCTCGATGGCGCAATGTACAGGACGATTCCGTAACATCCAACGGCTCGAAGACCAATGGCACGCCGCGTGAGGGGCGGTCGACGCGCAACAATTCGCGACGGAGTTCTTGCGGGTGACGACGCCTTGCCCGCAATTCGTCGCCCAGGCAGTAAGACGATATTGTCGAAGCCGCGGCTCGCGGATTCTCATTCCCGGGAGCTGCACGCCAAACGCCTTAGGACGTAATGATGCGGCGGGAATCGCCCTTGCAGGGCGCGCCCGTGCTTGCATGCACGGGCCGTCCTCACGGCGTGCGATATGAAGCAGTTCATATCGAATGTCCGTTCGCCCCTGCCGGGCGCGCCCGTGCCTGCATGCACGGGCCGCTGTCACGGCACGCAACATGAAGCAGTTCATGTTCCGTGTCAGTTCCAGCCCCGCGTCCCGCGGGTTCTCATTCCCGCGGCCGTCAAAACAAAGCGGGCCACCCTAAGGTGGCCCGTTTTGTTTTGGTGGAGGCGGCGGGAATCGAACCCGCGTCCGCAAGCCCTCCGCCGGAGGTACTACATGCGTAGCTCGCCAATTTGATTTAGCCGTACGTTTAGCCGGCAAGCAGGCCGACGCACAGCGAGTCACCTAGGTTTTAGCGCTGCCCCAAAGTGACCCTGGTTGGCGCGAGTCCATGTGCATGACCTTGCGATCTCAGATCAGGATTGCTCCCTTTCCTCGACTCCGGCCCATGGACCGACCGGTGCAAGGTCCAGCCGGTATTAGGCGGCTAGAGCAAAACGCTCGTCGTTGGCGTTTGTAGGTTTGCAGAAGGATTTACGAGGTTACTGCACCTCGGCATGCACCCCACGACTTCATGACCCACGTCGAAACCAAGTCGCCCCCGATTTCGATACTGACGGAAAACAACAAGCAATCCGCGTTCAGTATCCCATACGTCGGGGCGCGCCGCCCGAAATCAAGGCCTCTTTTCCATCCGGTCGAGCTCCGAAGCATGAAAGCCTGCCGCCAGTCGCGCTTCGCGATTGAGAGGAAGGTGAGGGCGCGGCGCGCGATGCGCCACGGCGAGAGTGTCGAATGTTGCTTGGGGGTCGAGGTGTCGTTCCTCGCAAAGGTGCCGGTACCAGCGGTTGCCGATCGCGACATGACCGATTTCGTCGCGCAGAATCACATCGAGAATGTCGACCGCCTCGTGATCGCCCGCTGCTGCGAATCGCCGGCGAATGCCTGGCGTGACATCGAGGCCACGGGCTTCCATGACCCTCGGAACGAGCGCCATGCGGGCGAGAACGTCAGCGCCGGTGGTTTCCGCCATGTCCCAAAGTCCATTGTGGGCGGGAAAGCTTCCATACGCGTATCCGTGTTTGGCAAGATACCCGGCGAGGAGTCCGAAATGGCAGGCCTCTTCGGCTGCGACGCCGAGCCAGTCGCCATAGTATTGCGCCGGCATGTCGCGAAATCGATAGCAGGCGTCGAGTGCGAGGTGAATGGCATTGAATTCGAACAGCTTCAAAGACGCGCCTGGACGAACGGCCACACCTCGAGCGGCGCATCAATCACCGTATCGGCTCCCCAGTGATCAGGCGAATCCGCATCGCCGAGGTAACCATATCGTGCCGCGACGGCGAGCATGCCTGCAGCGCGCGCGGCCTGGATATCGCGCAGGTCATCGCCGATATAGACGCATGCGCGTGGATCCAGCGCGAGTTTGCGCGCAGCGTGCAGCAGCGGCTCGGGATGCGGCTTCGTATGGGGCGTGGTATCCCCGGAGACGATGCAACCGGCGCGCGCCGCGATACCGAGCGCCTCCACAAGCGGATCGGTGAAGCGCGCCGCCTTATTGGTGACGATTCCCCAGACCAGTGATGCCGCCTCGATACGATCAAGCAATTCATGCATGCCCGGAAAGAGGGTCGTCTCGACGCACAACGCTTCTGCGTAGAGATCGAGAAATCGCTCCCTCAGGCGCGGGTAATCGTGATGATCGGGTTTGAATCCAAAGCTCGCACCGATCATGCCGCGTGCCCCGCTCGACGTGTGGCGACGCGTGTGTTCAACGGCAATCGCGGGGTGTCCATGTTCCGTGAGAAGCCGGTTGATCGCGCCGGCGAGGTCGGGCGCGGTATCGGCCAGGGTTCCGTCCAGATCAAACAAGACTGCTTTCAATGGCGTCATGATCGAACCGCGTGCATCAAGTAGTTCACGTCGGTGTCTCGTCCGAGTGCGTAGACCTTCGAGATCGGGTTGTAGCTCATGCCGATGATGGTCTTCACTTCGAGTCCGGCTTGGCGGCAGGCGAGCGCAAGCTCCGAGGGTTTGATGAACTTCGCGTAATCATGGGTGCCGCGCGGCAGCAGGCGCAGGACGTATTCGGCGCCGAGAATGGCAAACAGGTACGCCTTCGGATTGCGATTGATCGTCGAGAGAAAGATGTGCCCGTTGGGACGTACCAGCCGAGCGCAAGCCGCGACCGTTTGCGCCGGATCAGGGACGTGCTCCAATACTTCCATGCACGTGACGACATCGAAGCTGTTCGGCTCGCGCCGGGCGATCGCTTCGGCAGCGATCTCTTCATAGTCCAGATTGCCCACGCCCGATTCAAGTTGATGCAATTGCGCCACGCGCAGGGGCTTCTGCGCGAGGTCAATGCCTTTGACCCGTGCCCCCCGCTTCGCAATCGACTCGGCAAGAATGCCACCGCCACAACCGACGTCAATCACGCGCGCATCGGCGAGCGTTGCGATCGAGGCGATCCAGTCGAGCCGCAGCGGATTGATCTGGTGGAGCGGTTTGAATTCGCTTTCCGGATCCCACCAGCGATGGGCGAGGTCGCTGAACTTGGCAAGCTCTTGCGGATCGACATTCATTCCTGCATTCAGGTGGCGGCAGCGGGCGATCGCACTCTAATCGATTTTCAGGTGCCTGACCTTGACATCGCAAAGGTCGTTTCACAAAACAAAAGGCCCCGCCGGAGCGGGGCCTTTGTCAAAGCGTGCGGCGGCTATTTCGGGAATGTCGTTCGCGTGCCGACGACTTCCAGCTCGACCCGGCGGTTCTTGGACCGGCCATCATCGGTACGGTTATCGGCGATCGGCTGCTTCTTGCCTTTGCCTTCCGTGTAAATCCGATTCGGCTCGGTGCCCTTGCTGACCAGATAGGCCTTCACCGCTTCGGCACGGCGGACCGACAGGCGCTGGTTGTATGCATCGCTACCGATACCGTCGGTGTGTCCGATGATGATGATGACTTCAAGCGCAACGTCTTTCACCTTGGCCGCGAGGTCGTCCAGCTTCGCCCGGCCGTCAGGCTTGAGCACTGCCTTGTCGAAATCGAACAACACGTCCGCAGCCAACGTGACCTTTTCCGTCACCGGCTTGGGTGGCGGGGGTGGGGGAGGTGGCGGCGGTGGTGGTGGTGGTGGTGGCGCGACCGGTGGCGGTTCCGGTGGTGGGGGCGGCGGCGGTGGTG
>JANMUI010000135.1:0-6335 GCA_031391405.1 Betaproteobacteria bacterium
ATGAAGAACGCGAAGATCAGGTTTTTTTGCAGGGTTCCTTCGAACCATCCAACGATATCGGCGGCAAGCAAAGCAGCCACCAGTCCGAGCAGGAGCCAGGGCATGCGATGCAGAAAGCGTCGCTGCACCGGTTCTTCGCTCGCCAGTCGTGCGATTGACGTGCCGGCGAGAAAACCGCCGTACCGCGACACGTCCTCGTCATGTTCGATCAGCATCACTTCGAGGAGGCGATCGGGTGGAATCAACCCGGCAAATCGTCCGTTGCGATCCACGACGGCAAGGGCCGACTCGCCATGTTGCACGGCCCGCCAGGCAGCGACCTCTTGATCGACGCCGATCGCCACCGTGGGCGCGTCACGATCCATGAGGCTTGCCACACTCGCTTCGTTCGGCGCGGCGAAAAAATCCTCGATCCGGAGGATCCCGGCGAACTTGCGGCCTTCACAGACGACGATATGCGTGGCCCGCTCGAATCGCCTGCCAAGGAGCGACCGGCGCGCATCTCCAATGGACGCCGTCGGCTCGACAATCGGCACATTCATGCACGCGTGCTCGATCGCGGTCTCGAACGGATCGGGGATCTTTGCGTCTTGCGCGGCGGACGGCGACATGCCCACTCAACGGCGCAGCATTCCGCGCGCGACGCGCGCCACCAACGCCGCAATCGATGCGAGCGGTAACCACCGGGTGACGCGGCGCCTGAGCAGGATTCCGGTGGCACCGCCGATAAGCAAACCGAGCAGCGGCCGCTCGTGGACGAATTTGGCAACCAAGGTGGCCCGGTTGGCAACGTTGGCGAGCGGTGAGAGCGCGTCCAGCGCTTCGCCAAGTTGCGCGCGTTCCCGCTCGATACGCCGCTCGAGTGCCGCCCGCCGGCTCACAATGTCGTGGTGACTTGCAGCCATAAGTTATTCGGACCGCAACGCGGCGCGATCCTCCGCGAGCGCGGCGAGCGTGGAGGCGAACAGGCGTGGCTTGGCTGCCACCGCGGTGGCAGCGATGCGCCAGCAGACGATGGCAGCGATGACAAAGGCGCTTGCTAGGCCACCCAGTACCCAGAGTCGATGCGATTCCCAGAACGCCACGACGAAAAATGCAACCACCAACACGGTCGCGATGCCGGTAAAGAACAACGCGAGCGAGATCGCAATCCAAACGCGACTCAGGCGTGCCCGCTCCTCCTCCCATTCGGTGGAGAGCAACTCGATACGCGTCTGCACCACGCCAAGTGCGGTCGAGGCGAGCGTCGTGACCGCGCTGGTGAACGGACCGGACACGGAATCGCTCATTCGTATTCGATCGCGCTGACGATCACTTATCGCCGCCCGATCAACAGACCAAGCAGCAAGCCTACCGCGGCGCTGATCCCGACCGCCGACCAGGGGTGCTCCTTGATTCTGTTCTCGCCATTGGCGACGATTTCCTTGGCGCGATCGAGCACTGCCTCTTCCAGCTCGACCACTTTTTTCCTGGCCTGTTCGATCGTCGACTCCGCTTTTGCTCGCGCGGACTCGATTGCCGCGCCGGACTGATTCGCCGTGGCGGTCAGCAGGTCCTCGGCGCTTGAAATCACGGCCTTCAGATCGGTCATGAGCTGGTCATGTGTGGATCGGTGGGTGAACGGTTGCATTACGGGCTCCTTTGCGTGCGTGTTCGAGGATGACGAAGCGTACTGTCTGCGACAGACGATCCGCGCCATTTGCGCGAGATCAAGAGTTGTGCGGATATCAGGCCGACAAGCCTCAGACATTCACCACGGAGAGCGACAAGCCTAAGACATTCACCGCAGAGGACGCAGAGGACACAGAGGAAAAACAGGGTTGGAACTTATTGGTGATTGCCTTTGATTGCCCATTTGCGTGGATCCGATTCAGGAAGAAATTTCAAACACGCTTTTCCCCCTGCGTCCCCTGCGTCCTCTGTGGTGAATGTCTTAGTGCTTTAGAGTTGTCGGCGCCCCGCCACCGCGCCAGCCGAAGCGCAGGGCGATGCGTACGCCAACGAGACGATATACTCCCCTTATATGGGGCCCTCTTGTATCATCTTTCGACGGCTGGATCCAATCCAGGCATGACGCGCGTTCTCATCGCCGACGATCATGCCCTTGTACGTGATGGGCTGCGTCGCATCATCGAATCCGCGCCGGGTCTCGAGGTCGCTGGTGAAGCGCAGAACGGCGACGAAGTCATCGCCCGGGTGAGAGCGGGCGGATTCGATGTCCTGTTGCTCGACATGTCGATGCCCGGTAAGAGCGGGCTTGATCTGATACGCCATGTGAAGAGCATCAGCGCCAAGTTGCCGATACTGGTCCTGTCGATGCATGCCGAGGAACAGTATGCGGTACGTGCCATGCGCACCGGCGCCTCGGGGTATCTCACCAAGGACAGCGCTTCAGGTCAACTCGTCGCGGCGATTCAAAAGGTAGCGACCGGCAGCATGGTCATCACCGAGACGGTCGCACGGCAGCTTGCTTTGGGAATCAACCCGGCAACCGGTTCAGCGCTCCCCCATGAGACCTTGTCCGATCGCGAGCTCGAGGTCTTTCGCGGTCTGGTAGCGGGCGAGTCGGTCACCGCGATCGCTGAGCGGATGCACATCAGCGTCAAGACCATTAGCACGCATAAGGCGCGCATCCTGGAAAAGATGCAGATGGCGGGCCTTGCCGAGCTCGTGCGCTATGCGGTGGCGCATCGACTGGTCGACGATCCGGATTCCTCGCTGTAGCCGATCATGGTCGCGCCGCAAGGGCTGGATGCCTATTCCCCGCGCGAGATTGCGGATCGGATCGCAAACATCGGGGTGGTCAAGGCGCGCTTGCCGCTCGTGCCGATGGCGATGCTGGGCATCCTCGGCGGCGCATTCATTGCGCTTGGCGCCCTGTACTTCACGCTGGTCACGAGTGACCCGACGATCAGCTACGCCTGGTCGCGCGTGCTGGGTGGAATGGTTTTCTCGCTCGGTCTCATCATGGTGGTCGTTGCCGGCGCCGAGCTCTTCACCGGCAACAATCTGCTGGTCATGGCATGGGCCGATCGGTCGATCAGGACACAGGAGCTCGCCCGCAACTGGATCATCGTGTATGTCACGAACGTCATCGGTGCCTTCGGGGTCGTGGCCCTTGCGTGGCTGGCCGGACTGGGGGAATTGAATCAGCAGCGCGTGGCACTCCATGCCATCAACATCGCCGTGGCAAAAA
This sequence comes from Betaproteobacteria bacterium, assembly GCA_031391405.1. GTDB lineage: Bacteria > Pseudomonadota > Gammaproteobacteria > Burkholderiales > SG8-39 > SHXR01. The sequence goes on from JANMUI010000135.1 coordinate 3,197, forward strand.
CGGCGATGCCCTTCTGGAAGGCCTTTTTCGCGGGCGTGCTCTGCAACGTACTGGTGTGCATGGCCGTCTGGCTCGCGATGGCCGGGCGCAGCGTTACGGACAAGGTGCTCGCGATAATCTTTCCTATCTCCGCGTTCGTGGCGGCAGGCTTCGAACACAGTGTCGCCAATTTCTTCTTCATTGGATTGGGGCTGGTGTTCAAAGCCGATATCGGGCATACGCTTTCGATTCCGCTTGAATCACTTTCATTGTGGGGGTTCGCCCATAATCTGGTGCCGGTCACACTGGGCAATATCGTCGGCGGGGGTCTGCTCGTGGCATTCGTGTACCACATCATCTATCGACGCGAGCGACCCGAACCGCAGGCGGTGGACACGCGGCAGGACGACCGTCCGCGGCTATGAGCGTCGCGCCGCCCGCTATCAAGGGGAAGATTGGCCGTGCTGTGCACGCCGCTGGTCTTACCTTGACGATTCTGCACGGTCGATCGCATGGGTACCTAGCCAGCCTTCTTGCGCGCCCCGGTAAGGAGCAGCCAGGCGTACAGGGCGACAAGCAGCGCGTAGTTCATCGCGACAAACGCGGGCCTGTTCCATGCCAATCCATCGAATCCCCAATAAGTGATGGGGTAGAAGATCGGTGAGGGATAGTAATCGTCCGAATGGGTGAACACGTCGATCAGGATGTGCGACCACCATGCCAGCAACGGAATCCACAGGCGTCGATACGTCAGCGAGACGAGTGCGGTGATCGTGACCGCGACGATGCCGCTATGCATGATGCAGTGAAGGTGATGCGCTGCCAGCGCGAACATTGCCGGCATGCCGGGTTCCTCACCGGGCAAGGCAATCGCATACCGATAAAGAGCCGCAACCGGCGCGTTGCCGAGCAGCACCCAGGCAAGGACCGGGACCAGATGGATCACGTCGGGGAGTGCCGCGAGCATTGCGCTTGCGACGAGTTCGCGCCGGCCGGCAATGATCCCTCTGCGCCGCGCGACCTCGACGCCGGCGACCACCCAAAGGGTATGCGAAAGGATGTCCACGCCCGCTCAGCCGTGTGGCCCGATGCGATGGTCGGGAGCGGGCGACTCCGCCAACGCGATACGTCCCCACCAGTGGACCCGCGCCAACCACAGGGTGACGAATGGAAGTGTGAGCCATTGCAGGATTGGCGCGATGCCTGTACCAATCCATGGCAGGCGCGGCTGCGCGTCGGTGTACTCCCAGCGCCCGAGCGGGCCGGTCGTCAGGAATTCATACGCGACGGTGATCAGGAGTCCGGTCACGATGTAGGCGATGACGGCCGAGCGATTCGGCGACAAGAGCCATGCGCGTGATTGCACGGCGATGGCACCCGCCCAAAACGCAACCAGCGCGATCATGACATCACCCACGGTTGCGATGGCGCAGGTGCGTATGCCTTCCCAGTGCGGCATGGCCGCCATGCCGACCCAGAACGGGGCTTGCAGCATCTCCCACACGAAGTGAAGGAGCGACGCGAACAACAGGATGGCAAATTCCGGCGTCGCTGCCGGAGAGAATCCAAGCTTGGCAGTCTCGCGTATCGAATGGCTGCCGAACACAATGGACCGCCCGAATCCAACGTGGCTGCCCGATCCGATCGAGGACTGCGACGGCGAAGAGCTCAATCTGGATCGCTACGGAATTTTCGTCAGGGAAGACGACTAGGAGGAATCCGCTCAGTTTGCCACGCGGACTCCCAGGACCTCATGCGAGACTGGCGCGATGATCCAGCGTCCAGTACTCCATCAGGAAATCGAGGACATTGCTATCGAAGTTGTGCGAGCCATATCGCCATAGCGCCGCCCCGGTATGCAGCTTGGCGAGCTTGAGCGCCCGAATATTGACCGGCTGCACCGACAACTCGCGATTCGCGTAGGTCTTGATGTCTTCGGCGGCATCGCGGTCATCCGGATAGAACAGCCATTCGCGCACGAATGCGTTCTGCACGCGATCGAGGTCATGGCGAACGGCTTCCGGTACCGGGCATTCAGCAAGGGGAGATTCGCCCGACTCGGACCGTGATAGCCAACCGCCCCGCACATCGTTATCGGTCGAGACCAGAAAGCGCGTGTCCGCTGGATCGAAATACCGTTCGAGCATGAAAAAGCGCGCCGGAAACTCTCCATCGGACGACCCGGTGTACCAACCGAAGATGTCCCGCCGATCCACGAAATAGAGGAGTGCGCACATGATGCCCGGACCGCGTGGCGCATAGAGCAGGAAGGTTTGTGGCTCAATCATGAGAAGCCCGTCATCGAAGCTCGCGGACCAGCCGTAATGCCCGCGAGAGGTTGCGTTCCCTTGGCGCCATACTCTCGCGATGCGCCGGACCGGAGTTGATCTGCCTCAAGTCGAGCGCTGATTTCGGGTGGGCTGACACCGGACGCCCGCGCCGCGCATGACGCGGACAACGCTTTGGCCGCGATCAATCGGATCGTTGCGTCCTTCCATTACGCTGGCTCGACGTCAAAAAAATGGAGCACGACATGGTTCGACGAATACTGATAGCAACCGACGGCTCGCGCCTGTCGCGGCGCGCGATCACAGAGGGCGTTGCACTTGCCAAGGCGACCCGCGCCACAGTGGTGGGATTTCACGCGTACGTGCTGAACCCGATCATCTTCTACGGAGACCCGACCCCGTTGCCCGCATCGACGATCGAAGCGTTCGAGCGGGACGCCGAAAATCTCGCCGTCAAGAACCTCAAACAGGTCGAGGTCGCGGCTGTGAAGGCGGGCGTCCCGTTCAAGGGGGCCTGCGTCCGATCAAGCTCCCCTGCCGATGCACTCATACGCACCGCCCAGAAGGAGAAATGCGATCTCATCGTCATGGCATCGCATGGGCGATCCGGAATTAAACGGGTGCTGCTTGGCAGTGAGACCAATACCGTTCTCACCCATTCGCGTATTCCGGTGCTTGTTACCCGCTAGCTAGGAATCTGCGCGGCAGCGCGCGCAGATTCCTGATGGAAGACGCTGCGTGCCCTTATTACCGCGAATGCCCAAAAAAATACCCGCTAAATGTATATAAATTTTTTGATTTGGGTTGTTCGGATTAAAATTGGCTTATTCCTTGGGGCGTCTGCGGGCGGGCGCGCAGACGCCTAGGTTTTC